>NZ_FOXF01000047.1 GCF_900115655.1 Ruminobacter amylophilus | reverse complement strand
CTAGATTCCATCGAACAGACGGTATTCAGGGAAGGTTGTTATTACACTCCTGTAACCGGTGTTCAAAGAAGGATAATGGAAGCATTGGACATTCCTATGCCTTCTACGGAAATATTTGGAAAACTCTCGAAAGAAGAAGAGGAAACAGACGAAGACGACAACATACAGTCATTGGACGAACTGGATATTATCCTAAGTGAAATCGAGAAATAGAAAGACCGAACCTCACGTTATTTGAAATTCGGTCTTATGTGTCCTAAACATATGAATTACAACAAAGTTTAGGACCTTTACGGCTGCAACTGATTTTTTATTGTACGTTTAAACGAAATCTGAATTAGAAGTTGAATTCTTCCTTTTCATATTTCTTGGACAGTCTGATGTCGTCACCTAGCTGTTCCATCAGTTCCTGAAGCTCAGCTTCAGCCTTATCCAGTTTATCTTCGCAGTTGTCAAGGGCAATAAGTTCTTCTTCACACTCATTGCTCTTTTCCCCTTTCTGCTGGCAAACCAGTTCTGAACGCTTTTTCTGAGCATCGTACTTGTCCTGAGCGAATCTTAATGGCAGATCATGAGGTTTTTTGAAACTGACTCCTTTTGAGTCAATGTTCACATACAACCAAGGGTGACCCCAATCCCATACAGGAAAAATAAATTCAACAGCATTGTTGTCGGCAGTGTAGAGCGAGGTGTTACTGTTGACTTTACCTAACAGTGCAACTAGAACAAGTGCTACAATGCCGTAAAGAAGGACTTTGTAAAACATAAAAAACTCTCTTATGAAAATCTGTGTATGACGTTTAACACCTATATAACATTATACTAAAAAACAATAACTCGCGCACTATTATATATTATTTGATTACATCATTTTCTTTGAATATACTTTTTGTCAAAAAGTATGTGATTATCTTAAAATATGATGCTTCGATTTATATTTACCGCAAGAAAAATGGACTGGCACTAAATTGAAATTCTGAGAAAAAAATGAGAACCGGAGGTTCTCATTTTTTTTGGAAATGTTATTAGTGGATATTCAGTAGTTTACTTCTTGAATCTCATTGACAGATCCATTGCTTTAACGTTCTTTGTTAAAGCTCCCACAGAAATAAAATCAACCCCGATTTTCGCGTATCTTGCAATAGTGGAAAGATTTACATTGCCACTGATTTCAAGCTTTGCCTGATGATTTGTAATCTTTACAGCTTCTTCCATTGCCGGAATGTCAAAGTTGTCAAGCATGATTATATCGCTCTTCGCATCAAGAGCCTGCTGGAGCTCATCAAGATTTTCAACTTCAACTTCAACCATTTTGCCAGGGTTAAGCTTTCTTGCTGTTTCAATAGCCTGTTTTATGCCACCGCATGCCATGATGTGATTTTCCTTAATCAGGTATGCATCGAATAGTCCCATGCGATGGTTATGTCCGCCGCCGGCAACAACCGCGTGCTTCAGAGCGGTACGTAATCCAGGAACAGTCTTTCTTGTATCAAGAAGTGTGCAGTTTGTTCCTTCCATTTCCTTGACATAAGCTGATACTGCGGTAGCAACACCTGATAATGTCTGTACGAAGTTCAGTGCGGTACGTTCAGCTGTGAGCATGATGCGCGCATTGCCGTGAAGACGGAACAGTTCCTGACCGGGAGCAACCTTGTCACCATCCTTTACGAGCCATTCTACGGAAACCTTGTCTCCTAACTGATGAAATATTTCATCAACCCAGGCCTTACCGCAGAATACACCTTCTTCACGAGTGATTACTGTAGCATCACTGATACGGTCAGCCGGAATTAATTGAGCAGTAATGTCAAGAGTAGCATCAAGCTCTCCGCCCAAATCCTCTTTGAGGGCCAGAGCAACTGAATTGGTAATATCATTACTTAACATAATATGAATCCTGTTTTCGTTTAAATTCGGAAAGGTGACAGTTAAAATCACGACCACCTATATTATATACCATGAACTGATGTTTTTTCACTTCATGGTTCCACTTAAATCTTTTTTGCAATAATTAAAGTCCCGAAATACCTATGATGATGTCTGTTAGTCAGGTCTTTACAAGAAAATAATTTAGAGTTGAGTCGGTCATTAAGTAATAAGAATGAGATTTAAGTCGAAAAAATGATAAAAAAAATGTATAATACAGCACCCATTGTGTTTTAGTGATTTTTTTGATTTCAACACATTGAGGATTGTTTTGTTTATTAAAAACTTTAGTGACGTAATATGCTTGAAATAACCTCTCTTGAAAATAGATTAGCTGACTATCAGAATCGTACTGACAGTCTTAGGGGGTATCTTTGACCCTGACAGTAAACAGGAACGACTTGAAGAAGTAGAAGGTTTACTTGCCAATCCGGATGTTTGGGGAGATCAGAGCAAATATCAGGAGCTCAGCAGGGAAAAACAGGAACTTGAATCATGCACAGGAACCTTCAGGACTCTGTCCGGTTATTTTGATGACTGTGAAGTCCTGTTTGAAATGGTTAAGGGTGATCAGGACGAAATGGCTTATCAGGAGCTGGTTTCCGTACTTGATTCAGTTGACAGCCTGTTATCGGAACTTGAGTTTAAGCGCATGTTCAGTGGTGAAC
Source organism: Ruminobacter amylophilus (assembly GCF_900115655.1). Classification (GTDB taxonomy): domain Bacteria; phylum Pseudomonadota; class Gammaproteobacteria; order Enterobacterales; family Succinivibrionaceae; genus Ruminobacter; species Ruminobacter amylophilus. Next base: position 16,458 of record NZ_FOXF01000047.1, on the reverse strand, counting down.
ACGATCCGTCAAACTGTTATATGGACATTCAGTCCGGTTCAGGTGGAACGGAAGCTCAGGACTGGGCAAGCATGATTATGCGCATGTATCTGAAATTTGCCGATAAGAACGGATTCAAAAGCGAGATTATTGAAATATCTGAAGGTGAAGTTGCAGGGATTAAATCAGCAACCATCAAATTCACCGGACCATATGCATACGGATGGTTCAGAACTGAAACCGGAGTACATCGTCTGGTGCGCAAGTCTCCTTTTGATTCAGGCAATCGTCGTCATACATCATTCTGTTCGGCATTTGTTTATCCAGAGGTGGATGACAGGATTGAGATTGAAATCAATCCGGCAGATCTCCGTGTTGATGTGTACAGAGCTTCCGGTGCAGGTGGCCAGCATATCAATAAAACCGATTCTGCTATAAGAATTACACATATTCCGACGAACACGGTAGTGCAGTGTCAGAATGAACGTTCCCAGCACCAGAACAGAGAACAGGCTATGAAGCAGCTGAAGGCTAAGCTTTATGAACTCGAACTTCGCAAGAAGCAGGAGGAAAAGCAGAACCTTGAAGACTCAAAGTCTGATATAGGCTGGGGCAGTCAGATCAGATCATACGTGCTTGATGATTCACGCGTGAAGGATTTACGTACCGGCTACGAAGACAGAAACACAGTATCTGTACTTGATGGCGGTATAAAGGAATTTATTAGAGAAAGCTTAAAAGCAGGACTTTAATTCAATAGGAAAAAATATGGAAAATCAGCTTGAGACTCAGAATTCTGAGTTAAACAATGAAATGGCACAGCGTCTCGCTAAGTTAGATGAAATCAGAAAAAACGGTATCGCTTTTCCTAACGATTTCCGCAGAGATCATATCTCATCAGATTTACACAGCCTTTATGATGATAAGGATCCGGAAGCTCTTGAAGCTGAAAAACATGTAGTGAAGATTGCCGGTCGTATGCTTACCCGCCGTATTATGGGGAAGGCATCATTTGCAACCCTGCAGGATATGGGTGGCAAGATTCAGATTTACGTAACCCGTGACGATTTACCTGAAAATCAGTACAACGAAGAGTTCAAGAAGTATGACCTCGGTGATATAGTTGGCTGTGAAGGTTTTGTATTCAAGACCAAGACCGGCGAATTGTCAGTTCATGTAACCAATATAAGATTATTAACCAAGGCATTACGTCCTCTTCCTGAAAAGTTCAAGGGACTGGTGGATCAGGAAGCACGCTGTCGTCAGAGATACCTTGACCTTATTTCAAATGAACGTTCAAGAAACACCTTCATTATTCGTTCAAAGGTTATTGCAGGTATCAGAAAGTACATGACCGCTCACGGATTCATGGAAGTTGAAACACCGATGATGCAGACTATTCCAGGCGGTGCATCTGCAAGACCGTTCATTACTCACCACAATGCCCTTGATATGGATATGTACCTTCGTATTGCACCGGAACTCTTCCTTAAGAGACTGGTTGTAGGCGGTTTTGAACGCGTGTTCGAAATCAATCGTAACTTCCGTAACGAAGGTATCGACGTAAGACATAATCCTGAATTCACCATGATGGAATTCTACATGGCTTATGCAGATTATCATGATCTGATTGATTTTACAGAAGATCTGTTCAAGACTCTTGCTCTTGAAGTTCTCGGAACCACCAAGATTCATTATGCAAAAGACGGTGAAGAAGGTCTTGATCTCGATTTCGCACAGCCGTTTGACCGTCTGACAATGAAGGAAGCCATCTTAAAGTATGCAGACTGGATCAAGCCTGAAGATCTTGAAGATTATGATCGTGCTCATGCCATCGCTGAAAAGCTTCATATTGAAATTCTGAGTGCATGGAAGCTGGGTCATCTGATTTCCGCTATCTTCGAAGAAGTAGCTGAACACAATCTGCAGCATCCAACCTTTATTACTGAATATCCGTTCGAAATTTCTCCTCTTGCAAGAAGAAACGATAAGAACCCTGATTTCACAGACCGTTTCGAATTCTTTATTGCAGGTCGTGAACTTGGTAATGCGTTCTCAGAACTTAACGACGCACAGGATCAGGCCGCAAGATTCAGAGCGCAGGTTGAACAGAAGGAAGCCGGTGATGATGAAGCCATGTATTATGATGCAGACTTCATTACAGCTCTGGAACACGGTTTACCTCCAACTGCAGGTGAAGGTATCGGTATTGACCGTCTGGTTATGCTGTTTGCAAACTGCCATACCATCAGAGACGTAATTTTATTCCCAACCCTCAGACCTCAGAAGTAATCCGGTAACAGGTTGAAATAAAAGCCGGCAAGTTGATCATTTTAGGATCGAATATTGTTTCTCTTCGGAGTATAATAAGTCGGCTTGTTGATAATTTTAGCAAAGGAAAGTAAAAGAATGATCCATGGATCAATAGTTGCTCTTATTACTCCGTTTAAAGACGGAAAACTTGATGAAGTTGCTCTCCGCAATATTGTTAAGTGGCACATCGAACAGGGAACAAACGGTATTGTTCCTGTTGGTACTACCGGTGAATGTCCTACCCTTACCCCTGAAGAACACTGCCGTGTTATCGAAATTACGGCTGAAATTGCCAAGGGCAAGATGAGCATTATCGCTGGTGCCGGTTCAAACAATCCTGTTGAAGCAATTGAATACAGCAAGGTTGCAGAAAAGGCCGGAGCCGATGCTACTCTACATGTAGCAGGTTATTATAACCGTCCTAACCAGGATGGCCTGTACGCACATTTCAAAAAGCTTCATGATGAAACCAATATTCCTATTGTTCTGTACAACATTCCTGGCAGAGCTGTGGTTAATATTCTTCCTGAAACCGTTGCAAAGCTTGCTGAGCTTCCACGAGTAATCGGTATCAAAGATGCTACCGGTGATCTGGCAAGACCATGGGTTGAAAGACAGCTTATCAAGAGAAAGGATTTCGTATGGCTTTCCGGAGAAGATGCTACAGCCGTAAGTTACAACGTGGCTGGCGGTACCGGTGTAATTTCCGTAACTGCAAACGTTGCTCCAAAGCTTGTTGCTGAAGTTCAGGCTCTTACCCTTGCCGGCAAGTATCTTGAAGCCCGTGAAAAACAGGACAGCCTGATGCGTATGCACAAGCTGATGTTCAAGGAACCAAGTCCGGCCGGTGCTAAGTACGCATGCTCACTGCTTGGCTTATGTACTGAAGAATGCCGTCTGCCGGTAATGCCTCTCTCAGCTCAGACCAAGGCTGAAATCAAGAGTGCAATGCAGGATCTCGGTTTGATTTAATCAAGTTCCTGAGTGCAAAATGATAAGTCAGAAGCCGTAAACGCATGTTTACGGCTTCTGTGTTTCCACACTGATAAAGTATAACCGGTTCAGGTTTTAAGTGGACTAGTTATGAACATCAGTTATAATATTCACGTTTCAAGCCCTAGATATTCACAAACCTAGGATTTAACCGATTTACTAACAGGCAGAATATAATTTATGGAAAGTGTAATTGAAGAAGAAGTTCCTCATCTGAGAAGAATTAAGAGCTACGTATTAAGAGAAGGTCGTCTGACTACCGGGCAGGAAAGAGCTCTCAGGGAATTGTGGCCTGAATGGGGGATTGAGTATACTGACTCACTGCTTGATCTGGATAAGGTATTCGGACGCAGTAATGCTCCTCTCACCGTGGAAATCGGCTTCGGTATGGGTAAATCTCTGGTTGAAATGGCTTCTAAGGCTCCAGAACGCAATTTTATCGGTATTGAGGTTCATACTCCCGGTATAGGGGCCTGTCTGGCTGATATCAGGGATCATAATATATCAAATCTCAGAGTTGTTCATCATGATGCCGTTGAGGTATTTAACAGTATGATTCCTGATGATTCTGTTGATACTCTGCAGCTTTATTTCCCTGATCCGTGGCATAAAGCACGCCATCATAAGAGAAGAATTGTAAAACCGGAATTTCTGGATATGATCATGCCTAAGCTCAGACAGGGCGGTGTGATTCATATGGCCACCGATTGGGAAAATTATGCTGAACAGATGCTGGAGGTTTTAAGTGCAGACTCCCGTATTGAAAATCTGTCAGCAGATAATACATACGTGCCGAGACCGGATTTCCGTCCGCTTACCAAATTTGAATTAAGAGGTCAGCGTCTGGGGCATGGTGTTTGGGATTTAATGTTCAGGAAAAAATAAATGTCTAACGAAAGACTTGAAGCTCTGACTTTGTGGTACAGAGGGCTGTCTGAAAAGCATGTATCCACTCCAGTAATGATCAGTGGAGATGCGTCATTCAGAAAGTTTTACCGTGTTGATGAAGGAATTCTGATGGATGCTCCTCCGGCAACAGAGAAGAATCATGAATTTGTAGATTTAAGCGGTATGTATCTTTCGAACGGTATTCGTGTGCCAAAGGTGATTGCCGTAGATTATGAACAGGGGTTCATTCTTGTTGATGATCTCGGTGATGAAACCATGTCAAAAAGAATGAGTTCTGCAGATGGTACAGCTCTATGTCTTGATGCTGTATCTCTTCTTGGCAGACTTACTGCGGCTGATGCGGGGGATCTTCCTCCGTTTGACAGGGAGTTCATGCTGAGGGAAATAACCATTGGCACGGAATGGTATTTTCAGAAAGCTTTGGGTGTGACATTTTCAAAAAGGGATCAGAAAACGCTGGAAAGTGCTTCAAGAATAATGATTGCAAACAATCTGAAGCAACCGCAGGTTTTCATGCATCGCGATTTTCACTGTCGTAACATAATGATTACCGGAGATGAATTTGCCCTGGTTGATTTTCAGGACAGTGTTCACGGGCCTCTGTGCTACGATTTTGCCTCAATGGTTTTTGACTGTTACCGCGATTTTTCCGAAAAGGAAAGAAATTCCCTGACAAAGGCATTTCTCAATGAAGTCAAAAAGCGAAAGGTTGTTTCTGAAAACGTTGATTTTGTGCAGTTCAGAAAGATGGTTTATCTGACGGCCATCCAGAGACTTTACAAGTGTGTGGGGATATTCAGCAGACTCTATCTTCGTGATGGTAAGAAAGGATACCTGCAGTATATTCCACGAGTTATCTACAACATTAAGATGATCTGCAGTATGTATCCGTCTTTATCGGGGCTTAGCGATCTTTTTACAAAATATGAAAGGCATAATGTCGATTTTGCATCTATGGTGGACGAGTGCAGTACTTTTAACCCTGCAAATTTAAAGAGGTGACATTAAGCCTCAGCAACTGATTTGAACATAAAACCGGCTTTCTGAGTTTATTATCTGCGGAAAGCCGGTTTTGTAGTTTAAATGTGGACGTGTACACACTATAATCAGACGCGCCTATTTATATTGTAGGTTTATTCTTTTTTTCGGATTAAAATGCAATAATAGATCGTAAACCCGTATGCAGTCTGTAGTTTTGACTGTGATTATCAATAATTTCCGTAGACAAGGATTGTTATTATGAAGGCTATGATTCTGGCCGCCGGCAGAGGCGAAAGAATGAGACCTCTGACCGATACCACACCAAAACCTTTACTGAAAGTAAATGATAAGTCTTTAATTGAATACCATATTGAAAAACTGAAGAATGTCGGTATTAAGGATTTGGTCATCAATCATGCATGGCTGGGTGACGTTATTGAAAAATCCCTTGGAAACGGCAGCAGATACGGTGTCAGGATAAGTTACTCCCCCGAGCAGCAGGGCGGACTTGAGACTGCCGGTGGAATCAGACATGCTCTTCATCTTTTGGGCAATGAACCGTTTATCGTTGTTAACGGTGATGTTTACAGTGAATTTGATTATGCAGAACTGGTTAATCTCGAGCTTGGGGATGCCTTAGGGTGTCTTTATCTTACTGACAATCCTGATTTTCATCCGCAGGGAGATTTCTGTATCAGAGACGGGTATCTGGATCTTACTCCTGAATTGACATTCAGCGGTATATCCGTATATCGTCCGGAAGCATTTAAGGACATTCCGGATGAAAGAGCCAAGCTTAAGCCGTATTTTGAAAAATGGAGCGCAGACAGAAAGCTGCTGGCCCGTTATCTGAATGCGTACTGGTGTGATGTAGGAACTCCTGAAAGATTAAATAATCTGGACTTAAGACTGAGACATCAGGAAAAATAGGAGCTGGATATGAGTGACGTTGTTATGCAAGTGGCAAAGAGAGCCTATACCCTGATATTTGTTATCATTACCGCCTTTATCAGCTGTTACTTTATGATTGATACTCCCATGCCGGCCATCATTCTTGTTGGTGTCGCCTGGATACTGGGGGCAACGCTTGATAAAAAATATAATCCTGCAAACAAAAGACCAGAATATACGGAAGAACAGAAAAGGGTATTCAACGCCTCCAAATTTATTCTTGCAGGGTATATTTCTCACAACTCAAGAGCCAAGCCTAACCAGCTGGAAAAAATTCTGAAAACACTGGATGATCTGGCAGACAGTGAGGAAGATAAGGCTTTTTTTGAGGAACAGTTTAACATTGGCCGAACAGTAGGCTTTGATCCTACGGATACCTGTGTGAAACTTCGTGCAGCCATCAATGATGATGAGGTATATCGTCATCGCCTTCTTGAATTTCTGGTTTATGTTGTTTTTATTGACGGTGTGATGACCATTGAAGAGAAAAACCGGCTGAGCAGAGTAGCTGAAAGAATGGCTATTCCTCTGTTCAAGCTTGAAAAATACATAAGGCAGAATAAAGCTATCAGTGAATTTGAAAATTTTATATCCACACTCGGTACAAGACAGAAGTATGCGGAAGCTCAGATTACCACCAGCAGTTACAACAGAGGGTATGTTCCACATGATGAAATTTCAAATTCTCTTGAAGTATTCGGTTTAACCAAGAAAGCCAGTATCAATGATGTGCGGTCAGCCTATCTTAAAATGATGAAAAAATATCATCCTGATCGTCTGGCTTCAAGAGGTTTGAGTCCGGATATGATTAAGCTTTATTCCGAAAAAACAAAGGTTATTCAGAAGGCTTATGAGATTCTGAAGAAGTACTATGAATCACGTTGATTTCTAGATTTTTTTCATATAAATAACCCGTTCTGCTGAACGGGTTATTTATTCATGTTGGCGTGTTAAACGGATTTTCAGTGAGATATGGTAACCCGTATCGCACTATTCGGTGGCAATACCGAATTCTTTTCTGGTTTTCTGGATAAGATCCAGAATTTCGGCTTCTGATACTGCTTTTTTCAGTATCGCCTTTACCGCGTTTTCAATAGGTGAATTTTCAGAGTAGTCGGTTTTGAATATAAGTGATGCACGTTTGCCGGACGCACATATATCCTTGACATTGTTTTTGCCGTTAGGATTATTGTCATCATAGACAGCTATTGAGTGCCCCCCAAGATTATTCATTACTCTGAAGCATGGAATGTCAGTGGAACCGTCACCGATAAACAGCATTCTGTTGAATGGAATGTTTCTCTGTTCATCAGGAATGTATCTGTTCACGGTTGCATTTTCGCTTTCATCGAACGCCCCTTTGTTTATTCTGAACAAATACTGGGTTTTGGTTGTGTAGTTTACCGCCTGTGCCGGCCAGCAGGCCACGCCGTTGGCATCGTACATGAAACTGGAGGCAAATACTTTTTTAAATTTACCATTGATGGGACTGCCTTCAATTATCTCCTTCAATCCGGAAGATATAATGTAGTGTTCGACATTGACACCGATACTTTTTCCGAACTCGTTGATACGATCGAACCATGTGTCTACTCCGGGGAAAAGAGTTATTTTTTTCCCGTTGTTGACAAAGTCCTCTCTTCTGATGGGAATATCTGCAGCGGTAGCCTTTTTGATCATCAGGTACATATAAGACAGAATATGGTCTGCATTATGTTTAATACCGATTTCGGCTGCTTCCTTCCAGAAGTCACCAGCTGTAACCCCGAGTTTAGGAATAAAATCATATTCCTGCATATTGTGGTTACTGAGGGTGCCGTCAAAATCGTATGCAATTGCAAAGGTAATTTCTTTATCCATGCAGTATTCCCTCCAAAATATTACTGAAACAGCAGCAGGAGTCTAAAACAGCTCAACATCTTCCGGAATTCTGAAAGGCGGCAGGTGCTTAAACTCCATCAGCTCATTTGTAACCGGATGATAAAATGACAGATATCCCGCATGCAGCTGCAGATGAGGTACGATATCCCTTAATTCAGGAGGAGCGTATAAATGATCCCCGAGTATAGGATGTCCAAGAACCATCATGTGAACTCTCAGCTGATGGGATCTGCCAGTTATCGGCTGAAGCTTCACCAGAGTCCTGTCATTTTCTCTTTTCAGACATTTGAAATTTGTAATAGCCTCACGTCCGTTGACGTAATCAACTCTCTGGAGCGGCCTGTTCAACCAGTCCACGCACAGGGGCTTGTTGACAACCCCATGATCCTGTTCAACAATCCCTCCGACCCATGCAAAGTAAATCTTGTGGGTTTTTCGTTCCTGAAACTGTTTGCCGAGTCGTCCGGTAGCCATTTTGTTTTTTGCAACAACCAGTATGCCCGAAGTACTCATATCCAGTCTGTGTACTGCGGCGGCTTCAGGGTTATCCCTTCTGACACGACTTAAAATGCTGTCATTGTGTTCGGCAGCTTTGCCGGGAACGCTCAAAAGTCCGCTTGGTTTGTTTACCACTATAATGTCAGTGTCTTCATAGAGAACTTCGAGAAACGGATCCATCGGAGGGTTGTATACAAAAGTGTCTGATGTCTGATTACTCATATAATTAGTATATTCTGTTTGATTAAATAACGATGCGGAATTGGATGCTTTTTTGATGAAACTCTTGATATTTTACCTAACTGATTTTAGTTTTGTTAATTTTTTTGATTGTGCCGGATAAAGATAATTAAACCGGTATAATTATTTTTATGGATATAAACATTTACATGTATTGTGTTGTAGGTCATTTATATTATTTAATTCTGATGTTTATTACATTCAAAATAATGTAGAATGTGCACATTCTACATTTGTGACAAGAAAAATAGGATGTTTTATGTCAGCATTAGAGCTTTGCGCTTATGGCGGAGTAGAAAATCTGGTATTTAATGACAGTACGGAAGTTACATCCCCGAAAAAAGATGAAGTACAGGTAAAGATTCTGGCGGCCGGGGTTAATGTCATCGATACCAAAATTCGTCTTGGAACCAGTTTCGCTGCCAAGACCCGCGGAGAAAGATTCCCGTGGGTGATAGGCTTTGATATGAGTGGTGAGGTTGTCAAGGTTCCAAAGGACTGTGAAGATTTTCAGAAAGGTGACAAAGTTTGCGGTCTGGTCGGATTTCCCCTGAATGGCGGGGCTTACAGTTCTCTGAATAATTTTCAGGCAAGTGAACTTATTAAAATTCCTGAAGGCTGCGGAATAAAGGTTGCCGGAGCGTTGCCTCTTGCAGGTCTGACTGCGTATCAGGCTCTGTTTGACATAGGACATCTTCAGCCTGAGCAGACCGTTATTATTTCAGCGGCCGCAGGCGGAGTAGGACATCTTGCCGTTCAGCTTGCAAAGAATGCCGGCGCCAGGGTTTTGGGAATATGTTCCAAGGAAAATCATCAGTTTGTTAAGGATTTGGGTGCAGACGGAGTAGCCGAGTACGATCATGAGGAATGTCTGAAGTGGCAGAGTGAGGCGGATCTCTTTATAGATCTTGTGGGAGGACAGAGCGCCATCAACAACCTTTCTCTTCTGAAACTCAATGCTACCATGGTTTCAGTTCCAACCGTTACTTATCAGGCTGTAAGACTGGCGGCTACCGATATGTCGATAAATGTTGCAGGTATGGTTGTTAAGCAGAATAAGGCTCAGTTAAAGAAGATGCTTGATATGATTGCTGACGGAGATCTTAAAGTACATATTTCTGAAAGCTTCTTCCTGAAAGACGGAGCAAAGGCGCATGCGGTAATAGGCGGCGGTCATACAATAGGAAAGCTGATTCTGTTACCTAACGGAATCGTGCGCGAGGTGAAAGTCTAGATTCGGTGCGCCAAGAAAAGATTGCAATAGAAAACGGTAACCGTACAGCTGACGGTTACCGTTTTTAATTTTCTATGACAGAGAAGTTTGTGCAGCCGATGCTAAACTTTTATATCAGTTTGCAAAGTTCAGGTCATACATCCTTTGAGTGTGTGCGGCGGCTTCCGTAAGGTTGAGATGCTGATAACTCTTGATCAGATACTGCATCGCATCTTTTGTTTCGTCAGTTCCCTGGTAGGTAAGAATCAGTTTCTGACAGTGTCTGGCTGAGGATATATATGCCTGTTTTTTATAATAGTATTTGGCAATGGCCAGTTCATGCTTTGCAAGAACACTCCTGATGTATACCATTCTTGCATAGGCATCAGCGGCATAAAGGCTGTTAGGGTACGATGTATAGAGGCGACTGAAGTCTTTAAAGGCTGCTTCAAAGAAAGATACATCACGATTGGAATTGTCAACGCGAATCAGATCAAGCAATCTGTCAGTTGCTTTCTGCTGGTTGGTCAGACCTCTCATATACAGTACATAGTCAATATGTTCGTCTGAAGGGTTCAGGCGGATAAATTTATCAATTTCCGCAATAGCCAGTTCATTTTCCCTGTCTTTATAGTAGGTGTAGATTAGGTTAAGCTGAACCTGATGCGCATACGGACCGAAAGGATATCTGTTGTCAATGGCTTCAAGGTTAAGTCTGGCTGTATTGTAGTTTTCATTGGCCATGGCCTTGTATGCATCTATATACAATTCATAGGGCTGTTTGTCCGGAACAATATCCCTGTTTTTTGAAGAACAGCCGGTCATCATAATAATGCCTAAAAAAGTAATTACCAGTTTGCTTGCAGTGCTCAGCATTTCAATATCCACTATCTGAATTTTGGAAATTCAAAAAAAATCAGTTATAAATTAACAATTGTTGCTGCCTTTCGGGAGAAAAACCACGTTACTCGGCAATCTGTCCGCCGGTACGGTCTGCATGTTACATGCGGCGGAACAAAACAACACAGTGAATATAATACACAAAAACAATTCAATATTCATGCAATAGTTAATTTTATGATGAGAATATGGATATTTAAAAGAGAAGCATGTTAAAACATCAGATGTTCAGCAAGTGGCAGCTGTGTTTGTGATAATGATTACGGACTTCCTTTAGCTGTCGGTAATCAAAAAGGAATGTATAAAGAGTCGGCATATGCTAGAATGCACTAAAATTTGAGGTTTTTATACATGAGTCAGACTATAGAATTAACTTCCGTTATTCCAGAAGATATGCATGGCATGCGACTGGATCAGGCATTAAGTGAACTTTTTTCAGATTATTCACGTAACAGACTTAAGGGGTGGATCCTTGAAGGACTGGTGACCGTGAACGGCAATGTGGCTTCTGTTCCGCGCGAAAAGGTGAATGCAAATGACAGCATCGTTATCAATGCGACCATTGATAGCGAAGATCATTTTATTCCGGAGGAAATACCTCTGAATATTGTTTATGAAGATGATGATCTTCTGGTTATAAACAAACCTGCAGGCCTGTCAGTTCATCCGGGAGCCGGACGCAGAACCGGAACCCTGCTTAACGGTCTGCTTTACAGATATCCTGAAAGCATCAATCTTCCACGAGCCGGTATTGTTCACAGACTTGATATGGATACATCTGGACTCATGGTTATAGCCAAGACAATCAGAGCGGTACATAAGCTGGTTAAGGCTATTTCACGTCATGATGTTGTTCGTGAGTACGAAGCGGTTGTAATCGGACACATGACTGCAGGCGGTGAAGTGGATGAACCAATCGGAAGACATCAGACAAACAGAATTATGATGTCTGTTGTTCCGGAAGGGTATGGAAAGGAAGCCGTAACTCATTATCGTGTTATGGAAAAATTTCGTGCGCATTCAAGACTTCGTCTGAGACTGGAAACAGGAAGAACTCATCAGATTCGTGTGCACATGTCATATATCAAGCATCCTCTCGTCGGCGATCCTTTATATGGCGGAAAGAGAGCCAGATTTATCCCTAATGCATCAGCTGAGTTTACCCGTTACGTGAATACTTTCCCTCGTCAGGCTCTGCATGCAATCAAGCTTGAATTCAAACATCCGTTTACCGGAGAGGAGCTTTCATTTGAGGCTCCGGTACCTGATGATATGATTGAACTGGTGGAAGTTCTTCGTGAGGATACAAAAGAACATCCTGATGATATTGTCTGGGGATTTTAGGTGGACGTCAGATCATAGACTGAGGATTAAATGAACTGTAACAGAGGTGACTTATCGAATAAATGCGACGGGGTGAGGATTGTATCCGAATCCTCAGTCATTCCCGGATCCGTGGGGATGGCTTTTACCACAAGAAAAGGCGGGAAAAGTCAGAAGCCCTTTGACGGTTTTAATCTCGGTCTTCACGTGGGGGATAATCCTGTCTGTGTAAACGATAATCGGGAACTTCTTGGGGATGCTCTTCCTGGGGTTAATCAGATTATCTGGCTTAATCAGATTCATTCATGCAATGTCGTAAAGGTTGATGATTCCTTTAGTGGTGTTCCCGATGCCGACGCATCGGTAACCAGAAAAAAGGGGATTGCGCTGGCCATAATGACTGCAGACTGTCTGCCTGTACTGCTGGCTGCTGATGACGGATCCGTGGTTGGAGCGGCTCACTGCGGCTGGAGAGGACTTGCCGGAGGGGTTCTGAAAAATTCAGTTGAGAGTATGGACATATCTCCAGACAGAATATCCGCATGGCTCGGCCCCTGTATAGGCCCTTCGGCTTTTGAGGTCGGAGAGATTGTGAGAGAGTCTTTTTTCAGACTGAATCCTCAGAGTGAAAGGTGTTTTAAGGTTCAGCCTCCGAAAAACGGAGAAAACAAATATCTCGCTGATCTTCCCGCTCTTGCCGAAATGGAATTGAAACGCCTTGGAGTAACAAAAGTAATATCATCAGGATTGTGTACCTACAGCGACGGCGAACGCTTTTTCAGTTATCGAAGGGAGCAAATTACAGGCAGAATGGCGAGTCTTGTCTGGATTAGGTAACACAGGTTCTGCAGATGTGCGAAAATCCATGTTTTATCCGGTTTCGTACGTCTGTGTTCTGGGAATACATTTCGGTACAGACATCAGTTTCTTATATGCTGCATATGCTGTTTAATCGTTGTTCGGCAAGTTGGTTCTTTTATTTCCTAGGATTTCTTTCAGATTGAATAATTTGAAAGAATTGTCATAACAAAACATAAAAAATTCATCAAAAAAACAATCATATTTTTACTTTTGTCCTTGAATATTTTTTAAAAGATCCCATGTCATAAGTGTGAGATTTGAAAAAACAGAGGTGACAGAGTATGAGATTAGAATCATTGACTACACAGCTGCAGGAGGCTCTACAGGATGCTAATTCTCTTGTAGTTGTCAACGAGCAGCAGCTAATAGAACCTGCACACATTGTTGAAGCATTAATAAGCATGCAGGGAAGTTCAATTCCGGCAATCCTGACATTGTGCGGAGCAGATGCAAATGCGGTAAAAATTCTTCTTGATGAAGAGATAAAGAAGTTTCCTGTTGTCAAGGGTGCAGGTGCGGACATTCAGATGTCTCCGGCTACGGGCAGAGTATTCAATCAGAGTGAAAGACTTGCCAAAGAGTATCAGGATAAATTCATTTCATCAGAACTCTTTGTAAAAGCTGCATTCACTGAAGATTCTCTGGTAAGGAATGTATTCACGAAATGCGGTATTAACAAAGGTAAACTTGACGAAGCCATTAACAAGGTTCGTGGCGGTGAGAAGGTAAATGATGCGGAAGTTGAATCAAACCGCCGTGCACTTGAAAGATATACCATAGATCTGACTGCCAGAGCTGAAAGAGGCAAACTGGATCCTGTAATCGGCCGTGATGAGGAAATCAGAAGAGCCATTCAGGTACTGCAGCGCAGAACAAAAAACAATCCTGTGCTTATCGGTGAACCTGGTGTAGGTAAAACCGCAATTGTTGAAGGCCTTGCCCAGCGTATTGTCAAGGGGGAGGTCCCTGAGGGACTGAAGAATAAGAGACTTCTTTCTCTTGATATGGGGGCTCTGATTGCAGGTGCAAAATACAGAGGTGAATTTGAAGAAAGATTAAAGGCGGTGCTGAACGCACTGGCAAAGGAAGAAGGCAGGGTAATTCTCTTTATCGATGAAATTCATACCATGGTTGGCGCAGGCGGCGCTGATGGTGCAATGGATGCGGGAAACATGTTAAAGCCTGCTCTTGCCCGCGGGGATCTGCACTGTATGGGCGCAACCACTCTGGATGAATACCGCAAGTTCATTGAGAAGGATGCTGCTCTGGAAAGAAGATTCCAGAAGGTATTTGTAGGTGAACCGTCAGTAGAGGATACCATTGCAATTCTGAGAGGCCTGCAGGAACGTTACGAACTGCATCACCATGTTGAAATTACGGATCCGGCCATCATTGCTGCGGTGACACTGTCCAACAGATACATTACTGACAGACAGCTTCCGGATAAGGCTATTGACCTGATTGATGAAGCAGCTGCAAGTATCAGAATACAGATCGATTCAAAGCCTGAGCCGCTGGATCGTCTTGAACGTAAACTGATACAGCTGAAGATGGAACGTCAGGCTGTGGCCAAGGATTCCGATGAGGCAAGTAAAAAACGTCTTGAAATTCTTACTGAAGAAATTGAAAGCAAGGAACGTGAGTACAGTGAACTTGAAGATATCTGGAAGGCGGAGAAGTCCTGCATGCAGGGAGTTCAGCAGATCAAGGAAGAACTTGAGAAAGCTAAGTTTGACTGTGAAATCGCTCAGAGAAAGGGAGAGTTTGAAAGAGCCGGTGAACTTCGTTACAGTGTAATTCCTTCATTGGAAAAGCAGATTGAAAACGTAAGCAGACTTCAGCAGGATGCAAAGAACAACAAGGATACCCCGAAATTACTCCGTAACAAGGTAACGGAAAATGAAATTGCAGAGGTTGTATCCAGAGCGACCGGCATTCCTGTTGCAAAAATGATGGCCGGTGAAAAGGAAAAACTTCTGAATATGGAAAACAGTCTTCACGACAAGGTAATTGGACAGAATGAAGCTGTTGATGCCATCGCGAATGCCATCAGAAGAAGCAGAGCCGGTTTGTCTGATCCTAACAGACCTATAGGTTCATTCCTGTTTATGGGACCTACCGGTGTGGGTAAAACAGAACTGTGCAAAGCGCTGGCCGAGTTTATGTTTGATACGAAGGATGCGATGGTCCGCATAGATATGAGTGAGTTTATGGAGAAATACTCCGTAAGCCGTCTTGTAGGTGCACCTCCGGGATATGTCGGCTACGATGAAGGCGGATATCTGACCGAAGCCGTAAGAAGACGCCCATACAGTGTTATTCTGCTTGATGAGGTGGAAAAGGCTCATCCTGACGTATTCAACATTCTGCTTCAGGTTCTTGACGATGGCAGACTTACCGACGGACAGGGAAGAACAGTAGACTTCAAGAATACAGTGATTATCATGACCTCGAATATCGGTTCTGAGATTATTCAGGAGGAAACCGGTCATAAGAGTTATGATGAAATAAAGAGTGATCTGTTCCAGGTACTTCGCGGACACTTCAAGCCTGAATTCCTGAATCGTATTGACGAAACTGTGGTATTCCATCCTCTGGATGAAGAATGCATCAGAAAGATTGCAGGTATTCACCTGAGAAGTCTGAGCAGTCGTCTGAGCGAGTCAGGTTATCATGTTGAATTTGCTGATAGTCTGCTTGCCCGTGTTGCTCATATAGGTTTTGATCCTGTTTTCGGCGCAAGACCGTTGAGAAGAGCTATCCAGGATGTTGTGGAAAATCAGCTTGCTCAGCTGGTGCTTAAAGGGGAATTAATGCCTGACAGTACCTACACGGTTGATTTAACTGATGAGGACAAACTGGTTGTTCACAGAAAGTAGACTGTAAAACAGTTTTCTGAAGAACAATAGGTTGAGTGCAAGTATAAAAGGGGGCATTAGACATAATGTCCCTTTTTTACTGAATGGTGTAAATTTAAATTCTTCGTCATTATGTAAATAAAAGTGGGGGAAAATTAAACGATGTGGATAAAATTTGTGTGTTTTGGGTAAAATTTATTCAAAAGATAAGTTTTTTGCGAAAAAGATCAAAAAAACAGTTGACGAAAAAAATAAAAAACCTAAAATACACATCGTTCGCTGAGCACAGCGAAAAACAAAAAGTTCTTTAAAAACGAATCTAGACAATCTGTGTGGGCACTCGCTGAATTCATGAGCTGAAATAAAAAATGGTTCTTGAAGAAGCTGAGTGTCAAATCTAAGAGCAATTAGAAAGACAGTCATTCAAAGAGAGCCGAAAAAACTTCAACTAATTTAAAGTGAAGAGTTTGATCATGGCTCAGATTGAACGCTGGCGGCAGGCTTAATACATGCAAGTCGAACGGTAACAGCAGGAAGCTTGCTTCCTGGCTGACGAGT
>NZ_FOXF01000114.1 GCF_900115655.1 Ruminobacter amylophilus | reverse complement strand
GATAACACTATCGGCTACCTCAATGCCATTGGTGAAGGTATCGGAACTTCTCTTTCCGGAGGAACCTTCTCGGAAGGCTTTGATTTTGCCCGGGAGCGAACCAAACGAGAAGCAGAGGAAACTGCAAAAATTTACAAGGCCACCATTGCCGGAATCGAAAAGGACATCACCGAGTATCAGAACCGTATTGCCGCTGAACGTAAGCGCATCGCTGAAAAGTACCAAAACAAACCTGTGGGTGAAGGTACTCAGTCTGATGAAGGCTTAAGGATTGGCGCGAATAAGGACTCGGGCAAAGGCAAAAGTGGCGGAGGTTCATCAAAGGCTCTTGAGGCGAAAGACACATGGACTCCTTACTACGAGCAGATCCTGGAACTTGATATCCGCTCCAAGGGAGACCTTGAACAGCTTGAATGGGAGCATGCCAAAAAGCTCTCTGAGTTTAACGCCGTCATTGCCGAGAATGCCAGAATCTCTGAAACCGAGAAGAATAATGCTCTCCTCATTCTTGAACAGGACTATCAGAAACAGAAAGCTGAAATCGAAAAGTCAGCCATGGACTTCATCAATTCTCTCAATCCCGAGGATGAGGAAATTGTCCGTCTGCAGGAAAGCTACGGCAGAAAGCTGGAAATGCTGGAGCAGTACCACAATGACAGACTGATTTCCGAGGAAAACTATCTGCAGGCGCATGCTGCTCTTATGGATAAATACACCACCGATTCAACTGCGGCCAAACAGAAAAAACAGTCCGAGGATTTGAAGAAAATGATGGAGCCTTACGAGAAAATGGCTGATGCCACCATTTCAATTTCAGATGCCTTTGATGATTTGTCTGCCAATATGAACGAATCCTCCGGTGCCTATAAGGCCTTATTTGCGGTTCAGAAAAGTTTTGCGGTAGCCAGTGCCACCATGGATGCGGTGCAGGCATGGATTAAGGCTTTAAATGATCCGACAGCAGTTACCTGGCCACAGAAACTAGCGAACTATGCATCCGCTGTTGCCACTACAAGTTCTGCCATTTCCCAGCTTACCTCGGTTTCCATGCACGATAAAGGCGGTCAGATTAAAGCCGGTGAATGGGGTATCGTCGGTGAGTACGGACCGGAGCTGGTGCAGGG
>NZ_FOXF01000050.1 GCF_900115655.1 Ruminobacter amylophilus | reverse complement strand
CTTCTGATAGATGAATATGATGTACCTATTGCCAAGGCAGCCCACTACGACTACTACGATGAAATGATTGACATCATCAGTCCGTTTTTGGGAAACGCCTTAAAAACCAATCTTTACCTCGGCAGGGCCGTGCTTACCGGCTGTCTGAGAGCCGCCAAGGAAAGTATTTTTACTGGGCTCAACAATCTAAAAATCTGTTCAGTTCTTGATACCGGCAAGGACGATATTTCTCAGGGAATTGGTTTTACGGAAAAAGAGACCGGGGAGGTACTGTCTTACTACGGTCTTACCGATCATTACGAGAGTGTGAGAAATAATTATGACGGGTATTATTTCGGAAAAAATCACATGTACTGCCCGTGGGACGTAATGTCCTTCTGTGATGACAACCATGAAAAGCTTGATGAGGACAGAAACCTCATTTCGGCGGACAACTACTGGATAAACACCAGCGGTAATGACGTAATCGAGGAATTTATGGGGTTTATCAGGTCTGAAGACGTTGATAAAATGCAGGATCTTCTGGACGGTAAATCAATTACCACGGAAGTAAGGACATCTCTGTGCTACGGTGATTTAAAAAATCACAATGTAAATGATTTCTGGACACTGCTGCTGTACACCGGATATCTTACCTTTGATCCGCAATACCGATCTGACACCAAAAACGAATACAGACTGTATATTCCAAATGAGGAAATAAAGGACTGTTTCAAATCGAAGATCATGGATTTCTTTAAAACAAATCCTGAAATGAGAAACAGTACCGGTGACCTGGTAAAAGGTTTGTTTGAGGGGAATGCCGAAGAGGTAGAAACGAAACTTAACGCACTCCTGATGAAATACGTTTCCATCAGGGACTTTGCCACAAATGCACCGAAGGAAAACTATTATCACGGCTTCATTAACGGACTGCTGGCAAGCGGTACCTCATATATGGAAGAGCATAAATCAAATACGGAATCAGGTGACGGTTATGCTGATATCATTGCCGCTTCAAAAAGCAGTGACAGTGTAGCGGTTCTGGAATTGAAGCAGACTGACAGACCGTTCGGAGCCAGAGTGGTTTCCGCCGGCAGAGCTCTGGAACAGATACTTGAAAAAAGATATGCTGATGTGTTCATTGATGATCCTTCAGTTAAAAACATCTATGCCTACGGCATCTGTTTCTATAAAAAAATCTGTTCAGTTCAGGTTAAGAAGCTTAAATAAAAAACAGCCGTTCAATTGAGAATATAATGTAAGGTGCGGTTTTAAAACAGGATGTGAAGAAACAGGTAATCAGAGGATGCATGAAATTCGTGATTCATCTGTTGTCGAAATGGTTAATTCCGGATAATGTGCATATTACGGAGGATGAGGATGTTTAATAAAGCGGGTAACCGTAACGGTTTTACTCTTATTGAACTTGTGATAGTAGTTGTTGTAGTGGGGATTATAGCCATAGTCGCCATTCCTCATTTTATTGATCTGCAGAAGGATTCCCGTATAAGCGCTCTTCACGGACTTAAGGGAGCAATCGATTTTTCTTCAATAATGGTTCATGACAGGGCCGTGATTGCCGGAACTGAAAAGCTGGAGAGTTCCTATGACTGTTATGAATTGAATTCGCTTTCCAAACAGTGTACCGACAGTGCCAGAATCATGGCGGTTTACGGAAGACCGAGAGCCTCAGAGGACGGTCTTGTCAGAGCCATGTACCTGAAGGCGGTAAAACGCTCTGATGAGGACAGGGAGAATGACGGAAAAAAATCCGATTTCGTCTGGGTATATGACATTCCGTCAGAAGGCAGGATTGTTCTCTATCAGCCTCATTCTCCGGAGGTGAAGGGAATAACGGTGAATGACAGGGGAGATCTCGGCGCATCCTCAGGATGCGGTATTATCTATCAGCAGCCGTATATGCAGGAAATCGAAAAGCAGGATGATGCCGGAAACACCGTTACGGTTCGGACACTGATTGACTACAAGGTTGCTCTGGTTGATAAGGACTGCTGATCCTGCAGGCCTCATAACCGGAATCTGCTGAAAATTCCGAGTGTTCGGAATTTCGTCAAAGCACTGGTATTTAAGGTCCCGTATGCCTTAAATTTAGTCAAACGGGATTGCATCCGAATCATCATTTCAATTTAAAACCGTAAATTCGTGTATAATTCTCTGAAAAGGCGGTAGGAATTATTTATGAATTACATATTTATTGAAAGTGATGCACAGTTAACACCTCTGATGGATGCTTTATCGGCAGATCCGGAATACATATCCTTTGATACGGAATTTCTAAGAGAAAGAACATACTATCCGATCCTCTGCCTGCTTCAGCTGTGCATTGACGGCAGGGTGTTTCTGGTAGATACCCTCAATAAGGTTTCACTCGATAAAATAATTTCCGCTCTCGTAAACGCAAAATGTCCCGTGATCTGTCATGCAGGTTCCGAGGATATGGAAATCATTACCGGTCTGGCCAGAAAATTCGGTCTGAACCGCCTTTATCCGGAAAAGTATTATGATCTCCAGACCGCCAGTTCTTTTGTTGACGGAACCTCCAATGTGGGACTGTGTACCCTGGTGGAGAAATATCTCGGAATAGTGCTCGGTAAAACCGAAACACGTTCGGACTGGAGTCAGCGTCCGTTAACTGAGGAACAGATAAGCTATGCCGTGGAGGATGTCATCTATCTCAAGAAGATTTATGACATTTTCAGTGAAAAGCTCCGCGACAGACCTGAGGTGGCTTCATTCCTGGAGAGAGAGCTTAAAAACGAGGCTCAGCACTATACCGAAATCAGAAATGCCGATACCACTTACTTAAAGCTTAAGGGAACCGGAAAACTCAACAGCAAGAAGCTCAGAATCGTACATGCCCTCTGCACACTCCGTCAGCAGGTATGCGAGTATGATGATATCCCGCTGTCCTTTTTCATAAAAAATACCGTGCTGGTAAAGCTTGCCGATGCCGGAGTGTTCAATGTCGGCAGTCTGATTAAAACCGGTGTCAACGGTCAGATAGCCAGAAAATACGGAGATCTCATCATACGTACGGCCTTAAAGGCTTCAGCCGATAAATCACGTCCGGTTCTTAAAACCTTTGATGCGGTAAACCAGCATCCTGAACTGCGCGCAGTCAAGAAGGAAGTGGAGAACTATGCCAAAAAGAGAGCGGGGGAATATGCCATTGCCAAGGATCTGGTGGTCAGCCGCCGACTGCTGGAGGATTTTATGTACACCACAATGTATACCGACTCCTCCAAGTCTCTTATCGAGCAGGGATGGAGAGGGGAAATGCTGGGCAGTATGGACAGTTTCCGCAAAAGAATTCAGAAAATCTGCAATATACCCCGGGAAGACTGAAAGGGACGCCGGGATGCGAATGCCGGAGAGAATGATTTCTGAGGCTTTGCTCCGGAATTCAGAGTTTTCGGTGTGATTTGCGTCACCGGAAAATTAAGTCGGTACGATAATTGAACATTTAATCAGTGATTTATTTCAAATTCCTAAAAATAAGGCAAAATAAATTGCTTGTTTGGTCAAAAAATAATCAAAATCTCTATAAAAGACTCTAAAAAGTAAAAATATTCCAAAATACTGTTAATTTTTGTTATAATGCTGTGTTTATCTATGCTTTAATTTTAAGAAATAGCACACGGATTGTCGAAAATGCCGAAAGACATTGAAAACAGGCTGTCTGTGAAAGGTTGGGCCGGAGATCCGCTGAACGTGGCGGAAAACGGATTCTGAGAAAAAACCGGTTTTTCAGGATTTACTGCCGGCATGCGACAGCGTCTTAAAAAGCTTAGTGAGAGTTTAAAAATTTTTAAATTATATTTAAGTCTACAAAATTAGTAATAATCTTTGGAGTAATCTTTTCAATGAAGATATCTAATACTGAGAAAAAACGAATTCGTAAGAATTTTGGACAGATGACTCAGTTCATTGACATTCCGTATCTGATTTCAACCCAGGTTGATTCATACGCCCAGTTCATTACCCCGAACTCAAACGGCGATTGCGGTCTGTCTGATGCACTGCGCAGTGTTTTCCCTATCAAGAGTCAGAACGGTCAGGCTTCTCTTGAATATATCAAGTTCAAGCTCGGCGAACCTGAATTCAACGTAAGGGAATGTTTGATTCGCGGTGCTTCCTATCAGGCTCCTCTGCGTGTAACCTTACTCTACACCTTGCGTGAAAAGGACGGTAAGAAGGTTATCAATGCAAAACAGCAGGAAGTTTACATGGGCGAAATCCCGCTCATGACCGAAAACGGTACCTTCATTATCAACGGTACTGAACGTGTAGTTGTATCTCAGTTACACCGTTCTCCAGGCGTATTCTTCGACAGCGACAAGGGTAAGAACTACCCTGGCCGCGTAATTTTCAGCTCCCGCATCATTCCTGCACGCGGTTCATGGCTGGAATTCGAATTTGACCACAAGGACAACCTGTTCGTACGTATCGACCGCAAGCGCAAGCTTCCTGCCACTCAGCTGCTTCGTGCCTACGGTTTCGACAATGAACAGATTCTCGATACCTTCTTCAACACCACCTTCTATGAAATCAAGGGCAAGAAGCTGTTAATGGAAATGATTCCTGAAAGACTTCAGGGTCAGGTTCTTCCTTTCGATCTGAAGGGCGGTGACGTGGTTATTGCCGAAAAGGGCAAGAAGATCACCAAGCGTCACATCGACAAGCTTGAAAAGTCTGAATTCAAGAGCTTTATTGAAATTTCAAAGGGCCACAAGGTTGCCGCCATTGAAATTCCTGCTGAATACATCGTTGATAAGGTTCTCGCAAAGAACTACTACGACAAGGAAGGCAACCTCGTTGCAGAATGCAATACCCAGGTTACCCTCGATACTCTCGCAGCTCTTGCAGAAAACGGCATCAAGAAGTTTGAAACCATCTTCACTTCAATCATTGATACCGGTGCATTCATTTCATCAACTCTGAACAACGATACCACCAAGACCCGCGAAGAAGCTATTTTCGCAATCTACGGTATGATGCGTCCGGGCGACCGTCTTGAAAAGGACGTTGCCAGCGATTACGTTCAGAGAATGTTCTTCGATAACGACCGTTATGACCTTTCAGACGTAGGTCGTATGAAGTTCGACGAACACTTCAAGGAATCTCTCACTGTTTCCGAAGCTGTCAAGGCTATGGTTAAGAACGGTGAATTCAATACCCCTGAAGCTCCCGTATACTTCAAGGACGGTATTGCATACTGTCAGTTCCCTGAATTCTTCAAGCGTGCCAAGAAGCTTTTAGGCGATTCAGGCACCGGTTCACTCATTCCTACCGGTATTCCTGTTCGCGGTTACCTCAAGTTCTTCGATTCAATCGACAAGATGGCAATTCCTGCCAACGAAAAGGCAACCGACAATGAAGGCCGTTACATTCACAAGCTCAAGTTTGAAGACGGTTCAGTAAAGGAAGCGTTCGCTGTCAAGATCAAGGATCTTTCATTAAACGAAAACGTACCTGATTTCGAAGGTAACATTGAAAATCCTGCAAATCCTTCAGCATCCTACGCATTCAGCAGTCCGTCTCCTGTACTGTCAAACGGCGATATCATCAAGGTAATGCGTTACCTCATCAAGATTCGTGACGGCAAGGCCAACGTGGACGATATCGACCACCTGGGCAACCGTCGTATCCGCAGTGTAGGCGAACAGACCGCAAACCAGTTCCGTATCGGTCTCTTAAGAATCCAGAAGGCTGTTGCAGATCGTCTCAACAAGAACGAACTTGAATCATTAATGCCTGATGATTTAATCAATGCAAAGCCTGTAAGTGCCGCTATCAAGGAATTCTTCAGCAGTTCACAGCTTTCACAGTTCATGGACCAGAACAATCCGCTTTCTGAAATTTCTCACAAGCGTCGTATCAGTGCCTTAGGTCCTGGCGGTCTGACCAGAGAACGTGCAGGCTTCGAAGTTCGAGACGTACATCCGACTCACTACGGCCGTCTCTGTCCGATTGAAACCCCTGAAGGTCCGAACATCGGTCTGATTAACTCACTGTCTGTATTCTCACGCTGCAATGAATACGGCTTCCTTGAAACTCCGTACCGCCGTGTTGTAGACGGTAAGGTAACTGATGACTTCGAATATCTGTCAGCAGTTGAAGAAGGCTCATACATCATTGCACAGGCCAACGCTCCAATCGACAGCGAAGGCCGCTTCACTTCAGACCTGATTCCTTGCCGTGAACACGGTGAATCAGTGTTCAAGCATGCAAGTGACGTTAAGTATATGGACGTATCTCCACAGCAGATTATTTCCGTATCAGCTTCCCTGATTCCGTTCCTTGAACACGATGACGCTAACCGTGCTCTGATGGGTTGTAACATGCAGCGTCAGGCTGTTCCTACCGTTCTGTCAGAAAAGCCGTTCGTTGGTACCGGTATGGAAAGAGCGGTTGCTGTTGACTCTGGTGTAACCACCATTGCAAAGCATGGCGGTGAAGTAATCTACGTTGACGGTGCAAGAATCATTATCAAGGTTAACATCGAAGAAGTTCGCGACGGTGAACCCGGTATTGATATCTACAACCTGTCCAAGTACACCCGTTCAAACCAGAACACCTGCCTGAACAAGCGTCCATGCGTAAGCCTTGGCGAAATCGTTAAGGTTGGTGACGTAATCGCCGACGGTTCTTCAACCGACCTCGGTGAACTTGCTCTCGGTCAGAACCTCCGTGTTGCATTCATGCCATGGAACGGTTACAACTTCGAAGACTCCATCCTCGTATCTGAAAGAGTTGCAAACGAAGACCGTTTAACCACCATTCATATTATTGAACAGACCTGTACAGCCCGTGACACCAAGCTCGGTGCCGAAGACATTACCGCAGATATTCCTAATGTCGGTGAAGCTGCGTTAAGCAAGCTGGACAAGTCAGGTATCGTATGCATCGGTGCCGAAGTTAAGGGCGGTGATATCCTCGTTGGTAAGGTAACTCCAAAGGGTGAAACCCAGTTAACTCCTGAAGAAAAGCTCTTACGCGCAATCTTCGGTGAAAAGGCTGCTGAAGTTAAGGATACCTCTTTACGCGTTCCTGCAGGTACTCATGCTACCGTTGTAGACGTTCAGGTATTTACCCGTGAAGGTCTTGAAAAGGACGAAAGAGCAAAGCAGATTGAAGAAAACATGATCGCCAAGACCAAGAAGGACCTCAACGAAGAGCTCGACTTCCTGTGTTCAGGTATCTATCGTAACGTTCGTCACCTCCTTGAAAAGAACGGTGTTAAGAATGTTGATGCCATCGACGATTCAGAACTCTTCAGCCAGTCTCTGAACAACGAAGACGCTCAGCGCCGTCTCGAAGAAATGCAGAATCAGATTGTTCTGCTCAAGCGTGAATACGACGCCAAGCTCGAAGCTCACAGAAGAAAGATCACTAAGGGTGATGATCTTGCTCCAGGCGTTCAGAAGATGGTTAAGGTTTACCTCGCTGTTAAGCGTCATATCCAGCCTGGTGACAAGATGGCAGGTCGTCACGGTAACAAGGGGGTTATCTCCAAGATCTGTCCTATCGAAGATATGCCTTACGATGAAAACGGCCGTCCTGTAGATATCGTGCTGAACCCTCTGGGCGTACCTTCACGTATGAACATCGGTCAGGTTCTGGAAGTTCATTTAGGTCTTGCTGCCAAGGGTATCGGTGAAAAGATCGACCGCATGATCAGAGAACAGCGTGCCATCGCTGAACATCGTGAATTCCTGCAGAAGATCTACGATATCGGCGGTAATGCTCAGGGCGTTGATATTTCTTCTCTCAATGATGAAGAAGTAATGACTCTGGCAGAAAACCTGAGAAACGGTCTGCCTGTAGCTACCCCTGTATTCGACGGTGCAGATGAAAAGTACATCAAGGAAATGCTCCGTCTGGCAGATTTACCTGAATCAGGTCAGATTACCCTTTACGATGGCCGTACCGGTTTACCTTTCGAACGTAAGGTTACAGTAGGTATCATGTACATGCTCAAGCTGAACCACCTGGTTGATGACAAGATGCATGCACGTTCTACCGGTTCATACTCTCTCGTAACTCAGCAGCCGCTCGGCGGTAAGGCTCAGTTCGGTGGCCAGCGTCTCGGTGAAATGGAAGTGTGGGCTCTCGAAGCTTACGGTGCTGCTTATACATTAAGAGAAATGCTGACTGTTAAGTCAGACGACGTAAACGGTCGTACCAAGATGTATAAGAATATCGTTGATGGTGACTACACAATGGATGTAAGCATTCCTGAATCATTCAACGTGTTATTGAAGGAAATCCGTTCTCTCGGTATCGATATCGACCTTGAAAACAGAAACAGTCTTCCTGAAATCGATAAGCAGTAATAAGTTAATTGCTCTCCGGCGGTAACCGGAGAGCCTGAAGGAGTTTTTTTGTGAGTATTAACGAAATACAGAATAATGATGACGGCTTAAAGATCATGGATACCATGTCTTCCGCCGCTTCAGGCATTGACCGTAAGTTCTCTGAATTCAGCCGTAATGCCGGTGCCAAGAAGCACGAAGATTCAGCTGAGTTCGATGCAATCAGAATCAGCCTTGCTTCTCCTGATAAGATCCGTTCATGGTCTTACGGTGAAGTCAAGAAGCCTGAAACCATTAACTACCGTACTTTCAAGCCTGAAAGAGACGGTCTCTTCTGCGCCAAGATTTTCGGACCTACCAAGGACTACGAATGTCTCTGCGGTAAGTACAAGCGTTTAAAGCATCGCGGTACCATCTGTGACAAGTGCGGTGTAGAAGTTACTCAGGCCAAGGTTCGTCGTGAACGTATGGGTCACATCGAACTTGCTGCTCCTGTAGCTCATATCTGGTTCTTAAAGTCACTTCCGTCCCGTATCGGCTTCATCCTCGACATGAAGCTCTGCGATATTGAAAGTGTTCTCTATTTTGAAAAGTATGTTGTAACCGATCCCGGTGACACCGACCTTTACGAACATCAGATCCTTACCGAAGAAGAATACTTCGATATGATCAACGAACACTTCGAAGAATTCGAAGCAAAGATGGGTGCTGAAGCTCTGCTTGAACTTCTGAAGAAGGCCGACCTTCATCAGATCGAAGCTGATATCCGTCAGCAGCTGGAAACCACCAGTTCAGAAACCAACAGAAAGAACCTGACCCGTCGTCTGAACATTGTTAAGGACTTCATTGCGTCAAAGAACGATCCTGCATGGATGATTTTAACCGTATTACCGGTTCTTCCACCTGATTTACGTCCTCTGGTTCCACTGGAAGGCGGTCGTTTCGCAACTTCAGACCTTAACGAACTCTATCGTCGTGTTATCAACCGTAACAACCGTCTGAAGAGACTTAACGAATTATGTGCTCCTGACATCATCGTACGTAACGAAAAGCGTATGCTTCAGGAAGCTGTTGACGCCCTCATCGATAACGGTCGCCGCGGCCGTGCGGTAACCGGTTCAAACAAGCGTCCTCTCAAGTCTCTTGCAGACATGATCAAGGGTAAGCAGGGCCGTTTCCGTCAGAACCTCCTCGGTAAGCGTGTTGACTACTCAGGCCGTTCCGTAATCACCGTAGGTCCTTTCCTCCGCATGCATCAGTGCGGTCTGCCGAAGAAGATGGCTCTCGAACTCTACAAGCCGTTCATCTACGGCCGTCTTGAAAAGAAGGGCCTCGCTACCACCATCAAGGCTGCAAAGCGCATGGTTGAAAGAGAGGATGCGGCAGTATGGGATGTACTGGACGAAGTAGTACGTGAACATCCGGTAATGCTGAACCGTGCACCAACCCTGCACAGACTCGGTATTCAGGCGTTCGAACCTGTACTGATTGAAGGTAAGGCTATCCGTCTGCATCCGCTGGTATGTACCGGCTTCAACGCAGACTTCGACGGTGACCAGATGGCTGTTCACCTCCCGCTGACTCTCGAAGCTCAGCTCGAAGCCCGTGCCCTCATGCTTGCAACCAACAACCTGCTGTCACCTGCATCAGGTGATCCTATCGTTGTTCCTTCACAGGACGTTGTGCTCGGTCTCTACTACATGACCCGTATGCGTGTAGGCGCCAAGGGTGAAGGTATGATCCTCGCCGACGCTGAAGAAGCTGAAAGACTGTACCGTACCGGTCAGGCTGAACTTCAGGCCCGTGTAAAGTGCCGTATCAGAGAATGGATCAAGCAGCCGGACGGCAACTACGAAGAACGTTTTGAAATCCGTAACACCACCATCGGTCGTGCGATTCTGTCAATCCTCATCCTTCCAAAGGGATTAAGCTTTGACCTGATTGACCCTCCTATGAAGCTTACCGCCGAACAGGAAGCCGAACTTGCGGCAAATCCAAAGACCTGGTTCAAGTACGTTTCCAACGTTCCGTTAGGAAAGAAGAAGATCGGTGCTCTCCTGAACAACTGCTACCGTGCGTTAGGTCTTAAGGAAACCGTAATTTTCGCGGATAAGATCATGTACACCGGCTTCAAGTTCGCAGCGCTCTCAGGTGCATCTATCTGTACCGACGATATTCTTGTTCCTGAATCAAAGAAGAGCATTATCGGTTCTGCCGAAAATGAAATCACCAAGATTCAGAACGAATACGATGAAGGTCAGATTACCGGTGGCGAACGTTACAACAAGGTAGTTGACGTATGGTCACGCGCCTCTGAAAGACTGTCCAAGGAAATGATGAACAACCTCAAGGTTGAAAAGGCAGTCAACATCCTCGGTGAGGAAGAAACCCAGGCATCATTCAACAACATCTACATGATGGCTGACTCAGGTGCCCGTGGTAGTGAAAAGCAGATTTCTCAGCTTGCCGCTATGCGTGGTCTGATGGCCAAGCCTAACGGTGCGGTTATCGAAACTCCTATTACCGCAAACTTCCGTGAAGGTCTGGACGTTTTACAGTACTTCATTTCAACCCACGGTGCCCGTAAGGGTCTGTCAGATACCGCTCTGAAGACCGCTAACTCCGGTTACCTGACCCGCCGTCTCGTAGACGTTGCTCAGGACCTCGTGGTTAACGAAGACGACTGCGGTACTCATGACGGTCTCGAAATCAAGGCAATCTACTCAGGTAACACCTGTGTTGAAACCCTGAGAGATCGTGTACTCGGCCGTGTTGTTGCAGATGACATCATCAAGCCTGGTACCAAGGATGAAATCCTCATTCCTTACAACACCATGCTGACTGAAGATCTCTGTGATCTCCTCGAAGAAAACGGTATTGACTCTGTTAAGGTTCGTTCAGCAATCACCTGTAACACCAAGTACGGTATCTGTGCCAAGTGTTACGGTCGCGACCTGGCTCGCGGTCACCTGGTTAACAAGGGTGAAGCAATCGGTGTTATGGCTGCTCAGTCAATCGGTGAACCTGGTACCCAGCTTACCATGCGTACCTTCCATATCGGTGGTGCGGCTTCCGGTACTGCAGTTGAAAACACTGTAGTTGTTAAGCGTGCTGGCAAGATCATCATTGACGCCCGTACCGTAACCAGACCTGACGGTCGTCTTGTTGTTGTTTCTCGTTCTGCTCATCTCTATGTTGATGATGCCAAGTATGAATCACACAAGCTTCCATACGGTTCCGTACTCTTTGTTAAGAACGGCGAAAAGGTTGTTAGCGGCAAGACCGTTGCAGAATGGGATGCGCACAACCACCCAACCATTACCGAATTTGCCGGTAAGGTTCGCTTCAAGGATATGGAAATCGGTGTTACCGTTGACCGTAAGGATGAAGAAGGTACCGGTAATTCATACATCGAAGTTCGTGAAAGCGGTCATCGTATGACTGCCCCTGTAAATCCGGGCAAGCCAAAGGATGCTCCTGTAATGCCTAAGGCTGACGATGAAAACTACGACAAGAAGATGGCTGAATACAAGGCAAGAATCCGTGAGTACGAATCTCAGGAAAAGGCATACAAGCACTACCTGTCTCAGTACCAGAACTACAAGTCAATCATGGACATGCATCCGGCTGTTGAACTGATTGATGATAACGGTAATGCAATCTGTGATGCCAAGGGCAATCCGATTTCATACGTACTGCATCCTAAGTCAATCGTTCGTATCATCGAAGGCCAGGATGTTGCAGTAGGTGACGTAATTGCAACCATTCCTCAGAAGGTTTCAGGTAACAAGGATATTACCGGTGGTCTTCCACGCGTATCCGATATCTTCGAAGCCCGTGCTCCTAAGGAACCTGCAATTCTTGCTGAAGAAACAGGTATTGTAAGCTTCGGTCGTGAAAACCGTCTTAAGAGAAAGGTTATCATTACTCCTAAGGAAGGTTCAAAGGACGAATACGGTAATCCAATCCTCCCTGTTGAATTCTCTGTTCCTCAGAACCGTGATATCAACGTAATGGAAGGTGATGAAGTACAGCGCGGTGAACCTATCGCCGAAGGTCCTGAATCTCCGCATGATATCCTTCGTTTACGCGGTATTCCGGCTGTTGCCAACTACATCGTATCCGAAGTTCAGCAGGTATACCGTTTACAGGGTGTAAAGATTAACGATAAGCACATCGAAATGATTGCCCGTCAGATGCTTCGTAAGTGTGAAATCCTCGACAAGGGCGATTCAGAAGAATTCTTAAACGGTGACACCGTTGAAGTGGCACGCGTTAAGCTTGCAAATGAAAAGCTCATTGCCCAGAAGAAGGAACCTATCAAGTATCGTCATATCCTGTTAGGTATCACCAAGTCTGCATTAAGCACTGAATCATTCATGTCAGCCGCATCATTCCAGGAAACCACCAAGGTTCTCACTGAAGCAGCAATCGCCGGCAAGATTGATGATTTACGCGGTCTTAAGGAAAACGTAATCGTTGGCCGTCTGATTCCTGCAGGTACAGGTTTCAGCTACCATCAGCGCAGACGTGAACTTGCCCGCAAGGCTGCTCTTGAAAAGGCAAGACTTGAAGGCATGTCATCCGAGCAGATCGGTGAGCAGAACATCGCTCAGGCTTTAAGAGACCTGGACACCGGTTTTACCAACTAAACTGATGTCTGACCTTAAAAGTCGGAGTTAAACTGAAATCAAACCTCCTGAATTCATATTCAGGAGGTTTTTTGTTTTGGGATTCGGTCAGCCGGCAGGTGCTTTATGCATATGTTCGGAATTTATATTTATAGTGTTTAAAAGATGTTATAATAATCACATAAAAACGGATGATATTTCATTAGAATTACGTTTTTTGAAACTGCCGGTATCAGGCGGAATTTTTTATAAAGGATGAATTTTTTTGTTCGGAGAGTGTTCACTAATCATGCTGAACGGAATCTTCGAATGATTTTTACATGTCTAGGAGTATGTATATACATGGATAATTACCAGATGAATGATGAAAAGTCTTCAGGCAGTTCAGTCAAGTGGATTGTTGCCGCAGTTGTTCTGCTCGGCGTTGCAGGCGCGAGTGCCGCTATCGGACTTCCTATGTACGAAAAATCTCAGCACAGACAGCTATGCAAGAATTCCGTAACCGAAATCAATCACAAGGCGATAACCTCTAACATTTCGGTAGATTTTATCAAGGATGAAGCATCTGATTCACTGTTCTCTGATGTATACAAGTACGATTTCTACAACGGTTCCAAGAAGATCTTCACTCTGGTTCAGGACAATCAGTACGGTTTTACCAAGGTTGATTCCGAGATAAAACTTGATCCTCAGTCTCTGGACCTTCCTCTGCATCAGGTTGTTGAATATCTGAAGACCCTGAAGATCAATTCATCATATGAAATCTGGGCTGACGTGCTTCATACTGATTTTGTTCTTCCTGCATTCAGCTACAAGGATGATGAGGTTTCAGTAAGCTGGTCTGAAGGTACTTTCAGCAACAGCATGAGACAGGCTTCAAAGGGTGTTTCTGATCTTACCAATCAGGACAACCACTCAAAGTGGGACAGCTTCAATCTTGAAACTTCCAACTTCAAGGTTGCCATGTCAGGTTTTTCTTCTGAAAGATTAAGCGCCGCTCTCAATGAGTTCTCAGTATACTTCGTAGAGGACGAAGAAGAAAGCAGTGAAAACGCGGATGTTGCCTCCCCTTCATATTCCACTACTCCTGCAGATGAGGCAGGTTCTGATGCTGCCGTACAGGCTAATACGGAAGTGGCCCAGGCTGAAGCTGCCCAGACTGAACAGTCTGAAACCGCAGCTCCTGTCGTGGAAGAAAAGAAGGCTAAGGAATCTGACAGATTCGTTATTAAAAATTTAAAGGTTAACAGCGCTGAACCTGAATTTACCGGAAACAAGGTATTAAAGAACTTGTCAGGCGATATTACCGTTGATCAGATTGTTTATGACATTGCCGGAGATGCTCTGGTGTTTGACAACCTGAAGTTCAGTGCCGCTTTATCAGGTATTGACTACGGTTATGTGGAAAAGACCTGTAAGTCCAAGGATTTAGGAACCTGTATTAGTGATCTTGACATGCAGACTGCAAATGAATTCTACGGCAAGTTCATAGGCAGTGCCGTATATAAGATCAACTTATCAACACTGTTAAACAACGGTAAGATTGATCTTGATGCAAATATTGATTTCGGCGGAGCCAAGAGCACACAGGAGCTGATGACTTCTACCAAGGTTGACATGCATCTTGAATTCAACAAGAACACCATGAGCCAGCTGGTTGAAAACTATCCTGCTTTTGCAACCGTACAGCAGTTCATTAACATGTACGATAAGAATAACTTCGCTGACAAGTACGTAACCAACTTCATGTGTACCAATGGTATTGTTTCCTGTACCATCAACGGTACTCCTCTGAAGTAATAGGTCGGATTTGTTCTGACAGATGATGAAATCCTGCCGTGGGTCAACGCGGCAGGATTTTTTGTTTTAGGTATGTGTGAGTTTCCGCAGGGGCTCTGATGCATCTCTGCATAGAGATACAGAGGAAGTCAGGGAATACATAATGTTTTTCAGGCGGAATGTTACCGGAAAATATCAGTTCATTACGGAGAATATCATCAGACTGACGGCCATCAGAAACATTCCGGCGGTAAAACCGATAATTGTATGGTGGTGCATGCCGTATTTTTCCGCTGACGGCAGAAGTTCATCGATGGCTATGTACACCATGATGCCTGCCACCATGGCAAAGGTTATGCCGATAACCATGGAGCTTTCAAATCCTGAAAATACCATGTATCCCAGAAGTCCTCCGGCCGGTTCGGCAAGTCCTGAGACAAATGACCAGAAGAATGCTTTTTTACGGGAGCCCGTGGCAAAATATACGGGAACCGCCACGGCTATGCCTTCGGGAATATTATGCAGGGCGATGGCAAGGGTAACCGAAAGGGCGATGGAGGTATCCGCGGTTCCTGCCATAAAGGTTGCAAATCCTTCCGGAAAATTGTGTATGCCTATGGCAAGAGCCATCATGAGTCCCATACGGTTAAGAGACGCATACTTTTCAAAATCCTGACTGTGTCCGGTTCTGCGCAGATCCGCAATTTTAAATTCATGCGGATTTTCCGGTTCGGGAATCAGCATGTCGATGACGGCAATAACCGATATGCCGGCAAAAAAGGACAGTACCGTAATCATGTAGGCCGTGTCGGCATTCATGATTTCGGCAAGCGAATTTCTGGCACTGCCGTAAAGCTCAACCAGAGATACGAAAATAATGATTCCTGCTGAAAACCCCAGAGATACTGAAAAGAACATATTGCCTGGTTTTCTTTTAACTACGGCAATGATGCTGCCTATACCTGTGGAAAGTCCGGCAATCATGGTTAACATTAAGGGAGTCCAGATACTATCTGTCATATGAATATCTCCGTGAATGAAGTCTGCTGTGACAATGTTAGCATAAGCTAACAATAACAGGTGCTTAAGAAGAGGGAGATTTTTTCATGTAGGTGATGTCTGATTATCTTAATGCGGGATATTTGTCAGAGATAAAAAACGGCTGCCTTATGAAAGACGGATAACAGCTGTAAAGAAGATTAATAATGAGATGTAAATCATGTAAGTGGTAAAAAAAACTGAAATAATTATGTTAAATATCTGAAATTTATATTTCTGTATCATTATCGCTGAAGGCATTAAATTATAATAAGGAACGGGTTTTTTACCGAAAGCTGTGTGTAAGAGTTCCGGTATGCAGTTTTACAGGCGGAACTTTAATGAGATAATTTAAAACAAAAAATAAATATAAAAGAATAAAGGTTCACAATGGGATGTTGTGTAAAGGTTTAGATGAGTCATTTCCGCAAAAACATTCTTAAACAGTAATTAAAAGCGCGTTGAATAAAACTAAAATAACATAAAGGGGGAGTTATGGTGTTTTTGGAGAAAATTTTTGGGAAACGTTCATCTTCCGTAGATAACGGACTCGGTTACGAAAAGACCGAACTTGAAAAACTTCTTCTCCGCAGAATTGTGGAACTGCGCGTTGACGAAGCCGTGGTTGTGGAAAATGTTCTGCCAAGCAAGTCTCTTGATCAGGAAATCAAGGATGCCTACAGCAGGGATAAGGACAGAGGTCCTGATGCGTTTGTTTATGATGCCTATGATAAGTACCCTTATCTGATGGCCTTATATGATTTAAGCAAGGGGCTCCGTTACAATACCAAATACAAGGAAACAATGTCCAGAGAGGACGGAACGGCTCTTTGTGCCAAATACATCGGCAGAAGATTAAGAGATTATCTGAAGGATGAAGCAGTTCAGAGCAAAATCAAGGTAGTTCTGAAGGAACTTGCAAAAAAGAGAAAGGCTTATCTCAAGGAAAAGGATTTTTCGCCTGAAACTCTCAGAAAAATGGATAAGTATATGAATGCTTATCAGGAATTTCTTGTAAAGAAGTAACTGCTTTACAAGAATATTTCTTTCTGCTGCAGGTTCTGGGGATTTTCAGTTGTCTTTTTCGCGATAAAGTCAGAAGACACCCATGGTATGAGGCTGTATCCTGACGGATATATGGGAAGAATGGGGATTCTTCCTGCTTGCTGATGTCCTCTGATTCCGTTGTGAGGATAGTTCTCACGATTTTTTTATATAACTGGAACGTGAATCTGTTTTCTGGCAAAAGATGGTTATGTTATTTTTATTATAAATTTCATGTCTGGTATAAAAGTTTATGTGCAGACGGAAGTTTTTATGTATGATTGGTTAATTAATAATCAAACTGTCAGAATATTCAAAAAAATTTAATAAATC
Organism: Ruminobacter amylophilus; assembly: GCF_900115655.1. Taxonomy (GTDB): domain Bacteria; phylum Pseudomonadota; class Gammaproteobacteria; order Enterobacterales; family Succinivibrionaceae; genus Ruminobacter; species Ruminobacter amylophilus. Next base: position 1,124 of record NZ_FOXF01000050.1, on the reverse strand, counting down.
CGTAAGAATTTCAATAATGATTAAATTATTGCAAAATGCAAAAATAGTTGCATTTTGCAAAACAGATTATGTATTTTGCAATAATTTTTGCAAATTACTATAAATAAATTGATGTTTTGCTGGTAATGCAATATTTTGTTTTTGATAAATCTATACTTAAATCATAAATATTTATATATTAAACAATTTTTAAAAGTTGGCACGCTGTTTGCTAAATGTATTAGTGATCAGTTTTATCCCGTGTGCTATTGCACGTTTTGACTCCAACGTTTGGTTGGAGTCTTTTTTTTTGTCATTTTTACCGATATTACAATCTCAAAAAAAATATCTGTAATCTTTGTTTCTTTTTTAATCTAAATTAGATTTTAAAATTTGAGCAAAATCACATTTTAACATTCTGTTAGAATTTTGTGATAAAGTGAATCGTTTAACCGTCGGGGCTGTGGTACACTAGAGTAGATTATTTTTTTTATTAAGGTGTGTTAAGAATTTATTCCTGTCAGGATCTACTTTGTATCTCCTGTCTCTGAATATTGTAGGATGTATTTACTGATATGTGTGGGATAGTCGGAGCCGTAGCTAAAAGAAGTGTTAAGAATTTTCTTATAGAAGGATTAAAAAAACTCGAATATCGTGGATACGATTCGGCAGGTGTAGCCTTCATCAGTAAGACAGCCGGTAACTCATACGAAATTTTACGAGACAGATGTCTCGGAAGAGTATCAGTTCTGGAAAGCAGTGTGGCGGAAAAATCCCTTGACGGATGTATAGGTATTGCCCATACCCGCTGGGCCACTCACGGAAAACCGTCAGTAGTGAATGCTCATCCCCACATGTCCGGAACCATAGCAATGGTTCACAACGGTATCATTGAAAATTATGCTGAACTCAAATCCATGTTAATCAAACACGGATATATTTTTACTTCAGAAACTGATACCGAGGTTTTTGTACATCTTGTAAATTATTACAGAAAACAGAGCTGCGGTTTGCTTGAAGCTCTGCAGCAGGCCATTAAACAAGTTAAGGGAGCTTACGGTACCGCAATCATTGATTCAGCCGAACCTGATTCCATGGTGGTGGCAAGATGCGGTTCTCCTCTGGTTATCGGCCTGGGACAGAAT
>NZ_FOXF01000006.1 GCF_900115655.1 Ruminobacter amylophilus | reverse complement strand
AAGCAACCAAAAAATGGACCATGCCTCTAAGAAACTGGGGAGTAATCTACGGTGAATTTCAGATAATGTATGAAGGCCGATTACCAGACTGATTTCCGGTATGAACAAAAGACGGAAGCTGAAACTTCCGTCTAGGAATTATTTTGTTTTTTAATAAAAATAGTTAAATTTCAATAGAAATAATTGACTATTTTATTTATAAAACATAAATCTTGACTTATAAAAACAAACAGGTAATATTAATAACACCAAAGCAGTAACCGGAAGGTCACTGCTTTAAAAAATTCTCAGGATGTTTTTCTATTTACAGAAAGATTTTCACATACTCATTTTTTATTCCATCATATTGGTCACCTGTTATGCCATGATGTTTGCAGCGCTGATCTTCTTTGTATTTTTGGTGTTGTGGCGGTAATATGCCCTAAACATGCAAAGATATGCTTCCAAGTACTCCACTTGGTGGTCAGCACGGCTCTGCCTACCCTGGGTCATTCCGCCGGAATTTCAGAAAGAACATCTTGAACCAGTCCCACTCTGAAATCAACGTTGGAAACACCGTTTAACAGGTCATTTTTCCCTGCATTATCAATAGCCTCAGGAAACACACTCGACACCAAATACAAAAAAAAGGAGGCCGTCAGACCTCCCTGAACTCTCAATTTGCCGTCATCCTACACTCTGAAAAGGTAGCCGTGGGCTTTCTCGTGCTCATCGCTGTCCCACTTGGTGAAATGGCTGTTGATCTCAACCAGTCCCTCAAGGGTGCATCCGGCCTCCTTGAAAAGCCATGCGGTTTCCACTGCGTGACTCCATCCGGAGGAAAAGGTGAACCTTTCGATTCCGTTCTGCCTCATGGCTTCAATCAGCTTTGCCGCTTCGTTGTCCCAGACCACTTCGCTTATGTCGAGGTAATCGTTGCCGCTGTCCCGTGAAACTTCGTACTCGTTAAAAAGGCGGCAGGCAGCGTTGCCAAGTTCCTTGAGTTCATCCCATACTGCCTTGTAGGCGGATCTTGCAGCGTTCTTCTCATCCTCGTTCTTTGCTATGTCGTAGGCGTTCTTTGCATCCCTGATGCGGTTGTAAAAGTTCTCGAAAGCGTTCATGTTTAACTCCTTGAAAAATGTACCTTCGTGTTCGTTTTGTTGTGTTCATATTCGCTCTGAAGGTACACTATAGCAAGTCAATAAACCCAGTATTTTCAACTATTTACAAGGTTTTTTGCCGAGCTTTTCATGAATGATTTCGAGAACTTTTTCCTGCTCTTCGGGAGAGATTCCGATGGCTTCAAGTGACTCTCTGGTACCGCAGTCCGGGCAGATTGGAGTATTGTCATCCTTTCGGGAAAGAGCCGGAACTTCGGTGTAGGTTTTGCCGCAGAGCGGGCATACTTTCGGTTCGTTCTTATCAGTCTTCATGCTGTTATCCTTTATGATGAAATTCAAATCTTTAACCCCGGCGGTGCGGAAGTTTTGCGGCTTACCGTCATCCGCCTTACGGTGTTCATATTTGCTCTTAATGCACACCTTATCAAGCAACTTAACGAATGGCATCGGAACACTCGTTGCCAGGTTCCTAACAAACACGGTATTTTAATCAGATGTCCCGATTGTAACAAATGCTCAGCCTGTCCTTTTGGTGTAAAACCAGAAGCTAGGCAGTTAACCGTAGTCAACTATGGCGAGCCGGAAGAACTGACTGGTGGCATCTCTGAAATGGATGACATTGAAACTGGAATGGATCTAGAAGTCATCTCTAAGGAGATTAACAGTAAGGATCCTAAAGCTGGCAGAGTGTTTGATCTGTGCGCCCGCCAAGGATACTCATTGGATGACATCGCAATAATGGAAGGCTTGACTGAACGACAGATGCGCTACATCAAGAATAAGATTAAACAATTCGGGGTAAGTATGACGACCGTATAAGTTGTTCTTCCGGAATATAATTCATTCTCGAAAGTGGTGCTGCGGTTTGGAACTGCGGCACCGCTGTTTTATTAACTTGCTATACCTTCCACATAGAGCGTATATGTTAACAGCAAAACAATAGAGGATTACGCGCTATGTTCTACATTGATTTCACTACCCCGGAAGGCAAAACCTACCGTATTGATGTTTCCAAGAATCCTGTTCTCTACAAATGTCCTATCTGTGGAGAGATTTCAATCTACAAGTTTGATCCGACCAGTGAAGACTGTTGCATTCCCTGCACAAACAACAGGAAGCGTATAAAACTGGAGGAATTTAGGGAATTGGAGAAAAAGAGGGAGGAAGATGAATTTAGGAGGAAGTGGCTTCGCACCCATTCGACAAAATTACGCAATCATGGAGAGATGCACAAGGTTACCAGGATAGAAAAGCCAAAACGCCTGTCTTAGTCTCCAAGGAAAGTTTGAGAAACATCTGCGGTGTCATCACCAGCTAGCCGGTGAATCAGAATTTCAGTTTTACCCATAAAGCGGGTCTCACAGAAAATGCTGAAATGACAAGGCAGAACATTCTCCAACAGGTATCAACGAGCATTTTAGTCAATGCCAATCAAAAGAATGAGATTGTACTGTCTCTGTTGCAAAAATAAGAGTCCCTAACTTCTTCTAATTTTATAGGCTCGTAGGATCCTTATTAACTTAGTCGCAGTAAGGAACTACGGCACTGCCTTATTTTTAATCAGGCTGTTGGCCATCGTGAGCTTTCCACGCACACTCTGTTATCTGCATATTCGTAAATACTGCTTTGAAACAGGAATTCTCCGGACTGCAGGCATATATACCAAAGGAGATCTTTCCTCCTCCTTTCCACATGTGGCAGATCCTCATTTGTGAGTAATTATTGCCATCTGTAGAGCATTCGATGCAATAGTCATCCTCCCTGCGGCTGAATCTGTACCACATAGTCTTCACATCTGCAGAAATTGTCGTTGTCGCCCAATCAGAATATCCGTGATTAGTGACAACGGAGCCGAGATGCTGAAAGTTTTCATTTTCATATTCCACGGAGCCTTTCAGCCAATTCTCAGAATCAAGGTACATCACGATACCGCACTGATCAAAGCGATGTTTACTTCCTGTAAATTCTGTCTTTACGATAAATGAAAAGAACTTTTCCTCGGTCTCTACTTGAAGCACAGGTGCATTATCATTACGAAAATGATAATAGGTCTGTTGCCATAAATCCGTGTTTGGAATTGTCGTGATTTCAATTCTGTCGGATTCAATCTTGTATTCCTTCGGCTCTCTTGTCCATTTCATATTTTCTAACCGAATATCCAACACTTGCTCCTTAGGAAACTTGAACTCCGTGTTCTTAACACACCTATGCGATACCTCGTTATCTAAAGTACCGATGACAGAGACATTCGCAGTCAACTTGCTCTCCCTATCAGGAGAGTTTCACATTGTACTCCGAAAAAAGTAAAACCGTAGCCACAACCCTACCGCAATAATAAAACCGTAGCCACAACCTCTGTATCTCTTGGCTAAAGTGTATTTTCAGATACAGCCCAAAATGCCTTTTTACCCTCTTTTGTTCAAAAACACAAAACTCGCCAACCCCTTGATTTTACGGGCTTTTCAGCCGTTCTGTTTTTCCCTTGACAGTAACACCACCGTCTCGACGTGCAATGTATGCGGGAACATATCCACGGCTATAAGTTTATCGATCTTATAACCGCAGGCTGAAGCCTCCGCCATATCTCTGCACTGTGTTTTAGGATTGCATGAAATATATGCGATTCTGTCAATTCCTGCAGATGAAAGAGCTTTAAAAACCCCCGGGGCACACCCTTTTCTTGCCGGATCCAGAACGGCTTTTGTCAGTCTGTGTCCCTCTGAAATAATTTCAGGGAGTACCTTTTCTACAAGCCCCACTCTGAAATCTACATTGCTGATACCGTTGGCTTTTGCATTACTATTGGCATTGTCGATGGCTTCCTTTACACATTCCACGCCGTAAACCATGCGACATTTTCCGGCAAGATAAAGAGAAATAGTTCCTATACCGCAGTACAGATCAAGGATTTCATCATCTGTTTCAGGTTCAAGCAGATCAACGGCCAGAGTATAGAGTTTTTCAGTCTGTTCGATATTGATCTGCAGAAATGAATAAGGATTTACCACAAACTTAAGATTCAGAAGTTCGGCACTTATGCAGTCTGAACCGGACAGAACTTCCATTGAATCGCCAAGTATTCTGTTACCTGAACTGTCGTTCACGGATACCAGAACATTCCTGATTCCAATGGAATTCAGTGTATTCATCAGTATTTCAACTTCTCTGAATTTTCTGTATACCACCAGCACGGCCAGCTTTTCACCGTCATCCGTACCTCTGAAAAACACATAGCGAAGTGTTCTGTCATTCTCTTCCCCTGTCTCTCTTCTGAAAGATTCGGAATTAAGAGTGTTTCTGAGGCTGGTTCTGGCAATATTTATCCATTCAGGTTCCACGGCACATTCATTTACGGAAATAATATCATGAGAATTGCGCCTGTAGAGCCCTACCTGATATTCATCATTAATTTTTTCGACTGCATAAATCGCCTTGTTTCTGTACCTGAAAGGATTATCCATTCCGACGAATCCCTGATACATTTTTTTCTCAAAAAGATTTCCCGGCAGATTTTCATACAGATCCAGCAGTTTTTTTTCCTTAAATGATATTTCGCTTTCATACCCGATATTCGTGTACGAACATGAACCGCACTGATTTGTACAGAACGGAGTACATCTCGGCACGGTCTGTTCAACAACCTGCTGCAGTCTGCCCTGAGCATATTTTTCCTTAACGTCGTAAAGTTCAGCCTTCACGACTTCGTTCGGGTAGGCTCCCCTGATAAATACTTTCAGACCTGACGGAGAATAGGCAATACCTTCACCTTCTTCAGTAAGATCCTTTACCATAAGCTGTAAAACTTCACCCATTTCTCTTTCCGTCCTAATTCTGTCCAGGGGAAACAAAACCGTTCATGCCGTAAATAATAATGATATATGCGGAATTATTCCGGTACACCGTATTCTTTTTCCGGAAGATTATAACCTCTTTACCGATTTTTCTGAAAACATCCTGCATAATTATATATAATAACGTCGCGGATAAATGTCGGCACTCTTCAGATACGATGTCCGGCAACAGTAAATGAATACTGCGACACTTTCAGTCATTCCGCAGAATTTCCGGAACCGCGGAATCTCTCCGTAATCTCCGGAACCGATAAACACAACCGGGAATATCAATGAAAACCATTAATGTAGTGGCTGCTGTTATCATAAAGGATCACAGAATTTTTGCAACACAAAGAAGTTACGGCGAATTCAAGGATGGCTGGGAGTTCCCCGGCGGAAAAATAGAATCAGGAGAACTTCCTGAAGATGCCCTCAAACGTGAGATCAGGGAAGAACTGGAAGCGGAAATCAATATTCATAACCTGCTTGATACCGTGGAATACGACTATCCGGCATTTCATCTTTCAATGAAGACGTATATCTGCTCTCTGGCCGGAAAACATCTCTCCCTGCTTGAACACAGCGATGCCAGATGGCTGTCTCCGGATGAACTGGATTCTGTAAACTGGCTCCCCGCAGACCTGAGCCTTATTGAAAAACTGAAACAGATTTCAGTTTAATCAGATTAAACCGCGGCATCCATTAAACAACCTTTCACAGGTACTATGTACCGATTCAACAAAAAAATAAGGGAGCCTCCGGCTCCCTATGTTTTTTCATATAATGACTTTTACTTAAGATTAAGCAGCTCGCTCACCTTAGCCTTCTTTTCATTGAAGTCGGTGATACCAAGACTGTCGGCCTTGCTCTTCCAGAAAGTTGCCTTACTGTTGTCCTTGTCAACACCAATACCCTTTGAGTACATTACGGAGATTGCAACTACTGCCAGTGGATAATCATTGTAGGCAGCCTGTTCAACCCAGTAGAAAGCCTTGCTCATATCCTTGGTTTCACCGCGGCCGTTTGCCACCATAACACCGATATTGAACTGAGCCGCGGCTACATCTACATCAGCGGCTTCCTTGTACCACTGGTAAGCCTTACCGTAATCCTGCTTGACACCGAGTCCGTTTTCATAGGCGTATGCCAGAGAATTCTTTGCATCGGCACTGTCATGTTCCTCGATGGCCTTCTTGAGCCATTCGATACCTTCTTCCCTTACATCAGGGGAATTGCCGGTCTTAACATAGATTTCACCGAGCTTTGACTGAGCCTTGATATGATCATGTTCAGCGGCAAGCTTGTACAGGGTAATCGCCTTTACGTTATCCTTCGGTACACCGAGACCCTGATCATACATGGTAGCCTGAATATACTGAGCTTCCAGCATATTGGCTCCTGCAGCCTTGCTGATGTAATGGAATGCGAGATTGAAATTCTTTTCTATACCTGCGGAAGGTTCGCCGTAGAGATAGATCTTACCGAGCTCAAACTGAGCCAGATGATTGTCATTGTCTGCAGCCTTCTTCAGATTTTCAACACCCTGGGCAGGATTTCTTAAGATACCGTTGCCCTGAATTCGCATCATACCGATATAGTATTCACACTCAGGATTGCCCTGAAGCATCCCCTTTTCAAACCAGGAAAGAGCATTCTGATAATCACCCTTTTCATAAAGGAGAGTACCGTAAAGCGCCTGCCCCGGAGCATAATCAGTGAAGGCAACCTTTCTTGCAAGATTGTATCCTTCCTGCTGCTGAGAAGGATCCTTCTGATTCAGCAGCCACTTGGAATATTCATACATGCTCTTAGGATCTTCCTTTTCGGCACCGATCTGGAATTCTCTGACTTCATGGTATTTATCAAGGTAGCGGAGGGCTCTTTCCTCCTTCCATACGGCAGCCTTGTCAAAATATCTGTAGCCTTCATCGAATTTTCCCTGATTAATCAGGAACAGACCCCATTCATATTCAGCATCGGTTCTTTCAGCATCCGCCGCCATGTGCAGATAACCGAGAGATTCATCAAGAGACATGATTTCCGGATTGGTGTCACCAAGCTTGTATAATGCAAACATCGCATCATCATCCTGCTTTGATTCAACCAGCTTAACCCAGATTTCCTTTGCCTCCTCAGGCCTGCCTTCCTTCAATGCCTTTACACCTTCTTCATAGGTCTTTGAAAAACATCCTGTAAGTACAAGCGAAGACAAAAGTATTAAAGAAGCAAGAGATTTAACTTTCATTTCTACGATCCCAATCCTAAATCGTTAAATATTTTATCGTAACTATCTTATTATTCTATTTTTGCACCTGTTCCTTCTTTATCCGGATGACGTCAGGATACGCATATCCATTCTGAAACAGAAAAATCAGTATTTTGCAAAAATCAGCAGTTTTACATGAAAAACATATTAATGTAACTGTACAAAACATAAAAGAATGAATATGGCATTTTGCTACCTCATCGACATTGTTGGCTCACAAATTTCTTAAAATGCGGATTCCGTGGACAAAAAGCAACCTGTTTTTCATATTTCTGCACTGCTAAAACGTATTCTCCGTGAATGATTTGAACCTCTTCACCAGCTGAATTATTTTCTGCTGAATGATGGCTGATAAAAACATCAGTTTTTCAACCGTATTACCCTGAATATTTAGGTAAATGAGACACAATATTCAATTCACGGCAGTTTTAATGTAAAACATTATACATTTTTTTAACATTTTATAAAATTATAAAATTTTTTTTGTTTTTCTGTTAAATTCAGTTTTTATCAGGCCGCAATTTATACAATCTTCAGACATAACAGGCCATAACTCTCTGAAGGAGTGCATCCGGCCGGTAAAATTAAACAAGGTTCCGTGATTTTGTGTTAAACTACATAAGGATTGGCAGACGTCTGTTTCCTTATATATGGATGACTCTGCCGTCCGGCTGTTTTTTCTCAGCAACACCGATACCAGCATAACACGAGAGATTTTCGTCATGTCAAAAGAAATCAAATCAGTGATTATTTACAGTCGCATCAATGATGAATCTGTAGTTTTTACCCTGATAGATCTCGTAAACTTTCTTGTTGAGCAGAAAATAAACGTCATTATTGAACAGTCTACCAATGACAAGCTCAGACTGAGCATGCCTACCCTTAAATTCGCAGACATGAAGGATCAGGCGGATCTGATGATCATAGTCGGCGGTGACGGCTCCATGATCAGCGCCGGCAGAAAAATAGCCATGGTTGGCGTACCGGTTCTTGGTATCAACCGCGGACATCTGGGCTTTCTGACCGATCTTGCCCCAAAAGACATACGAAAGGCTCTTTACAGCATTCTCAAGGGAGAATACGTACTTGAAGAACGTTTTCTGCTCTCAACCACCATCAAAGGCCCCAAGTGTCAGCACGCACTGGCTCTTAACGAAGCTGTAATCCACGGTGTTAAGACGGCTCACATGATTGATTTCTCAATCTTCGTTAACAACAAGTTCATGTATTCCCAGAAAGCCGACGGACTTATCGTAAGTACCCCTACCGGTTCAACGGCATACAACCTTTCCGCAGGCGGTCCGATTATCGAACCGTCTCTCAATGTTCTTTCCCTGGTACCGATGTTTCCTCATTCCATGAATCTCAGACCATGCATTCTTAGCGGTGACAGCAGCATAAAAATCTGCTTCAGAAGCAGAATCACTCCCGAGGAAATCACGGTAAGCTGCGACGGTCAGATTATCATGACTGCGGATGACCGCTGTGAAATCTGCATCGAAAAGAATGAAGTACCAATTAAAATATGTCATCCTCATACCTATGACTATTTCAAGGTACTCAGATCAAAGCTCGGCTTCGGTTCAAAACTCGTGGACTAACGTTCTGAAAGACTGACGGCCGTCCGTCATTCATTTCAATGTTTTTCACTCCCGCTCGCGACATGTTCCTTATACCTATATATATAACCGAACATCTTCACGAATAATGCGTAAAGCCTGAGATAAATCATGTCATGACGAAAGCCGCGTAACCTGCAGTGCCGTCCGTAACCGGATTCACTGAACCAAAATAACACATATAGTAATTATTTTTACCTTGTCTGATGATATTCGGAAAATTAATTGTATAATTCTCCTTAAACAGCGGCGAAAAAAACAAACGCCGGATAATCAGTATATATGTCTGAACTAATGAATTTGGGTGATTAAATGCTTGAGTCTCTCTCAATAGAAAACTATGCCGTAGTCAAGAAAGCCACTCTGGACCTTCACAGGGGAATGAGTGCCATTACAGGTGAGACCGGTGCCGGTAAATCCATTTCGGTTGACGCGCTTGAACTGGTCATGGGAGGCAGGGCCGACAGCAAATCAGTACGCAACGGTGCCAATGCCACCACCATCTGCGCCACCTTCGACCTTTCAGATTCTCCTAGAGCCCTGGGACTGCTGAAGGAATACGAACTGCTTTCCGAAGACAACGAACTGTGCATCATCAGAAGAACGATTACCAGAGACGGACGCTCAAAAGCATTTGTCAACGACATACACGTGAACACCAATATTCTCAGGGAACTTTCCGCCAGACTCCTGAACATTCATGGTCAGCACGACGGACAGCTGCTGCTCAAAAGCGAACATCAGATAGAATATCTGGACGCCTTTGCGGAGCTCGGAGATCTGCTGAGTGAGGTTGAGTCCCTGTACTACACCTATTCAAACGGGAGAGACGAGGTTAACCGTCTCGGTGAACTGCAGAAGGACATGGTTTCTGAATACAAGCTTACCATGTACCAGACGGCTGAACTCAGCAGACTTGCTCCTAAAGAAAATGAATTTGCGGAACTGTCAAATGAATATGACAGATTAAGCAATGTCCATACCCTTCTGCAGAACAGCATGAACATTCACGGACAGCTTACAGATGATGAAAACGGCATTCTGACATCCCTGAACACTCTCGTAAACAGCATGAGCGGACTGGTAAAAATGGACAGAAGTCTGAGTCCCCTGCTTCAGAATATTGAAAATGCCAGAATCCAGCTGGAAGACGCCGCCGGAGAAATCAGTCAGTACAGTTCCACTCTCGAAGCGGATCCTGAAAGACTTTCCTTTATTAATGAACGCATGACTCTTTACACCGACATGGCTCATAAATATTCCGTGACTCCGGATGAACTGTATAAGGTTCTGGAGGAGCTTCACGACAAATCCACCAGATTCACCTCCATAAAGGATGAGATTCAGGCAAGAACCGCGGAAGTTGTGGCCGCCAAGAAAGCTTTTATGGAAAAAGCTCATGAGCTGAGTGACAGACGCAGGGAAATGTCCGTGGAATTCTGCAGAAAGATCACTGAAATGCTTCATGAACTGTCCATGCCAAACGCCATGTTTGAAGTTGAGTTTTCCGAAACACAGCCTCATCCAAACGGAATTGACAGTGTATGCTTCAAATTCAATGCCAATGCCGGCATGACTCCGGATCTAATCTCCAAAACAGCCTCCGGCGGTGAAATCAGCCGTATTGCCCTGGCCATTCTGGTTCTGACCGCAAACAAGATATCGGCTCCGACTCTGATTTTTGATGAAATTGATACCGGCATAAGCGGTTTTACCGCGGCCACCACCGGCAAGCTTCTGCGCCGGCTTGCAAAGACATCACAGGTAATAACGGTTACCCACCTGCCGCAGGTTGCGGCATCAGCGCACAATCAGTACGAAGTACTCAAGAAGGATATCGATAACGAGACCTTTACTTCCATAACTGAACTTGACGACGAAGGACGTGTTCAGGAAATTGCCCGTCTTCTCGGAGGTTCGGCTATCTCTGATTCTGCTCTCGCCAACGCCAGGGAACTGCTCAGCACTCAGTCGGCTGAACAGTAATGTAACAGAGGCGGTCCGTCCGCCTTTTTCCATGAATACAGAGCCTGTTTCCGACATATTTTATCCATCAGGCAAGCCCGTTTCAGAGCATGATTTCCATCTTTTTCATTCGCACCGCTTTTTTCAGCCGCAAAAATACATTCATCCCTTATTTTTTTGTATGTATATATAGTGATTTATATCACATTATCTTGTGTTTTTATGTAATTTAATTACATGTTAATTTGATGTAAATCAAATATTATTTTTTACAATTAAACATAATCAGTATTTCTGTATACTATTTCACAGTTCAAGCAGTAACCTGACAACGTTTTCATACACATGAAAATATTTTCATGTAATTTTTTTAGGATTTTTTCAAAAAAATCTTGTATAAAATATCATCGGTAACTATCATGAGCTCCGTGAACAGGGAAATATACAGTTCACATTCAAACAAGAATAAATAATCATTAACATTTTAAGGAAAAAATAAAAATGAGATATTTTATAAAGAAAGCAAGTAACGCTACTTTAGCTCCAGTAACCCGTGAATATAACTTCAGTTACGTTAAGCAGAACTACTAATTCATCAACTTTAATTAACTGATGACTGAATTTTAATAATCCACACACACATAAAATTCATTCAATTGGTTGGCTCAAAAATTTAAACTACTCAAAACAGATTTTTAAGCAATTAGTATTTTACAAGGACGTAAACAATGAAGTATTTCATCAGGAAATCAGATTTCAGAGCTCTGGCTCCGGTAACCCGTGAATACCACTTCAGCTACGTTAAGTAACTGCAGAGGTTAAGCGATAAGGAACAGACAGTTCTCTAATCGAAAACACATTTAGGCTGTTGCAGACACCATATTGACATAAAAGGATAACTCCCCCCGGGGAGCATAATAAAAAAACAATTGATCAAACAGAAAAACGGTCTGCAATCATCAACATAACACAGAGGATAAAACTTATGACCAGTTCAATCAGTTAACCATCAGCACGCCGATGTTGTTAACCGCACTGAATAACTGAAGACGGGGAACCGGAAAGGATGCCGGTTACGGTTTTTGAGTCAATGCGGGAAATCGGTAACTTCAGGTCCTGCCTACTTATTTACCGCTGTAGACAACCGGACCTCGCATAACCCAGACGGCACACGGGCACATTGCCAGCTTTTTAATATTTCCTTCATGGGATGTGTTCTCCGTGAGATGACAATCCGGAACGCCGTTAAAAGTCCTCAAACCATTTATGCGAAGACCGTGGAATCTATTCGTTAAAGAGTCTCTGCCTCATTTCCGGACATCCTCAAGGTCCGTTAATCAGGCGGAGAGGTATGCAGGTTTTCATTAACATCAGGCTGTGCCGTACGGCAGTAAAAGGATTTACGCCTGCCGCACAGCCGCAGAGGATTATTAAGATGATACTCCCGGAAAATAACAAACTCAGAAGACCGGAGATTCCGCTGCCAAAGCACTCTCCGAACGGTACGGGTGCCCATAACATTTAACGTTAACCGTTGAATAAGGGGGTTTTCCCAGAAAACATCTTACCTTAAAACTTTATTATTTCTAAATTAGCACTTTTTTCTAAAACTCAGTTTTTTAGCTTGTGGCTGAGTTTTAGTTTTTTGCCGCTGTTATCCGGTATCTCCTTTTCCGGAAAATACGCTCCGCACAGACCTTCCATTCATGGAATGCCAACCTGTCTCTCCAGGCTTTGATAATAAAAGTCCCGCAGTCATTTATCCATTAAAAAATTATTATAATTGTTCGCATTTTTAATAATTTCAGATATAAACATCATAAAAATGTTGTGTTTTTAGACAATTTTTCAGTTATTCCTGATGAAGATTTAATCATTTTTTTGATACAGTTCTAAAAAACAGCGGAAGACACATCTCAATCTGTATCAATAACGGTCAACTTATTTTAAACTCGGTCACGTTGTCTGTAATCATCAACATTACTGATAACTAAGTTGAATATTTCATTCAGGGACGCATGCATTTTCATGCCTGCGTCAATATATTGAACATATTCATTTACAATAAATATTAAGAGAATTATGAAAAATGAAAAATAAATTAATCTCAGCTTTATCAGTGGCATCAGTACTTGCCTGTGCAGGTGCATATGCTGATGAGTTTGAAAGTAACGGACTCACCATTATTACTGATAACTTCAAAGTCGAAGATAATTTAGCCTCCAGCGGCGATAAAACAGATCAATCATTACTTATTGTCAGAGCAGAAAATGAAATAGCCTCACTCGGCGACAAAAAGGTTGTTTACGGAGAAAAGAATCCGGAACACCTGGCTTTCGTAAAAGATGAGAATGATCATAACTACATCATCACCAATAAACTTCTCGTTCAGTGCAACAAAGATGTTTACTGCATTCCTGCAGGTCTTGAAGTTTCACAAATCAGCAGCAGTATCTACGAGATTACCGTAAGAGATTACGAACAGTGGTCTGCTCTCAGGGAAGAACTGGGTAATACTGCAGGTGTCCGCAGTGTTTCACCTTCCTATGATTACGGTCTTGAACCTTCATTGAAATAGTCAGGCTCATTCCGGAATCATCCTTAACTTCAATTATTTAATATCCGGGCTTTACCAGACGGCCTTTTCTGCTGAATTATTTCAACGGAAGACCTTTTGTGCTGATAAATTCCGGAATAACAGAACAGGATTCATGTAAACAAATGAAAAATATTAAACCGAAACTCTATTTAACTTTTTTCAATGCACTGCTCATAAGTTCCCTGGCGACACTGACAGCCTGCGGCGGCAGTTCCGGCTCTGATTCAGGTTCACCAGTCAGCGATACCCAGGCCGGTGATTCATCAGCAAATGACGGCTCAGCCGGAGACGATACCGGTTCATCAGAAAATCAGAATGATGAGATTGAACTGGAACTCGGAAAGAACGATGCGGTTTCCGACACAAAGGCTGCGGCATCAGACAGTTTCACGCTGTCCCTTCTTGAATACGGAGACATGTTCACCGGAAAACCGTACATTCTGAAATACACGGTAACATCGTCTAACGGCTCAAATGTCGCCTCCGATAATTTCAGCATCACCGCCCAGTACGGTCGGTTCAGCAGAATTCATCCGCAGACCGGCAGGACCGCACCGTCCGGCCAGATCTACTATTACGTACCGGAAAGCGTACTCGGTACCACCGATAACTATTATTACTTCACCGAAAGCATCTCTCTGACGACTTCAGCGGGAAAGACTCAGAAATACCGTATGAGCGTGGGTGCAAACACTGCGGCAGGAGACACGCTGTTTACCGATCAGTGGCACATCAAAAACATCGGACAGAATCCGTTCAGCGTCAGACGCGCCCCGGTTGCCGGTATAGATCTCAATGTTATCCCCGCCTGGCATCTTACTGACAGCAGCAGCGAGCTGATTTCCGGCAGGAACGTAAAAGTCGCTGTCTGGGATACCACTGTTGATTTCAACCATGAGGATCTCGCCTCCAGGAAATACGCCCCGTCCTCAAAAGCATCATTCATTAACGGCACTCTGTCCCTCAGTGAGGTCAGACAGGACAGCGGCATTCTGCACGGAACCATGGTTTCAGGTATTATCGGTGCTGAAGCAGCAAACGGCAAAGGCGTAAGAGGTATCGCATATAACTCGAAACTTGCCTCCTACGAAGCAAACAGAACCAATGTTGCCTACCTTGCCAGAAAGAACGACCTGGATATCGCCAATGCAAGTCTCGGTCTTGACAACAGTTACGCCTACGAACCGACTCTGGAAATGTACTACCAGAGTATGTTCGAAAACGGCATTCCTCTCATCAAGGCTGCAGGGAATGAATTCGGCCGCGTAACTTTCAGTAACAGCTCCTATTACCCGCAGAAGTGCGTGAATCTGGGAATCAGCTGTCAGCTTAACCAGACATCTTCATTCAACCGCGGCAGATATCTCATCAACGTAGGCGCCATAAACTCCCTTGGTAAAAAATCCTCATATTCAACCATTGGTGCACACCTGTGGGTTTCAGGCACCGGCGGTGAATTCGGTTATACAGGTACAAGTGATTCCTCAGCGGCAATCGTAACCACCAAGTACAGCTACGATCCTTCAGACTACGACGAAGGATTCGAAAGCAGGACTCCGTGGAGGACCGCCGGCAGCACCTACAACGCCAGAAAGAACTACACTCACGTGATGAACGGTACCTCTTCAGCCACTCCATCCGTTACCGGCGTATCCTCTCTGGTTATTCAGGCCAAGCCGGACATCTCCGTTCCACAGCTGAGATATATTCTGGCCACCACCGCCAGCAACGACACCACATCCGGCTGGAGTACCCTGAAGTATTCTCCGGTTAAGGGCAGCGTAAGTGAATACGGTCAGCAGATAACCTTTGACAACGGCTGGCACTCAAATGCCGCAGGCTTAAGATTCTCAAACTACTACGGTTTCGGTGTGGTTGACGCTTATAAAGCGGTACAGAAGGCTCTGGCTTGTGATCAGGATGATTCATGTCTGAAGAGAGCCGTGCTTCCTGAAGACTATATGAGTTCCGGTTCAAATCCATGCTCTTCATCAGACGGCGGCAAAAACGTTACCTGCGTATTCACCGGATTTGTGAATACCGATAACGCCAATGACAGAAATTCATACATTGATATCGAAAACACCTCTCTGAATCTGTCATCCTTCACCTATGCCAGCGATACATCAAACAGCTACTGCAGAGCGGCATATCAGGGAAACACTCAGGGCATTGCCTATGCAAACAATCTTCTGCAGATAGAAGTTACCTCTCCTAACGGAACCAGAGCCCTGCTCAAGCCTGTATATGCAAACTGGGATTTTGACGGCAAAACCATGAGAAAGATGCTTGGTCTGTCAAACTACCGTTATGACTTCAGACTCAACATATCTGAATTCTTTACGGAAGTGGTATCAGCAAGAAGCAGCTTTACCGTTAACTTCAAGAGCAAATGCGCAATTGACGTGAACACTCTCAACCAGAACATTTACATGCTTCTCGGCGGTTACTCCAACTAGCATTCTGTTTATATAAAACAGATTCGGTCAAAACATTATTGTTCCGTACTCCGGACAATAATGTTTTTTTGCTTTCTTACGATGAATCCGGTAAAGAACAGAAAAGGCTTCCGCCGGAAGCCTTTCATCTCTCTAATCATTCTGCCGTAACTGCGCCGCAATGGCATCCTGTCTCTTCTTTTCCCTTGCAATCATTTCCGAGGTCTGGTTCTCATGGAAACCGAAGCCAAGACCTATCTGGGCAAATATGAGCTGTTCCCTTTCGGAAATCTCTCCGTCGACATAAATCATGCGCAGAAGCTTAAGCAACAGAAGCTTGATTTCATCAGGATCCTCCTGCTGGTATTTTTCCCTGAATCCCGCGATGTCATCATACGGAGCGTATTTGACTGAAGCTCCGGCCCTGAATGCTCTGATTCCTTCTTCATCTTCAGGCATGCCGACAGAATCCATCATTCTGAGCAGAAGCTCGTGTCTTTCCTCATCAATCTCGCCGAAACTTGCAAGAATATAGCCTAAAAGAGTCATCAGCAGACGGTCAGCTTCAGCATTGCGGTATTTCTGCACGGTCTCGGAATTCATTTCTCCAAACACTCCGGACTGTCTTTCACTCTTTTCGGACAGATTACCGGCTGAAGATTTTACAGGCTTCTTTCGAAGGATGATTCTGTATTTTCCCCCGGTATGGTATTTCAGGGAAAGATTGATTTCCTTTTCATTCAGACGGAGGGCCTCGCCGAATCTGCCTATAAATTCGAGTGTTCTGTCGTTAACGGCTCCCCCCGCATAAACAATCTTAATCAGCCAGTTTAAATAATCCTTGCGTCTGAATATTTCTGCAGGAGCAAGTTCTTCAAGACGCTGCAGATAATCTTCCTGTTCCGTCATTTCACCCGTTCCGGCATTAAAGCAGTTCACAAGCTTCTTTCTCTGGGCGGAATCAAGCAGGCGGATGCACTGACAGAAAACCTTCTTGCTCTTCGGACTGCCGCCGTTGATTTCAGTGGCATATCCGCAGATGCGGGCAACCGTTTCGTTCAGATCGTTTTCTGAATTCTGAGGAAAATCGGCATAAAGACTGAATACCTGCTGTTCTGATTTCTGCAGGGCGCTGTTCTCAATCATGGCCCTGACGAGATTAATCACCGTAATCTGATTTCTGTCGATTCCGGAAGGCATTCCGTCAGCCACGAACTCTCTGCAGCGGACGTCACTTAAACAGGCTCTCACGTACTTCACGCAGAGAACGGGAATACCCAGCAGAGCTCTGCCCATATTAAGAAGTTCAATAATGATATAAAGGTTGTTGCGTCTGTGAAGGATCATCGCGAAATACAGTGCAATCACCATGACTATGATAATCCATATGAGAATCGGCAGGCCGAAACCTTCCTTGTGCGCAAAATATAGGGTGTCATCAATGATTCCCGAATACCAGACCACCGCAAAGGGAATGCAGAACAGAATACAGATGAATAAAGGTACAAAAAGCAGATAGAGATTGTAAAACAGACTGGCGGTAAAGAGAGTCCCTGCCGTTTTATGAATAGTTCCGTCATCATAAGCAGAGGAACCGCCTGAATTCTCCGCGGTTTCCGATTTGTCATGATGCATATCAGTCATTTAAAGCGCCCTGTCAGATATAGATAAAATGTTCAGCCTAAATTCATTCAGTCCATCTCACATGCTGTTTTATTTTCTGTTATTTTCTTTTTATGAAGCTATGTTTTTATTTTACCGATAATTATCAAATAATCAATTTTTGATACGTCCGTCACTATAAATTAATCATTGTGCATACATAAATTTAACCCGTTTTTAACATAATATTCAATTCTCTGAAACATCTGCCGTTTTATTCATCGTTATTCATCGGAATTACCTGATGAATTCTCTGACAGAATTCCTTCATCACATAAAAAAACAGGAAACAGACTCAGCATCCGTTTCCTGTCTCCGATAAATTCCGGCTCGATATCAGCTCCTTAAGGTATTATCTCTGTAGAATTCGGAACTTTTCAGTTTCGCGCTTTCAACAGGAGGAGCCTTTTTGCCGAACTTACCTCCGGAAACCTCAAAAAGAATGGCCTGTACAGCCTGCTCCTGAATATCGAGAAGAGAGGCAATGGCTAAGATTCTGGCATATTCCGCCTCACTGACGTCTCCGTCGGCATAAGCCATTTTTATAACCAGAGTAAGCAGTTCCCTGTATTTCATCAGATCGTCGCCGTATTTCTGCCGGAAAAGGGAAATGTCCTGACGAGGATTGTACTTTCTGGAAGTTCCTCTGTAAAAACGTTTGGTGTATTCCTCTTCGTAGCGGGCCTCCATCTTTTCCATCATCCCAATGAAGCATTCATGTTCGTCTAAAGAAACCTCGTGATCGGCGGATGCCACATATCCCATCAGAGTCAGGGCAAAAATTTCCACGGTACCGTACCTGACATCGTACTCAAATCTTTCCTGTTCCTCTCTGGTCATCTCGTCCATATCATAGTGAACGCCGTACTGTCCGTTGGTTCTGGTGCTGAGAATACGGTTGAGAACCTTGTTGTTAATCTCAATCTTGCTGCTTACCTCACGGATGAATTTGAATTTTTCAACGCTGATATTTCCGTCCACGTAACTCAGAGCCACCAGCATGTCAAGAAGCTTAATCTTCTCGTCGTACATGTCTGCCGCCTTCATCTTGAACATGGAAATGTCATTCTCAAAATTATATCTGCTGCTCACTCCCTCGTAGAAGCACTTTCTGTACAGAGCCTGCTTGTTCGGATTATCACTGCTGATAATTGAATTCAGGGAATTTATGCAGTCGGTATCAATGCCTCCTCCGAGAGATGCCAGATACCCCGCAATTCTGTAGGCGATGTTGTCGGGCTCGTTTTCAATAACCAGATGCTGATACCTGTTTCCTTCGGAACCGCTTATGTTTTCGTAATTCCACATTCTGCTGTGGAAATCATCATAGATTGATTTTATCTCCGCTCTGGTTCCTTCAACGCCGAAACGGCATAACATGCTTATCATGGTAAGTACCACGGCGGCCGGGATGGAAAAGATCAGCAGAAAGAGGTAAACTTTGCCGAATCTGTAGCCGGTAGCAGAAATCATGAAGGAAATAACGAAAAATATCGTTGACATGCTTATACGCACGAAACTGTTATCACGGAGATAACTTAACACGGCCGCTCCGAACATCCATACCCGGACCAGCGGAATCCATATCATCTGTTTAAGGGCGTTTTCGTTTTTCTTTGGAATACGGTTCATCTACTATATCCTGAATTTGTGCATCAATATCAGCACAGGCTGAATGCCGTGCAGCAACGTTTATCCTGCACTGCCTGTATCTCCGGCATAATCGTATCGTATACGTCACCTGCCGCTTGCAGTAATCACATCCGCTCTTTCAATCTTTTGATATATGTGAGCTTTATCTTAAGGCATCAGAGATAACACCTGATCTACATCATTATTATACTGTTTCATCATATCACAGTCATCAGATTACCATTACAAATTCCTCTCTTTAATTTGACGGATTACACGAGGCCGTTGCAAAACATCCGGAAATCAGTATATAACGCATCGACTGTCATTGCCATTAAAACACGTGCGGTAGTGTTTCAGGCTTCAGGATATTCAGATCGGAATAACTGTATCCGAAGCCAAAATAAAAGCGGAATCATCACTGATTCCGCTTCCGGTTACTGTTCGGCAGTTTATTTATCAGTTGCCGTTCTTCATCTGTTCGGCATGAGCCTTGGCCTCTTCAGCCTTCTTTCTGGCAGCTTCCGCATCAGCCTTAAGCTTTTCGGCTCTTTCCTTGGCGGCTGCAGCTTCAGCCTTGGCTCTGGCAGCCTCTTCCTTTATCTGCTTCAGCTTTTCCTGATGAGCCTTCAGAAGAGCGGCTCTGGCTTCAGCATCGGCATCGACGGTTTCAGGCTGCTGAATTTCCTGATGAGCTTCCTCTGGTTCCTTGACCTGTTCTGAATCAGAAGAAACAGACACGTCCTGTTCTTCCTGTACGACAGTCTGTATTTCCTCGGCAGGAGCCTGAATTTCCTCAGCCTTAGGCTGCTCTGCAGGAACTTCGACTCTGGCTCGTTCAGGTGCAGCGTCGTCATCAATTCTGTCTGAGGAAGTGTCGGAAGATGCCTTCCCTTGGTTTCTGTGACTCAGCATTGCCACGATATCGGTGAAAATCACATCCTTGTTGCGGAGATTACCGCTGATGTGAGATTTGTTGCCGGTAATGGCGAACTCACCGTAAGTGTCACCGTTCTTCAGAAGAATGGTGTTTCTAGGAGAAAGCTGCTGATAGATAATTACTTCGTTCTCATCCTCAACAAAAGGATTAACTCTCATGGAGCTGGACTGATATCTGTTGAGAGCAAGGTATTCAATCATTTCACCTACGGAAATTGAAGAAATATCATTTTCATACATTCTTGACTTCTGATGCTTGTCGACGACAATCAGAGGCACACGGGTGATACCGAGCTGACCGTAGAGATCGTATTCTCTCTTGGACAGAGTCAGCGGAGCACGGTGATTGCCCACGATAACCAGAATACCGTTGTTGAAGAAGTTCATCTTTTCAAGTTCTTCAACAAAATCACCGATTGCCTCGTCGGTAAACTTGGTTACGGTTGCGAAATCATATTCAACCTTGGTAGGGTCAAGACGCTTTTCTACCGGTACAACGTAAGGAGCCGCACCTGAAGAAGTAAGGATTTCCACAAAGAACTTATCCTTGCTGTACTTGTTGTTTGACCAGAAACGAATGTTCTTGGCTGCTTCCTGAAGGAGAACCTTGTCATCCAGGGCACCGTGATCATAACGAGGCGCGGTATCAGGATAGTTAGGATGCATGTAGTCAAACAGATTATCAAATCCCGCCTTGTCGAACTGGGTTCTTTCGGCATCGGTAGGCTTTGATGAATACATTACGATGGTCTTGTAGCCGGCCTTCTTGAAATCACGCGGAAGAGTTGACTTGTAGAGCGCCGGATCCGCAACATTGGATCCGTTGTGAAGGAACGGACGCATGGTAAGCAGAGCATAGTTGGCCACGTCAGAATCATATCCTGATGAATATGAGTTCTTGAACCAGATGTTGTTTGAAGCTATACGGTCGAGATTCGGAGTCAGATCCAGTTTTTCTTCATAAAGCTTGCTGGAGAAGCTTGAAAGTGATTCAACCACCAGAAGAACAACGTTGCAGTTGTAGCCCAGCCCCTTGCGTTCGGTAATGACTTCATTCGATGAAGATACGGATATACGGCTGAAATCGAGATTTTCAATACCTCTGTTTACGTCAACCATATTGTAGAATTTGTTGTTGAACACACTGTCCGTACCGATGTTTACAAAGTAAACACCTACTGACATGGCGAGAAGAACCACAAATGAACAGAACTTAACCCATGTGAATTTAAGTCTGTTGTTGCAGAATATAAAGGCACATATACAGATAACCGTGGTAATTACGGCTGCGGTAAGAACCCCCTGACCGGTAGACATGTAGTGGTTGATGGCATTCGGCACTTCACGCAGATTCTGATAGCTGAATGTATCAAGACCGATTCTGGAAAAAATCAGACGATCTGACTTTTCGGTATTCATGATGTAGTCGAGGAACATCAGGAAACCAGAAACAGCCGCTACGGAAGTGAATGTAATCTTTAAAGCTCTGGTCTGCACGAAAATCGCGGTGGCAAACAGTAGCACGATTGCCATGTCAAACGGGAAGTCCTGCTTGACGATGTGCAGATATCCCATGAATTCACTGCGGTAAACGATACCGACATTGTTGCGGAATACACAGTAACGGACCAGCATCATGAGAACAAGGAGCAGCAGAGAGAAGCAGGCATACTTGTGATTTACAATGGTTCTGAAGAAGGTTACCAGTACTCTGGCCACCAGAACACCGCCGATGAGAAGCATAAGGTTTGAGTTATGGAGTACATATGCCCTCATCACCTCGTTGAGCGCGAAGAGACTTACGAATTCAACGATGGCGACAAAAATCAGGAACGAAGCGTAATCAGTGATACGGGCTCTGCGGTAGCGGCGTTCAAACAATGCGACCATGAGTTCCCATGCCAGTGAAATAAGACAGGCTACGGCGATAAAATAAAGCACCTGCCACTTGTTGAAGGTCTCAACGGATGTCTGTTCAACAACGTCTCCTGTCAGGAAATAAGGCTTTTCGTGAGAAGCTTCGAAATCATTCTTTTTAATGTTGAAACACAGTTCTTCCGGAGTGTTTTCCACCGGTTCTATGCCTTCAAAAGCAAAACGTTCGGTAACAAGTTCATGGGTACCGGTTCTGCCGGAAATGGTGAAACCCTTGAAGCAGACTTCCGAATCATGGGAATCATCCAGTTCGAATTTAAGCTGTTCCAGACGATTGGTATTATTGAGAGGGATGGTTACCTTTTCAAAATCCTCGGAACTTGAAATCAGGTAGCCGGAGCTGAAACGCTCGTTGTATTCCTTTCGACCGTCACCGAGTGAATATACCCTGGTGTCGGTGGAATACTTTGCCTTAACCTCGTAAGAGAACTCTATCGGGTTTGTAAATCCCGCCCCCATCAGATTGATTGCAACTGTAAGAACAGCTGCAACCAGACAGATAATAATCGTACGTAAGAACGCCATAACTCAAAATCCATTTATCATTCATGATCGACCCATATACCAAAGTACCACAAAGCCGCTGAAATCACACAGGTGACATGCAGGTATTGTTATACAGATATCAATCATTAAATCAACGTTGATACACAAGTATTAAACGGCTGAATCAGACTGAATGAAAAAAGACGGGCAGTCCCCTGCTCCGAAAAGAACCAGATACCGTAAAAAAACAGCAGGCTTCGTGTCTCTGAACATCTCACGTGTTGTTCACCCTTCAGGGTACGGTACTTTTTCTCTATTTATGGAATTCCCTGACGCTTAACATCGGGAACCGGGTAACATCACCGGGGCATGCAGCAATGCCAGGAAGAACCTGAAACTGCGGAACATGACCTCTGATCGTCCCTAATAATCAGTCATATCCAGTTTCCATTCCTCAATTCTTCAGACATATCCGACATCCGTCATTGACGTCAGAGACATGCAGAAAAGAAGACAAATGAAAAAACGAATTAATTCAGTGCAATAATTTATCAGAATTCGTCATATAATAAACGACATCACATAAAAACAATTGTTTTAATTAAGCATGATCATGTTTTTTTGAACTGTTTGACCATTTTTTAATCTTTTATTTACACCGTTTTAACATTTTATTATTCTTTTTTACAAAAATCCCATAAATTTCCAACATTTTGTTTTTCCCGTCGGCAAATTCCTTGTTAAATCCTGAATTTTATGGATCCGCGCCTCATTATTTTCAGTAACGGAAAGCCGTATAAAGCCATATTCACCGGCCGGAACACTCCGCTTTTTCAACGGCACACGCAAAAAGAACCGAATTCTGCCGATTTTTACGTTCTTTCTGTCTTTTTTATGTAGAATACACAGGTATCAGATTAAACATTACATTCATACACCAGAACAGCATAATGAACGACAATACTGAAATCAGTCGGAAACAGACGATAATAAATGAAGCACAGGAAAGCAGCGGCGGCAGCAGTACCAAGCTGAATCTGATGAACAGAATACATACTGCCGTCAACGTCACTCCGCATGAAAAGGTTCCGAGTCTGATAAATACGCTGATTGACGGAAAATACAGGGTTACGGACGTACTGCTGGAAAAGCAGACCGGCGAGGCCAATCTGTACATCGCAGAGGACGAAGAAAAGAACATCTTCATGGTGAAGCACTACCGCAGAAAGAATGCCGTAAAGGAGGAGGTGATTAAGAAGCTGTCCGCCATCGACTCCCCTTACATTGCCAGAATCGTCAGCTACGGCACCATTGAAGGTTTTCAGTATGTGGTAATGCCGTACTACCACGGCAACAGTCTTGATAAAATCATTCACAGCGGCGTCACCCTTTCAGAGGAAGAAATACGAACCGTAATTCTCCCTCCGCTCAATGAAGCGGTCAGAACCGTTCATGAAGCCGGAATCATCCATAAGGACATCAAACCGGCCAACATCATTCTATCCAGGGACGGAACGGGACTGACTCTCATAGACTTCGGCATCAGCTCTGACACCGACGGGCAGACCGCGGTGGTAACACATACCGGCAACACTCCGTTCTATGCCGCTCCGGAAACATATACAGGTCTGTTCCTGTCCGAGTCAGACTACTATTCACTCGGTATCAGCATTTATGAAATGGTAACCGGAAAAATCCCCTTCCAGTCTGATTCAGCAGATCCCGAGGTAATCGCCAGATTTGCCCAGATCCAGAAAATCCCCTATCCCGACGGCGTGCCTGAAAGTCTGAGAAATCTCATTGACGGTCTGACATACAAGGACATATCCAACAGACACGACCCCTCCAACCCGAACAGAAGATGGGGATATGAGGAAATAAGCCGCTGGCTGAAAAGAGAGCCGGTGGCGGTTCCCGGCAGCCATGCGGATCCGAACCGTGATTCTGAAGATAATGACGAAAGAAACGGGTTCAGGGTTCCCTACGTATTCAAGGGCAGAAGAATCTCCGGAAACCATGAGCTTGTAATTTCACTTTTAGGCGACTGGAACGGCGGTATTAAGGAATTCCGTCGAGGCGTTCTCACTCGTCATTACGAAACCAACGGCATGACTGAAGAGGCGGAAAAATGCAGAGCGGCCGACAGACTTATGGCAGAGTATGATCAGAACGGAACCGGAAAGAATATCGATACCGTTTATTTCGAGCTGATGTACAGTCTTGACAGATCCGTTACCTATCTGTACTGGAAGGAATTCTATTTTGAAGGACTTCAGGACTACGGAAACGCCCTGATAAAGGCCATTTACTCAACCCCGGAGGAAGCCACCTATGAAAAAATCAGACTTATCGGCAGAAAGTCATTTACTACACTCCGGGATACGGGAACCCCGTCCATGCTTTACTCGTTTACCCGAGACGACACGCTGAGATTTTCCGATGCTGACAGAAGACTTATCGATACCGCACGCACCCTGGTGGAAAACGACATTCTGAAATTCTTTCTGGAAAACAGCGAAGATGAAAAACAGAAAATCTACATCGAACTGGTGGATACGGTCAAAAAAGCCATGCTTGCCGAACCTTTTTCCGGCGACTATTCAACAGAACTCAGACTGGCTCTCCGACTCGGTCATCTCATCGGCGGAAACAGAAGCTTCTGCATCGGACCGCTGCTTTTTGAAAGTCTTGATTTCTTTGAACAGGTGTTCCGCGAACTTAAGGAAAAAGACATAGTCTCCTACATCAATTTCATGCGCATAAGCCGGTCGGATACTGATGAAGTACAGAAATTTCTTTCCGCAGAGGACTGCAGAAGATTCAGGGACTGTCTTCTCCCTGAAAAAGGCTGCATAATTCTCAGAGACGATTCTCTGCTGTTCCGCAGTTCAGCAGAACTTTTCCGCTATGCAGACGAACTGTGGAGTGAAGGTCAGCTTGCGGAGTTTTACGATCTCGTGACCGAAGTGCGCAGATCATATGCTGATTCTGATCTGGAAAAAACTCTTCAGAATGACAGTCCGGAAGAATTTCAGATTATTCGCCGCAATTTCGACAACATGCTGAAAATTGACAACCTTTACTACCGCGACTCGAAGGATTTTATTGAACAGCTCACTGAAATTACCGGTAATTCCACAAGACTTAACGAGTATTTTGAACAGCATAAAACACCTCTGAAAAAGCTGTTCCGCTTCATAGAGGGGAAATCATCACCGACTCTCGAAAAGTTCCTTGCCGACACATTCGGTTTCAGAAGCACCAGTGTTCAGGGAACTCCGGAGGTCGGAGGGACGGTACGTTTCGGCTCATACTATCAGGAATGCCCTGCGGAAAAACTTCTGTACGGACTCAGATGCTTTACCTGGAGACTGGCCAGAATCAACAGGATGCTTTCAGACAGCATCGTGGATTTAACCAGCAGCATGGGACATGCGGCCAGAGGTCTGACGCCTCCGGGAAGAATGTACGACAGATATACGGATACACTCATCCGAATGAGAATTATCAGACGTGGTCAGGTTATCACTCAGTTTGCCCTTGGACTTCTGTGTCTTATCTCAGAACTGTCGATTCTGTATATTTTAATTCTGGCTGTCATGATAATTGTGATCACTGCCATCATAGTACTTCTGTGCATTCCGAGACTCATTCTCTGGATCACCGCAGAGATAATCAGGCTGTCTGGACACAGAACTCCGATTGAGTGGCTGGTGGCATCCATCGATGAACACGGTGCCCTTCTTATATCCGAAAAGGCTCTGGATGCACGATGCTTCTGCGCCGATCCCAAAAGACAGGAGGACTGGACGCACAGCGAACTCTGTTCATGGTGCAACACCTCTTTTTACAATACCGCTTTCAGTGAAACCGAAAAAACGGAAATAGTCACCGTTGAAATACAATCATCCGGTAACATCCTCAAGAACAAAGTATTCATTCCAAACGAGGTACAGTATCTCAAGTACCTGTGTCTTAACCGCAGTCAGGACACTCCAAGACAGGGAATGTACGAAGGGGTACCTACACTCCGCACGCGCAGACTTCTCGGTATAAGGCCTCAGGATGAGTACTGCGCATGGCTTCTGAGAAACTGCACTCCCGGCAGAAACGTAAAAACCGTTGAATCTGACGGAACAGTCGGCAGAAGAGACTTCGTTACGGTTATGCCGGTAAGAGTCGCCGTTTACATAAGCTACTGACGGAATCTGCGTCACGCATGAAAACAAGGCATGAACGCCTCTGATGAATTTTTTGTTAACTCAATCGGATTATTATGTATAATATCTGGTATATTTTTTTATTCTGTAATAAACTTGTTTTATACAGCATCTCCGTACTGACGGTGAGTAATCACAGGGTAACGGAGACAGACGTTCCAGACAGCATGGTTTAAGGAGAATACGGGAATGAGCGGTCCAAAAGACGTGAACATATACAATCTGAATTCTGAAGCAATAGCCCGCATGGAGGCGGAAAGAAACAGACAGAAGCTCATAAGAAGCTTCAACAGTAAAAAAAACAGTGTGCTTTCACTTCTTCCGGAAATCATGAACCAGCTTGATAAATTAACCACAATTTCCGCAAAATCCGGTTTCAAAACCTGTATCTCCTGTGAGAAATTCAGGCAGTCTGCCGAGGAACTCCAAAAAACGGTATACAGCATAAAGGTTGCAAACAGTGCCCCCGTCTCCACTGTTGAAAGCCGCAGGAGAGAGCTTGATTCCGCAGCCGACAGCATAAGACAGGTCTGGAAGCAGGTTGCCGATGAACAGAGCCGCATAAATCATCTTTACGAACAGAAGCTCCTCAGAATCAGCAATCTGAGAAAATGCGTCGGTGAAATCAAAGTTCAGATCGATGAAGAGCTTAAGAAGCATGCAGACCTTCTGGAGGAAGTCATGAACAGAATGCAGGAGTACGGCATCAGCTCCAGCAGTCTGGTTAACGATATCTACGAGTTCCACATGCAGAGCATGCAGACTGCTCCGCAGCTGTGCAAATCTCTGGGAACAGATGCAAGGAAAGACGAGGAACAGTATCTTGCCGATTCTCTCAGTCTGTACCGCGGCTTTAAGGAGAAGATCGATACCTTCCCATCCAGGTGTGAGGAGGTAAAGGAACAGCTCAAGGCTCAGTATCTTAACACACTGTCTGATGAAATCTCCGGTCTTCTGCAGCAGATCCGTGAAAAAGAAAAACAGGAAGCGGCAAAAAGAAAGGCCGAAGCCGACAGACAGGAACAGGAAAGAAAACAACAGCTAGAAGAACGTGAGAAGATCCTTGCCGAACTGCATGAGCGCGTAACCGGAAAATTCGATGCCCTGGAACAGTCCGGAAGCATGCAGGACAAGACCAGGGAGAAGCTAGCGGATCTCAGAAGCATGTGGCAGGAAAACATGGAAGCAAACATAGACAACCTCGAATACATGCGTCAGTTCTACGCTCTTTCCATAGATCCGAAGATTAAACAGCTTAAGGATGAAATCGAAGACTATCAGGATCTTCTGAAGCGGTACAATGAAGCCTATGACCAGTATGTTGTTCTCTGCAACGAGCTCAACGAGGTGCCCGGGAATTTTGCCATGTCTGAAGAAGGCATCAACCACATATACGCACAAATGTTCCGACTGGAGGATTATCTGTACAATGACTACAACAACAGATATATCAGCAGATCCATCGACGAAGTCATGAAGGAAATGGGATATGACGTTATCGGCTACAGCGTTGAACATGAACGCGGATACGGACACGAAGCGCTGTACCGTTTCAACGACAGCTCAGCCATCAGCGTATGCATGACGGATAACTACCTTACGATAGAGCTCGGCGGTATCGACGATACGGATCGCGAACCTGATGAGGCTGAAGCCCGTGAACAGGTTGAAGACATGAAGAAATTCTGCAGTGACTACAAAATCATTCAGGAAAAGCTGAAATCAAAAGGCCTTGAACTGAAGGACGGTCACGATCTTCCTCCTGATCTCGAATACGGTCAGATCCATAATCTCCGTGATTATGACATTGATGATGAAACCATTGAGGATCTGCTGAACAGGGCTCATGCCGGCCGCAGGACTCATGCCGGACAGGCGGCTGCGGAAGAACAGAAGCACCTCACCGCAGATGAATAACCTCCCTGCTTAAAATTCCGCCTGAGTGTAATGCTCTGTCGCATTTTACAGGCATTATCAGGCGGAATACGGTATTCTTTCTGTATAATAACGGATAAGAGCGGTAAATCAGCTTTTACCGAAAAAAAACATCAACCCGGGACAAAAACAATCATGGCAAGAATAAGAATCTGTCCAAACATCAACTGTCAGACCGAAAATCCGGCAACAGCCACTGAATGTGAAGCATGCGGCTACGATCTTACAAACGTTAAACCGACGCTGAAACAGGAAACTCCGCCTGAAGCGGCAGTTTCACCGGAGGTGACGTCCGCAGAAAAAGAAGCCGTACCGCGGAAACCGGCCGCATCAGCTTCAGAAAACACTCCTTTTTCAGCAGCGGACGCATCCCCTGCAGCTCATAATTCCGAAGCAGGAAATGATGACGGTACGGAATTCGTAAAAATCTGTCCTGAATGCGGTCAGAAAAACCGCGGTGTTGCCAAAATCTGCACCAAATGCAAAGCCTCCTTAAAGAGCATCAGAGGAGTTCATTTACCGAAGGACGCACCGGCGGCCGCTCCCTCAGCCAGACCGGAACCGCGCCGTGTCATGGCAGTACCTGAAATCAGACTGATGTCTTCAGACGGACAGGAAATCTTCAGAGTCACCGAATCAAATCCGGTATTCAGTATAGGCAGAGAGCAGGTTCTCAGCGGTTTTCTGAGAAACTGCGATTATGTAAGCCGCCGTCATGCGGAAATCTCCCTCATTCAGTCAACGCTGACCATCATGGACCTTAACAGCACCAACGGCACCTTCGTCAACGACTGCAAACTTGAACAGGGACGCAAAAGACCGCTTGAAAACGGGGACAGGGTATCACTCGGAGGCTTCTGGGGAACTGAAAAAACCGGATGCTTCACCGTAGAGTACCGCAGATGAACATAGCCAGACTGCTTTATCCCGTCAGAGTTCTGGGACCTGGAAACAGAATGGGAATATGGTTTGCCGGTTGCACTCACGGATGCCGGGGATGCAGTAATCCGGAACTGTGGCAGATGCAGAAGAAATACGAGACTACCGCAGAGCATATTCTCGAAATAGTCAGGTCGGTAGCCGCAAGTTCTCCCATTGACGGATTTACCATCACCGGCGGAGATCCCTTTCTGCAGAAGGACGCACTGCGCATACTGCTGCCGAAGCTTGCGGAAATATCGGAAGACATTCTGGTATATACGGGTTTTGACTACGAGGAAATCAACACCGGGGAAAACAGGGACATTCTTGACTTCATCACCGTACTGATTGACGGGAAATACATCGAGGAGCGCAACAACAACTGTTTTCTGAGAGGTTCTGACAATCAGAGAATACATATTCTGCAGAAGAACCTTGAGAAATTTTATCTAAACTACCTCAGCTCCGGCCGGAATCAGATACAGAACTTCCGGACGTCTGACGGTTTTATTTCCGTGGGAATCCACAACCCCGACTACAGTCGGGAACTACACGAACGTCTGCTGAAAAAAGGAATTATAAGGGTGTAAACATGGATAATAATGAGCTGCCTAAATGGCATCAGGAACTGACCATATTCAACCGCATAAAGCCTCAGATTATCATCGAGGGCAATATCATGGATAAATATGTCTATCCGGAGGAAAACGATTATCAGTCCAAAGGAGTCATTCTTAATCTTAAGGATTATCTGAATGCGTTCTTCCGTAATCTCGGTTACCACCACGTGATTTTTTACGATCATCTTAAGGGCTTCTATAACGACAGCTGTGACGACGGAAAGAAAGCCATTGATGATTTTGCTGCTCTGGTGAGCAAGGATGTTACCGAAGACCACATTGAAGCGCCGTTCAGCGGACGCGGGGCAAATGCCGCGGAGATCATAGACCTTGCTCTCGGTCAGAAGGAGGAATCGGTGGCTGTTATCATGGATTTTGTATCCAGATACATCGTAAGCCCTACCCAGCTTTCACCTGACGACGTGCTGAGCTTCACCCGTCTGCAGAAAGCGGTACTTGGAAGCAGCGAAGTGGTTGAGAGCAGCGGCGTTCATCTTAAAAACACCGTAATCCTTCTCACCCAGAAGGTCAACGACCTGCCGGTATGGTTCTATCTGGACAATCCGCTCAGCAAAACCATCAACATACAGCCACCTACCAAGGAAGAACGATTCAGTTTCGTGGACACCCAGTTCAAATCTTTTTTCGACAGGGAAATCTATCAGGCGGAAATAGGTAGATACGAGGATGAGTCCGGTCGCGGGGAGCTTAAGAAATTCAAGGAAAAATTCACCGGCATTACCGACGGTTTTTCCTACACCACCCTCAACGATCTGCGCATTCTCTGCAAAAATCAGAAATTCCATCTGAACGAACTCACCAAGGTGGTGGATCTTTACCGTTACGGCGTAAAGGACAATCCATGGGAAAAACTGGATTTTAAAGATTTTGAACACGCCGAGCAGGAATTCTACCAGCGTGTGAAGGGGCAGGATTACGCCATTGCCAAAACTCTTGATGTGGTAAAGCGAGCCATGACGGGAATGAACGGTCTGCAGCATTCCTCCCACACCAAACCGAAGGGCGTGCTGTTTTTTGCCGGCCCTACCGGTACCGGTAAAACAGAGACTGCCAAAACTCTGTCACAGAAGATCTTCGGCGATGAAAGCAGATGCATAAGATTCGACATGAGTGAATACAGCCAGTCGCACAGTGACCAGAAGCTGCTGGGTGCTCCTCCGGGATACGTGGGATACGAACGCGGCGGTCAGCTTACCAATGCGGTAAAGAACAATCCGTTCTCCATCCTGCTGTTCGACGAAATCGAAAAGGCATCCCCTACCATTCTGGACAAATTCCTGCAGATTCTCGAAGACGGCAGAATGACTGACGGTCAGGGCAATACGGTTTATTTCTCCGAATGCATCATCATATTCACCAGTAACCTGGGAATCTATGTGGACGAGGAAGATCCCGAAACCTACCAGATCCGCAAGATACAGAACGTCACTCCGGACGAAGACTATGAAACCATCCGCAAAAAGGTAGGCGGAGCCATTGAGCATTTCTTCAAGTACCAGCTCAACAGACCGGAAATTCTGAACCGTATCGGTGAAAACATTGTGGTATTCGACTTCATACGTCCGGAAACCGCCGACAGAATCACTGATGCACTGATTAACAAAATCATACGTGAGCTTCTCGAAAGCAAGAATATCACTCTGTCCCTCAGCGATAAAGCCACGGATAACCTCCGGAAGCTTGCCGCAGGGAATCTGGAGAACGGCGGTCGAGGTATCGGCAACATCATTGAAGAATATCTGATAAATCCGCTGTCGAGATACATGTTTGACAACGGAATCCGCAGTAACACGGGCATCACAATCAACGACATAGTCACGGACAATGGTTCCGTCAGTCTGAACTGCACACTTACCGAGGGTAATCCATGAAAGCTGTTTGTCATATCGTAAAGGGACCTTATCATAAGGAATGCGAGGACAGCGCTCTTATCATGGGAGCCGGCAGGAGTCCGATGATTTTTCATGAAAACAGAACCGAAACGGAAATATCCTCGCCGGTTCTTATTGCCGCGGCAGACGGCGTGGGAGGTCTCCCCGGGGGCAGAAAGGCATCTGAGTTTGCCGTCAGGACTCTCAGTACCATGAACGTCTCCGGAGACGAAACCACATATGCCGAAACACTTAAGGAGATCAACCGAAGGCTCATAGACTATGCCGCCACGTTTCCCGGACAGAATACCATGGCCACAACCCTGAGCATGGTCTACCTTGACGGTGATACGTTTAAAATCGCGCACACCGGCAATACCAGAATCCAGACACTTAACGGCGGTTATTTAAGACAGGTTTCCACCGACCATACAACCTATCAGATGCTTATGGATCGGGGGATGCCTGAAGAAGCCGAAAAAGCGCCTAAAAACGAAATCATAAGCTGTCTCGGAGGCGGTAATGAAAAGCAGCTATACAGGATTCAGGTGAACAGTCTGAAGGTCTCACCAAACCAGAAGATGATTATTCTGACCAGTGACGGCATCCACGACTACGTTGATATTGATTTTATGGAAGACACGTTCAACCGGGACGACCTCTCACTTGGAGAAAAGGCTGATCTCCTGATCCTTCAGGCACTGAAACTGGAGTCGGAGGACGATAAAACCGTACTTATAGTCGAGCTGTAGAAAATAGCATTAAATCACGTATATCCCGAACGGTTCTTACCATGCCTGCCGTCCGGGATTTTTTTATTTTTTCTGGCGGAAGCAGGCATAGTTACGCACCTGTAACATTCAGCGGCAGTAAAAATGTCTGGATAGCCGCAGGAAAAAAGGAGCTGAGTACCACCTGAAACATTAAATTCATAAACCGCATTCAGTTTCTGCAGTGCTGCACTTATCAAATCATGAGTTATAAATGACTGAAATCAGGATTTCAGGATATAATGACCGAACTGTTTAAATCACATCACAAGGAATATTTACCATGTACAATGGCAGCGAGAACAATAACAGTTCAAACAACGGATACACAACAGCCCCAGACGGAAACTACAACAGAGACGATTCGGGCAACGGATACAGAACCAATACCGATAACTATATGAGCAGCGGCTACATGAGAACGGATATGAAGCTTCGAAATGAAGCCTCATCCTGCCGTAAATGGATGATTATTGCGATGGCATTACATGCGTCTGCCATGCTTCTTTCCATTATGGGACTTCCGGCGGCCATAGTTACTTTTATTACAATGACAAGGGTAATGAGTTTCTTTGACAAAGCCAGAATGTACGGAGATCGTACATGGGTTTCGGTAGCTCTGTGGACATACGGTATTTATATGGTTGGCTGTGTCGTAACAGGCTTCCTTGCAGGCTTCAGTCTTGCGTTGAAACATAAAGATGAAATACAGTCAAGTGAAGCAATGGTTAACGAATTTTTACAGGAGCATAATGTGGCTTTTCTGATGTTTTCACTCATTTCCGTCGTGCTCGTCCTGTATCTGCTGGCTGTCTGGATTAAAGCATTTGTAGCTCTGAAGAAGTACTGAGACTCACTCATGCAACAGCCTAAAGGATGTCTGTATTTACGGATATCTTACGCACTTATTTAAAACAGCTGTTCTATGCCTGCATTCTTTTCATCTGCGGGCATTTCTCTTCTAAAAAATGGCATGCCTTAGTCTCTGTGTGAACCTCTGTACGAAACATGCTTAGTCTCATTCTACGGAAAATCGTCTCCGGCCTCATCATCATAAAGAACAGACTTTATTAAGGAATGGCTGAAACAGCAGTGTTATCCTGATGATTTTTCAGTACGTTTTTACATTAAAATAAATCAACTGTTTTCTAAAATATCCAGATTTATCCGGCGCGAAAATTTTTCAGTTCCGCAGATTATGTCTTCCACGGTAAAGTAATCTGATCACGGCTCCCTCCACAGATTTCGGTAGTCACCAGAACATCATGTTACTTATAAAGTGACATTATTTTAGGATTCTTCTTAATATAACAGCCCGAAAAATTCCGGCAGGGGATATGACTTATCAGATTAATTTTAATTTCAACATGATTGATTATCACGATTAATGCAGATTAATTATGGAGCCTTAAAATTAATCTTCATTAATCAATATATTTCTGTCACCTAATCATATAAATTAATATTATACCCCATGTTTTTCAGAAATCATGTACTGGAAACAGAAAATTACATGAATCCATATTGAGAACAGGATGGATTATCCGACTGCGGCCATCATAACTTTTTTCTCTGTATATGTTGAAAGCAGTCTGCACTATATCCGTTCTGAAAAACACTCATTAAGCCCCCTGCCGTTAAAGATTTTTAATATTAAATTTTATCAATAATCATAAATAAGCATCCCCTACTTATCCGTCAGTTTTTTACCGTAATTATTCTTAAGGATTCATCATTCTCTTTCAGCTGCGAAACAATAATTATGTTAATTCTCTCCGCAGATATATAAATTCATGATCACTATTTCTTATTTTTCACGTATAATAATGATATTGACATTTTGGCATTAATTTATTCACGGCAGGATACCGTCAGACTCTGATGTATTCAGAATTTTAAACAGGAGATTTTGAATATGCGTTTTTTGATGTGGACATTACTCGGTTTTATACTGTTTTCCGTATCCACCGTTGTCATTCAAGAAAACAGTATAAGACCGGAGAGCAGTTTCCTCAGAATGATTATGGCACTGATACAGTTATCCATGCTGTTTCTGTATTTCAGTCGCCATCTGTATGTGCGCATTTTCAGATTATTCGTCAACCCCGAAGACAGTTTCTTGACACTGTTAAAAAAAGCCTTTTTTGGATTCCTGGCCTTTATGTATCTCACGGGGCTCAAAACGTTATACGACGACGGATATACTGGAAGCGTGATTTTTCTTTCACTGCCTCCTGTCATTTATTTACTCACCCGCAGGTTCACTAATCAGACCCAGCGCTCAAGAATCAGCGGAATCATTCTTGATTTTGCGGCATGGACCCTAATCGGATGCTGCATGGCAATTTTTTCATTTAAGGTTCTGACTGATTTCGATGAACTGCACGACGGTCATTTCACGTTTTTTCAAGCCATTGTTTCATTTGCCGTCATCATCATGAACTTCTCCTTTATCTTTCTGTACTGGACAAGACACCTGTACCTTAAACTCTACAGATATATCATATCCTGACCTCTCCGCAGGAGGCTCTTCCACACTGTTCATTCATTGATAATTATAATTTTGGTCCCTTTCATTTCAGGGATATTCCTTATCTAATATCCTAGTATACCTAAAGGAATAATAAACTTTTTCACTTTTTAAACAAAAAGAATCTTGTTACATGCCGTGGTTATGTATAAAATCACAGTACGAATCCTTTTATGAATCAGACATCGTCCGCCTGTGACGCTCCTTATTTCGTAAAAGCATTCGTTTCATCAGATATCACAGACACTCCGGAACCTTCCCGTCACATACAATACAACGGTCCGGAATACATAATAAAGGTAACAAAAAAATGCTAAACAATAACAACTCAGAAAACGGCTATCAGGACGGCATCAGACCGAAGCCGAACATCAAGGCTCTGTTTCCGATTCTTATTTTTCTGGTCTTCTACCTCGGAAACGGCATTTACTATGAGTACATAAGTCCCATCGATGGCAAAATGGGCTTCTACATCACTTCTGTGGTGGTATCCTTCGGCATTGCCCTGATTGCCGCCTTCATACAGAACCGCAAACTCAATTTTGAAGAAAAAATAAACATCTGCAGTAAAGGCATAGGTGACAGCAACATCACCATCATGCTGCTTATATTCCTGCTGGCAGGTGCCTTCAGCGGACTTGCTTCCGTTACCGGCGGTGCCGTCAGCACGGCAAACATGCTGTTAAACATCATCCCGGCAAATTTTGCGATACTCGGTCTGTTTGTCATCGCCTGTCTTATTTCCATGTCCATGGGCACCAGCGTCGGTACCATCAGTGTTCTGGCTCCGATAGCCCTGGTAGTTGCCCGAAACGGCGGTATTTCCGTTCCTCTCTGTGCGGGAACCGTCGTCAGCGGAGCCATGTTCGGTGATAACCTGTCCTTCATATCCGACACCACCATAGCCGCCACCAAAACCCAGGGCGTGCAGATGAAGGAAAAGTTTCTGGCAAATATAAAGCTGGCGCTGCCCGCAGCCGCACTGACCGTTGTGGTACTTACCTTCATATCTCTGAGCACCGGTACGGAAACCGTCGGCGAATACGATTTCAAATTCCTGCTGGCCCTGCCTTATTTCATTGTTTTTATTCTGGCACTCGCCGGAATCAACGTGTTTGTGGTACTGATAATCGGCATAATACTGTTTCTTGCCTTCGGTTTCGGTCTTGATACCATCAGTTATGCGTCAGCATTCGAAGCCATGGGCAAAGGCACATCATCCATGTTTGAAACCATGATTGTTACCATTCTGGTTGCCTCTATTTCCGCTCTGATTAAAGCCAACGGCGGCTTCGAAGCCATCCTCGGATATATCAGAAATCACTTTAACGACAAAAGAGGAGGAATGTTCGGCATTGCGGTTCTGACCTCATTCATGGATATAGCCACTGCCAACAATACCGTAGCCATAGTGGCTGCAGGCCCTATTGCCAGGGACATCAGCCGTGAATTCGGAGTATCAGGCAGAATTACAGCCTCCCTGCTCGATACCTGCTCATGCATACTGCAGGGTATTATTCCGTATGGAGCTCAGCTTCTCGTTGCGGCCAGCATCATGGGGATCAGCAGCATAACCATCGTACCGTGGCTGTTCTATCAGTTTATTCTGGCGATATTCGTAGCCATAGTCATCATCAGAGCCAGATAATTTCAGATTATCAGGCCATATAAAAACAGGCTCTGCATTTTCTGCAGAGCCTGTTTAGTCAGAAGACCCGCACAGGTGTACGTGTCCGTCAGATACCTTTACTTCTCTGTTGTCGGTTCTTTATGATCGTCATGACCGTAAAGCTCTCAGGGTATCCTCAATATTCTTCATCACCTTGCTCTGAGTAGAACGCAGAATCATGCGGTTTGACTGAGCATAGGTGAAATTTCTTATCAGCTACAGCAAAGGAAACGGACATGATGCATCACCCAAACAGGCAGAAGCGCAAATGCTTCTGTTCACGAGCCTAATGACTGCGTTAAGACCGCGACGTGTTCTATTCAACAGCCATAAAGATCAATACATGTTTAAAAAACACCTGAATCACCGGTATTAAGGATACGTCATATTTATTCACTAAAAATTATGCAGGAATCATAACTGTTGAATTATTTGCTGATACTGTTTAAATTACTGACAGATGAGCTGTATGGATAATTGTTCAAAGGAAGTTCCATCCTGTATCACGGATAAAAATTCAGTGCTGTGATAAAACGACAGCAGATGATGTTGAGTTTTGGGAAGTTAAAGTTATGGGAAATATTCTGAACCCTGATAAAGATAACAGCTTTATCAGGCTGGTTAAATTCAAAGATTCTGAAATTTTTGTGGATAAGACAGATTTTATAGGAAAGATATCCGCAAAGATCAGTGCCGATAAGCGTTTCTTTGCCATAACCCGCCCCCGCAGATTCGGTAAAACAGTAACTGCTGACATGCTTTCAGCTTATTATTCCAAAGGATATGCAGGACAAAAAATTTTTGACAATCTGAAAATTTCCAAAGAAAAAAATTATGAAGACCACCTGAATAAATACAATGTCATATACATCGATATGAACTCCATAAAGGATAAGTATATTTCGTATACGTCAGACAAATCCCTTTATATCGAAGATATCGATGACATCGTAGATTTTCTGCAGTACCTGGTTATTCTGGATCTGAAAGAAAACAAAAACTACGCAGAACAAATAAATAAAGCACCCCTGGTTGGAAAGAAATCTTTATCTTCAGCATTGGATGTTATATGCAGATACACTGGTGAACCATTTATTTTAATTATGGATGAATGGGATCTGATATACAGAGAGTACAAAAATGAAACGGTATTACAGGAAAAGTTTATAGAGTTTCTGCGAGGTTTATTTAAATCAAAAGATGGTCAGGATTGCTTTGCTTTAGCTTATCTTACCGGTATTCTTCCTATCAAGAAATATAACTCTCAATCAGCTTTAAACGGCTTTAAAGAATACAATATGCTCGCCCCCGAACCATTTGAGACATATTTTGGTTTCACCGAAGATGAGGTTGCCGAAATTGTAAAATCACCTGACTGCACATTATCACATCAGGAACTGAAAAAATGGTATGAAGGATATAAACTCAATGGCATTGATATTTATAACCCCAACTCTGTTGTTTCTGCTGTCAGCGATGGTAAGTGCAAAAGCTATTGGAGCGGAACTTCATCAAACGAAGAATTTGTACGCCTCATCAATACTGATTTTCAAGGCATAAAGGAAGACATCATCAACTTAATCGAAGGTGATGAAGTTACTTTCAGCTGTGCAAATTTCCAGAATGATATGGTAAACATCAAAGATAAAAATGATGTATTCAGTCTTCTGGTATGTCTCGGTTACCTTGGATGTGCAGAAACAAAAAATCAATATCGTAAAGTTGCCTATGTTCCGAATGCTGAAATCAAAGCAGTGCTGATGGATATTGTCAGAGAGCAGAACTGGTACGAGCGAATGGAAACAATAAAACGTTCAGAAAGCCTGCTAAAAGCAATAAAGGAACTTGATGGAGCAACCGTAGCTACACTTATTCAGGAAATCCACAATTCTTCGGCTGTAACTCTGCTCGACTTCGGCTGTAACTCTGCTCGACTACAATGACGAGGAATCACTCACTTATTGTGTAATGACCGGACTTTTATGGTCAACTCTTGACGATTACAGCTGTCACAGTGAAGATCAGTCAGGCAAAGGACGAGTTGATTTAGTGTATGAACCAATAACAAGGAGACAGCCACTAATCCTGATTGAGTTTAAGTATGACGGTTCTGCTGAAGAAGCCATTGCTCAGATTAAAAAACAGGAATACTGCAAACGCTACACCGGACAGTTCAAAAACATCATAATTGTAGGAATAAATTACAGCACAAAGACTAAAGATCACCAGTGCCTTATTGAAAAACTTGATTAAGCAGACGCATATTTCAGCGGATACTAAAATCCAGACCTATAATCAATGGAAATCGTTTTAATGCAGAAACATAACGTTGAGGCTTATTCAAAATTCGCTTAATAACTGTATCCTTGATATAAAAACATACAGCTTATTCTTCAGAATGTTTTTCGCAGAGTGCTTTGTTGAAAGTAGTCATCCGTTTTACATTTTGATTTTGATGTTCAGTATTCGGTTTCAACTGAACGTGTTGATGAGCCTATAGAAATCATGCCTGCCGAGCATACAAAAACAGGCTCTGCATTTTCTGCAGAGCCTGTTTAGTCAGAAGACCCGCACAGGTGTACGTGTCAGTCAGATACCTTTACTTCTCTGTTGTCTGTTCTTTATGATCGTCATGGCCGTGAAGCTCTCTCAGGGTATCCTCAATATTCTTCATCACCTTGCTCTGAGTAGAACGCAGAATCATACGGTTTGACTGATCATAGGTGAAATAACTCCAGATCCAGTCCATAAACACGAAGAACTTGTTTTTAACACCGAGAATTGAAACCAGGTGTACGGCCATCCAGAGTATCCATGCGAAAAATCCGCCCAGCCTGCACCCTGCAATTTCAGCCACGGCCTTGTTCTTACCGATTGTAGCCATACAGCCGAGATCCTTGTACACAAATCCTTTCAAAGGCTTCCCCTTCTCCAGGGCAATAATGTTTCTGGCCAAAAGCTCACCCTGCTGAATTGAAGGCTGAGCCATCTGAGGATGTCCGTTAGGGAAATTAGGATCACCTTCCATAAGAGAAATATCGCCGATGGCAAAGATATTATCAAAGCCTTTAACCCTGCTGTAGTTATCGACCATGATACGTCTGCCGCGTCCGAGAGCACTGTCAGGAATACCGTTTACCTGATTTGCCGTTACACCGCCTACCCAGATAAGATTTCTGGTACCTATGGCGGAGCCGTCATTCATCCTGACCTTGTGATCCTCATAATCGGTTACAAAGGTATTGAGCTTCACCTCGACATTCATGCTCTGAAGGAACTTCAGAGCCTTTTCCGAAGATTCTTCCGACATGCCTGCCAGAAGTCTCTTTCCGCCTTCGATAAGATAAATGTGAACCTTTGAGGTATCCATGTCCGGATAATCCTTCGGCAGAACATAACGTCTCATTTCCGCAATGGCGCCGGCGATTTCCACACCTGAAGGACCGCCGCCTACAATAACAATGTTCAGGAATTCATCCCTTTCCTGTTCATTGGAACAGGTTATGGATCTTTCAAAGCTTGCCAGAAGAGTGTTTCTGAGTCCCATGGCCTCAGGCACGGTCTTCATCGGTATCGCCCATTCCTCAACGTTCTTGTTGTTGAAGAAGTTGGTCTTTGTACCGTTTGCCAGTACCAGATAGTCATAGTCAATCTTACCTATTGAAGTCTGAATGTAGTTACCTTCAGGATAGATACAGGTAAGCTCCGCCATACGGAAAAAATAGTCCTTGCGATCCTCAAACAGCTTGCGGAAAGGGAAGGAAATGGAGCTTGGATTGAGACCTGCCGTGGCAATCTGATAAATCAGCGGCGGGAACTGATGGTAATTGTTCTTATCGACAAGAATCACCTGAAAATTTGATTTCTTCAGCCCCTGGGCCAGCCTTAATCCTCCGAAACCGCCCCCTATGATAACCACTCTTTTTTTGCCGTTACGTTCAATATTGAAACTCATACAAACCTCAAAACACAAAATTCTTATTATGTAGTAAATACTGATAATGTTATCTTTTTATGCGGAACATCTTCTGACAGGCGGACGTTCTCTTCTGTTTATGATCAGCACCGGCACCGAAATGCAGCCGTCAGTTTCATTTTTATGCAGCCATAAATTACCGCAACATGAAAACTCAATGAAATCAGGCACTGAAACCACTTTTTAAGGATTATAGCACGACTTGTTTATACAGAATGAAACACAGCTCGGAAATACTGCAAGATGAATAAAAAATCTCCGGCCAGGGAAACCGAACCGGAGACGAAATCATAAAAAAGTAAAAATATATCCGTTATGCCGCCATAACCGCAGACAGAATGACAATAACGAAAACCACGCCTGCTGCGACATAATTGATGACGTCTGAATAGTTTTTCTTTGGCTTGTTGCCTGAAGCCAGCTCATCAAAAATCTTGTTAGTCACCGCAAATCTTGCAGCACACACGCCTGACACAGCAAAACCGCCGGCCATGGCGAACATGGAAAGCAGAGTTACATACTTGGCGCCGTAATCATGATCGCACCATTCTAGAATCATGGCAACGAGAAGAAGTGCCATGCCTGCTCCCACCGGAATAACCGCGGTCTTCATGTATTTACTGATTTCATTTACGTATTCAATGAAATAATATCCCTCTCCCTTGACCAGAGCATTCACGGTAGCCTCAATAACCTTCGGAGCAACGTAGAAGGCATAACCGAAACAGCCGGCTCCGAGGAGAGCCATAAGCACCTTGATAAAATCAGTCGTTACCACTGCAAGCACCAGAAGAACCAGCGCACCGACGGCACAGCCGAGAAACGCATTTATCTGTCTCTCTGCCGACCCTGCAAGATAGGTAAAGGTTCCGGCGATGTCATCATCACCTTCATTATTTTCTCCGTTGCCTGCGTTTTCTTCCTTCTTTTGCTGATCTTCGGTTCCCTTAGCGGTGGTATCAGCCTTTTCTTCCGTCATGGAAGTCTGCTGAACATTGCCATGGTCAGGAGTTTCCTGTACTGCATCCGGAGACTCGGATGAAGCACCGTCGGTTCCGGCGTTGCTCATGGCCTTCTGAATCATGGCGGCAATACCGCCGGTTTCGGCAGTTGCAGAGGATGAATTCACCTGCACTTCAGGAGTAATCAGCTCTTCGGCTGAAGAGGTTTCTGCGGAAAAATCCAGCGTATCGTCAGCCGTAACTGATGTGTCAGTGGAAAGATCCACGGTAACAGGATCTTCAGTTCCTGAATTTTCTCCGGAAAGATCCAGGGTAATCTCACTGTCTGAAGACTGAACAGCCGGAGCTTCCTCTGCCTCAACGGAAATATCATCAACGACAGGAGCCTGCTGTGTCTGAACCGGCTCAGACTTGTCGATTACGATGTTGGCCAC
This sequence comes from Ruminobacter amylophilus, assembly GCF_900115655.1. Lineage (GTDB taxonomy): Bacteria > Pseudomonadota > Gammaproteobacteria > Enterobacterales > Succinivibrionaceae > Ruminobacter > Ruminobacter amylophilus. The sequence continues at coordinate 60,753 of NZ_FOXF01000006.1, read as the reverse complement.
GTCGTCTTCAATGGTTTTGGCATCAAAAACAACACTGTTGTTGGCGTCAGTGCTCTTGCCTTTATTTGTACTGCTGTAGAAACCTCCGGAAGTCCCCTCGGCTGCCGCTGCAGGTCTGTTCTTGGAAAAATGAAGTTTGCTTGCAATGCTGTTATCCTTTGATATTCTTGCACCGCATTTTTCGCAGAACAGCACGTCATCATCAAGTTCAGCGTTACATTCCTGACATCTCATAGAAAAATCCCCGTACCGACCGGTTTCATGCAAAACTGACCGGCTAAAACCTCTTATTTTATTATAACTGTTGATTGATCCCCGTCGTCATACGACACTCAGTATCATACAGCCTCCAAAGCATACAGAGTGACTGAACCGGTGACCATAGAAACGGATAGTTTTATTTTAAAGGTAAAATCCTTACCAGACTACCTTTTATACTTTTATCATGGTTAATTATGAATACAGCTAACATATTTATCAATATCTATAACAATTATTAGCTAAAATCTCACACAAATTAACATTTAAGGCTTACAAAAACGGATGTTTTTCCGGACTGTAAAGATATTTTTACAGACTTATTGTCGGGAAAAACGCATCTGTCCGAGGGGATTTTTTCTTATTTCTCACACTTTAAGAACAATGTACAAAAATTTGCCGAAAAAATCATGTACAGCTGGCTTCAGGACTTGGATTTCAAGGCTTTGCCCCCTTCTGCAGACGTTCAGCATTTCTCTGTCTGCTATCACTCCTTCCGCTCACGTTTAAAACACTGCCGCTGCCGGTAAGTCCGTCCACGGACATTCTGCTTACATCCAGAAGATCGGTGTTTTCCACGTATCTGAGCCACTCAGACAGATCAATCTTTTTAAAATCGACCTCTGATAATAGGGAAAGAGGAATACCTCCGCATACTCCGTCCGGAAAGTCAAAGCCGGATTCCGGGAGCTGTTCCATGACTATTCTGGCCAGAGGAGAACTGAAACAGCAGTATCTCTGTTCGTAAACCACGCATTTTCCCAGAACCTTTTCAGTGCACGATCTCCCGGTATACATACAGGAATCAAGCTTAAGCTTCATGGAGGTTTCTATCTCGTTCGGCCTGCATGACGTGGCTATCTCCTCCAGGGTTTTAGCCAGCTGATAAGCCACATATGCGGCCATGACTCCCTGCATTGCCCCGATCACTGCGGGATTCATCTGAATCATGCTTATTCCCTCCTCACTTACGGTTTCCGTAAACAGCGCCTCTTTTGCGGCTTCCCCCATGGTGTTCTCAACAATTTCGGCAAGCCTTGCCGTTATGGCCTGCATGAACTCCTCTCTCGCCTTCTCGACCGCCGTATCCATGACACTGCCGATAACGCTGTCGGCAGTCCCGGATATCAGCCCCTGAGAACCGGTCATCTGTGTTCCTCCCGCCCAGGATCCCATGGCTGAAGATGTGTTTTCGAGTGAGGCATATGCGGTTTTAAGTGCCGCCATATATGTAATCATACGGATATAGGTTCCGGCATCCGCGGTATTTGGCGCATTACAGCAGTCCATTCTGCCGAAATAACCTTTTCTGCAGGTATCGGCCGTTCCCTTAAAGACACTGCATGAACGTTCGGAACTCTGTTCGCCGGTACAGACAACGTCACTCTGCATGTACTGAAGAGTCTGCAGAAGAAGAGCCGCCTCTTCTACCCCTTCGTTATTCTCATCCGGCACGTCGTAGGCAGCCATAATGCCGGCGTCAGGTTCCGGGAAACCGTCGGACAGCTGCTGAACACGTTCATCCACGGGAACCTTTTTACCGGATTCCGACGCAAGCATTTTCCGCAGTCTGTCACCTCTGACACTGCCTTCTGCTTCAGGTCTGTCATCAGATAAATCATTCTCCCGCTCATAAACATCAAGTCTCCGGCAGAAAGGATCCCACAGTCCGGCAAGTCTTCCGTCTCTTAAAAAGAAATCCGGCATTCTGAAGGCATCGGAACAGAGCCTTATCCCCGACCTTACAATGCATTCATAATCTCCTGAATCATTGCCGTTCACATCTGATTCGTCTCCTGAAATACGTTCAAGACACTTTCCGCCAAGTACAGCTCGGGGGTTTCCGGCGAATAACCCGGTACATTCGGAATTTCCCCAGTAATCCTTTTCGACAAGATTTCCGGTATCGTACAGAATACGGAAATTCATGTATCCCTCGCCGCCTCCGGTAACGGACACCCGTTCCCTGATTTTCAGATTAAGCACCCTGCCTGCAGACTCCTCGCGGGAAACGGATGCAGCCTTCAGGATCATCGGCCAGATGTCCGTCTCAAGACGGGTGATTTCACTTCTGTTAAGTTCACACCTGCCTCCCGTCTCCGGCGGAAAATCATCATTCGGCAGATTGATGAGTTTAACCCAGAGATTTTCACCGTTCCCCGATTCATCATCATTTCCGGTTTTTTCTCCCTCGACTTCCGCTTTTACCCAGAGCTGAATATAATCATCATAATAAACGGTATCCAGGATAAGAGCCCTTATCACCTCCGGACGTTCAACGGTAAGACCGATTTCCTTTTCAAAAACGGTACAGCTGCCGCTTAGTGAATTGTCTCTGGTGTCTCCCAGCCAGAACTCCGTGCATCCGTGTTCATCCCTGCAGACGCCGTAATTAAAGGTTCCGAAGAAAGATACCGGCGGAACGGCCTTAAAATCATGCGTAAGCAGGCAGTGACGACCATTGCCGTCTCCCGCGTTTATCCCTGTATCATCCGTGGCCGCCTCTCCGCCGTCAGCACTTTCTCCTTCAAATCGGCATTTTACGGTTCCCCGTGCGGAGAGCCGCAGCATATCCCCGAAACTGCAGTCTCCGGAATCACTGTTTTCCGAAATTCCGGTGATATCCGCTGTTCTTTCCTTTTCCATGATTTCAGTGAGTTCACCGTGAGTAGAAACAATATCACCGGCATAAAGCTGCTCCATATCGGAGAGTCCCTGTGCCGAAGATAAGGAGTCAATGATGCCTGAAGTATAAACGTCATCGGTCATGCTCTCGGCAAGAGTCTGACGCAGTCCAGTACCGAAATCCCTTTCCGACGGTATGTCAGCGGAAACGGCCGCGGCACTTAAAAAGAACGGAATTATGCAGAAATGCTGAAGGCTGGATATTTTTTCAGAAAACATATGCTTGATGTCAGTGCGTAGAATAAAAACGGTTCATAGAGAAAAGGGCAGAGGCCCTACAGGCCTGTTTTTATCGCACGTGTGGATGATTCACCGGATAAAAAGCCTTAAAAAACAGAATGTCCAGTATCAGAAAACAGTCTGATTCCCGGCAGGTTATCCGTTCTTCCTGAAGAAAAATATAATCATGTCAGCAGTTTCATCCGTATCTTCTTTCGATACGCATATAAAATGCGACATTATATTTTGCACATTGAGTGATACTGTCTGTAACATACCGATTACTGACACATCCTTACCTGATAATGAGACAGAACGCGTGTTAAATTTTTAACACATATATTTATTTATATAAATATTGTTAAAAATTTTAAAAACCATCTATATTTATGTGATATTGTATATATATCTTTAATAAAAATTCTGCATATCCATATTTAGTCGTATATGTCTCACTTTTTCGGTCATGTCTTAATTAAAATATAAATTACCCTCTCTTAGAGGAAAAGAACAGCACCGACTTCGGACATTCTCCTCTTTCTGACACCGAGCGTTTTCCTCCTTTAAGCTCGTGTAATCGATGTCGGTGCATTTTCTCTTCATGTAACGTTCAGCTGGTTCAGACGGACCGGCTTTTTATTTTTCCGGCCGGTACAGAACCGTTTCAGAGATTCAGGTATTTATGATTTGCCTCCGTATCATTCCGTTATAAAAAAACGCTCTGTTCTGAACAGAGCGTTTACATGACTTGAAAAAGGCGGACTGCTAGACATTTGCCCCCATCATATAGGCAGTATTAAGAATTTCCTTTCCTTCAACATCCCCCTTGCGCCAGTTGCCGCCTCCGTAGAGCTTGCCTCTTATCTCGGCATTCTCAATGCAGTCGGTAAAACCTTCCAGGGCCTGCATGGTTCTTTCAATCATGGTGTCGTTGTCAGCGGCTGCCGTAATGAAATAAAATTCCCTGCCCCTCAGTTCAGGATAGACCGGCATCAGTCTGTCTATGAAGGTTTTCATCTGACCGCTCATACTGTAAAAATACACGGGAGTTGAAAGCACTATGACGTCGGCATCAAGCAGTTTGTCAACCAGGCGCTCCATATCATCCTTAATCACGCAGTGATGGGTTGATGAACACACTTCACATCCGCGACAGAACTCTATTTTGCAGTCACGCAGATAGATTTTTTCAGTACGATGCATGGCATCACGCGCACCTTTTAAAAAGCTTTCCACCATCATATCGGTGTTGCCGTTTTTTCTGGGACTGCTGACAATCGCCAAAACCTTTTTTCCCATATCCACCTCCTGCCGCACTTGTCGGTTTTATGCGGGAATAATTCAGAATTTCCGCCTGATTCTATGCCTTCTCGCAGAATACAGCCACATTTCTGGTCAGGGCATCATACACATCGTCATTAAAGCAGACGAAATACACTTCTATCTCATAATCAGAATTCTCAGACAGCCAGTCAAACACGGTTTCCACGGCTATGCGTGAAGCCCTGTCTATCGGATACCCGTAAACACCGCATGATATGGCACTGAACGCAATCGATTTCAGGTTATGCTCTCTGGCGATATCCATCGAGTTGCGGTAGCATCCTGAAAGCTTCACCGGATCGGAAGGTCTGTCGTGATATACGGGACCGACGGTATGAATGACGTATTTTGCCGGAAGTCTGTACCCGCGGGTGATTTTGGCCTCGCCGGTTTCACAGCCGCCCAGAGTTCTGCATTCAGCCAGCAGCTCAGGGCCTGCGGCACGATGAATTGCTCCGTCAACCCCGCCACCGCCTAACAGCGTTTTATTGGCGGCATTGACAATGGCATCCACGCTTAGTGTAGTTATATCCGCTTTAATCACCTTGATTTTATCGAAAATCATTACTGTTCCATCCGTTTGTTTCATAATCTGCGGGAATCAGGCAAAAACACTTTGATTCCTGTCTATATATTAATTTTACTATCGATAACAGATAACTTCTGTATCGCCTTCACATTTTTTTACCGTAGTTGGGAAGTCCGACACAATTCTTCTGAAACAAGGACAGTCCCTGTCATGATCATTGATAATCCCCGCGGCCTGCAGATACGCATATACGGTAACCGGCCCCAGATACTTCAGTCCCCTCTTTCTGAGATCCCTGCTGATATCTTCGGAAAGCGCGTTTGATGAAGGAATCCGACCTTCATCATGCCCATCGTATATGACTGTCACATTATCCGTATACCTCCAGATGTATTCTGAAAAGCTTCCGAATTCATCCGCTATTTTCTGAAAACATCTGGCATTATGAATTATCGCTTCAACCTTTCTGCGGGAACGGATCATGCCTTCGGTGTTCAGAATTCTTTCGATATCGGCTTCAGTATAGGCCGCCACCTTCACATAATCAAAATCGTCAAAACAGGCTCTGACAGTATCTCTTTTTCTGATGATGATTGACCAGCTGAGACCGCACTGCAGTGCTTCCAGCATCAGACATTCAAAATGCCTGCTGTCGTCATGCACGGGGATGCCCCATTCTTTATCATGGTATGCCTGATTTTCAGGGGAGGTGTTTTTCCAGTCACAGTAAGCCATATCTATCCTTCAGTGTATATCGGTATATCTGCCATTATGCCACATAATTGGGTTATACATGCATATATAATCAGCATGTATCGTAAACTTTATGCAATCTTGTCTGAACATTTTTCAGACAAAAAAACTCCGCGCCGGAAAAGACGCAGAGTTTTTCGTTAACAGTCATCGGAATTCCGGCATGTCCGGAACTCAGAATATCGGACTAGAGCAGTACACGTGCCTTTAAGGTACCGTCGATAGCCTTGAGCTCGTGAAGAACTTCTTCAGGCTTGTCGCTGTGGATTTCCATTACAACATAACCGATTTCAGGGGTGGTCTGAAGGTACTGTGCTGCAACATTGATACCGCGGTCTGCAAACACCTGGTTAATCTTGTTGATTACGCCAGGATTGTTCTTGTGGATGTGAAGCAGGCGGCTTACGCTGTTACCCTGGGTTGGAAGAGAAACTTCAGGGAAGTTTACTGCAGTCAGGGTTGAACCGTTATCTGAGTATAATGCAAGCTTGTTGGCTACTTCGATACCGATGTTCTTCTGAGCTTCAAGGGTTGAAGCACCGATGTGCGGAGTAAGAATCACGTTATCGAACTTGGTTAATACGCAGTCAAACGGATCGCCGTTCTTTGCAGGTTCTACAGGATAAACATCACATGCGGCACCTGCAACCTTGCCTGATTCAAGAGCATCAGCGAGAGCATTGATGTCAACTACGGTACCTCTTGAAGCATTCAGGAAGATAACGCCGTCCTTCATCTTGGCAAATGCGGCTGCATTGATCATGTTCTTGGTGGTTGGGCTTTCAGGAACATGCATGGTCACAACGTCTGCTCTTGCAAACAGTTCATCAATGGTTTCAACCTGATGAGCATTACCAAGGGCAAGCTTGTTTTCAATATCATAGAAAATAACGTTAAGACCGAGGGCTTCGGCGATGATACCTACCTGAGTACCGATATGACCGTAGCCGATGATACCGATGGTCTTGCCGCGGGCTTCATAGCAGCCCTTTGCATTCTTGTCCCAGCCGCCGCGATGTAAAAGAGCGTTCTTGGCAGGAACGGTTCTGAACAGCTGAAGGTATTCACCGGTAACAAGCTCTGCAACCGAACGGGTATTGGAGTAAGGTGCGTTGAATACTGGAATACCGCGGTTTCTTGCGGCTTCAAGATCAACCTGGTTGGTACCGATACAGAAACAGCCTACAGCACAGAGCTTGTGGGCATGTTCAAAAATTTCATCGGTAAGGAAGGTACGAGAACGGATACCAAGGAAATGAACATCCTTGATCTTTTCAATCAGTTCTTCCTTGTCCAATGCCTTTTTGAGATACTCAACGTTGGTATAACCAGCTTTGTTAAAGGTCTCTACAGCACTTGGGTCCACGCCTTCAAGTAATAAAACCTTAATCTTATCCTTATCAAGAGAATAACGACTCATCTCTTCTCCTTATTTTTCCCTAATATTTCCGGCTACACGATAATAAAAATAAAACAGTCCCGCTGTAAAACAAGGGACTGTCTGCTAAATTCAAACTTACTTGTTTACAGCTCTGCGGCTCTTAACTGCGTTAGAAAGCATTTCAAGAACGAGTTCGGTATCTTCCCAGCCGATACAAGCGTCAGTGATACTCTGACCGTACTTGAGCTTGTCTGCACAGCCTTCAACCAGATCCTGTCTGCCTTCAACCAGATGACTTTCAATCATAACACCGAAGATGCCCTTCACGCCGGAAGCGATCTGCTGACTTACGTTTTCGGCAACTTCAACCTGCTTCTTGAACTGCTTTGAACTGTTTGCATGGCTGAAGTCAATCATTACTACAGGATCAAGACCGGCCTTGCTGAGATCTTCAACAGCCTTGTTTACATGTTCGGCTGAGTAGTTTGGTCCCTTGCTGCCGCCGCGGAGAATGATGTGACAGTCTTCGTTACCGAGGGTCTTCACGATGGCGCTGTGACCGAACTTGGTTACTGAAAGGAAGGTATGTTCTGAAGCTGCTGACTTGAGAGCATCCATTGCAATCTTAACAGTACCGTCGGTACCGTTCTTGAAGCCTACAGGAGCGGAAGTACCTGAAGCAAGTTCACGGTGAACCTGTGATTCAGTGGTTCTTGCGCCGATTGCAACCCATGAAATGAATTCATCAAGGTACTGCGGAGTAAGAACGTCAAGGTATTCGGTAGCGATAGGCATGCCCAGTTCATTGATATCAAGAAGAAGCTTGCGGCCAATCTTGAGACCTGCATTGATATCGTATGAATTATCCATGAACGGGTCATTGATTAAGCCCTTCCAGCCTACTGTTGTACGAGGCTTTTCAAAATAAACACGCATTACGACTTCAAGGGTGTCGGCATACTTTTCACGGAGCTTGAGCAGACGTGATGCATATTCCATGGCAGACTTGACATCGTGAATTGAGCACGGACCGGTGATGACAACCAGACGATCGTCCTTGCCCTTCATGATGTTGTGAATGTTTTCTCTGCCTTTGATTACGGTAGCGGCTGCGGTATCAGTTATAGGATACTTTTCGCTGAGAGCCACTGGAGGTAATAAATTGGTAATCTCTTTGATTCTTAAATTGTAAATTTTTTCGTTCATTTTTTTAGTCTTATAATTCTGTAAGGATCCTTTGATGTACCTGATTTCCGTCAATACGTCTTGAACGGACGGATAAAAAGGCGGTTACGGATCACAAAAACCGGGTAAAGCAAAAAACTTTGTCTCATTGTAAAGGTACATCCGACAATAGTCAAATCTTAAAATCCCCTGTTCGACTATTTATATTGACTGTTACCGATAACTTTTCAAAGAATGTGATCTGAAAACACATAACCGGTATGCGGTTCTGCAGAGAATTAAAGCATCCGGAGGCTTCAGTTCCGGTTTTCTGCTTTATTCTACGCCTTTTTCACTATGGGAAAATGAGAAAATTTCTATGATAAACCCCATAACTGTACGTATTTTAACCGTTTTCTGAAAATTTCAGCGTCCCTGTCAGAGTATCGTCTGCGTGCGGTACGCCAGCCTCATGAAAATCCTTATGATACGCAGCTGTAAAACTTTCTGAAAACGGCTTTCCTCCGATGTTTCGGCATTCTGAAACACAGACCGGGATGCATACCGTCTGATCCATAAGGACTTTTTGCGCACAATCTGTTCTTTTCGGGCGCCTATTTGAACTTTTTACCAACAAAGACAGATTATTTACAGTGCTTTTTCTGTATAATATAGGAATATCTTCATGAGAAGGGTTCGTTTCCTCCGGACACGCGTTCTGCGTGCGGAACAGGAAAACTTTTTCGGATTTACATAATAAGACAGTCTGATTTATGGCTAAAGAAACATTAGAAAACGTTAGTCTGATAGATACTTACAAAAAAATCTATCCATACATCAAACCTTATATCGCCGTAGCCCTGCTGGGTATTGCACTCACGGTTCCGGTAGGCGCGCTTGATGCCGTAATCGCCTACTTCCTGAAGCCTTTTATGGATGAAGTTCTGGTAAACAAGGAGGAAAACTTCACCTCCTACGTACCTTTCATCATTATTGCCTTCACTCTGGTTCAGGGAATCTTCATTTACCTTTCAGCCATTGTTAACGGATATGTCGGCAACAAAATCACCCTGAATCTCAGAAGAGACCTGTACAACAAGCTGATTTACATGGACAGCGCCTATTTCAAGGACAACAACTCCGGCAACATCATCTACAGATACTACAATGACGCCGAAATGGCCTCCAGCGGTCTGATTAACAACCTGAAACTCGGTCTTACCAGATTCTTCTCATCCGTATCCCTTATCGGTGTTCTTCTTTACAACTCATGGCAGCTCAGCATCATTGCCGTGGGCGTGCTCGTTGTTCTGTTCCTGCCTCTGAGAATAGTCCGCAAGACCATCAAGAAGATCATGAACAAGACGTATACCGAAAGCGCATCACTTCTGTCTCTTTATAACGAAACATCAAGTGGCGAGAACGTAATCAAGTGCTACAACCTTCAGAAGCGCATGAAGGACAATTTTGAAACCGGAGCCTCTCAGTTATTCAGTCTGGCCATGCGTCTTATCAGAAACACCAACTGGCTCTCACCTACAATGCATCTCGTGGCAGCCTGCGGTGTGGCCATTGTAATCGCCTTCGGCGGCAAGCTGATTATCAACAAGACCATCACCAGCGGTGAATTCGTTTCATTCATCGCCTCTCTCATCATGCTCTACACTCCGCTCAAGGCCATCGGCAACAACTTCATCGAACTGCAGAAATCAGCCATCGCCCTGGCCCGAATTTATGAGATTTTCTCATACAAGCCGGTTGAGGAAGTGGAAAACGCCATGAACAAGCCTGAACTCAAAGGCATCAGTGAATCCGTTGAATTCAGGAACGTTTCCTTCAGCTACAATTCTTCCAGAAAGGTGCTGAACAACGTAAGCCTGAAGGTCGGCAAGTCTCAGACCGTAGCCTTTGTAGGCAATTCAGGCGGCGGAAAGTCAACCATCTGTTCCCTGATACCGCGCCTTTATGAATGGCAGGAAGGCGACATCCTGATTGACGGCGTAAGCACCAGAAACTACGACATCAACTCCCTGCGTGAAAACATTTCTTATGTTTTCCAGGACAACTTCCTTTTTGATGACACCATCAGAAACAATATCATCATGGGCAAGTCAAACGCCACCGAGGAAGAAATCAGACAGGCCGTAAAGAATGCCTGCCTGGAAGATTTTATCGCCAATCTTCCTGAAGGTCTTGACACCAGAATCGGCGAACGTGGCACTCTGCTCTCAGGCGGCCAGAAACAGCGTATAGCCATCGCCAGAGCCTTTATCAAGAATGCGCCTATCGTTATTCTTGACGAAGCAACCAGCGCTCTGGACAACAAATCCGAAAAGGTGGTGCAGGAAGCTCTGGACAATCTGATGAAGGATCGTACCGTGTTTGTTATCGCCCATCGTCTTACCACCATCCAGAACGCCGACCAGATTATCGTGGTCAACGAAGGCAATATCGTGGAAAAAGGTACTCACGACGAGCTTCTCGCGCTCAACGGTTTCTACAGCGGTCTCTACAACACCAAGCTGCGTACTGCCGAAAACGAAGAAAACGGAAAGTAGCAACATACCGGCTGACGTCTTTATCGGTCTGACGCCGGCCGCATTGAATCACAGATGCAAAAAACCTGCCGCGGCAGGTTTTTTGATAAACGGCGGATAGTTTAGTTTTTTACATGATTTACAGGAATTTCAGATGAGAAGCATTGAACTCTTGGCTCCGGCAAAGGACCTTAAATGCGGCATGACCGCCATTCTGAGCGGCGCCGATGCCGTATATATAGGAGGCCCGTCATACGGCGCCCGCGTCAATGCCCCGAATACTCTTGAGGATATCCGGGAACTGTGTGACTTTGCCCACCAGTACGGCGCCAGAATTCACGTGGCATTAAACACCATTCTGAACAACCGCGAACTTGATGAAGCCAGGGAACTGGCATTTGAACTTTACGATGCCGGAGCCGACGCCCTGATTATTCAGGATCTCGGTCTCCTTAACGGCAGTCTGCCTCCGATTGAACTGCATGCCAGCACTCAGCAGGACAACAGCTCCCCCGACAAAATCAGATTTCTTGAAGACGCGGGGTTCTCTCAGGCCGTGCTTGCCAGAGAACTCAGTATTAAGGAAATCAGGGACATCAGAGCAGCCGCAAAAGACATAAAGCTTGAAGCCTTTGTACACGGAGCTCTGTGTGTGGGCATGAGCGGAAGGTGCTATCTCAGTGCCGCAGTGACCGGCAGAAGCGCCAACCGCGGTGAATGCGCCCAGCTGTGCCGTGTGGCCCAGTCCCTCTATGACGAAAACGGCAGGATTCTCGCAAGAGACAGATTTCTTCTGTCACTCAAGGATCTTAATCAGACTGCAAATCTGCGGGAACTGATTGATGCCGGCATATCATCCTTCAAGATCGAAGGTCGTCTGAAGGACGAGGGATATGTACGCAACATTACCGCCTGGTATCGTGAAAAACTGGATCTTATCATTGATGAACGTCCGGATCTCTGCCGCAGTTCATTCGGCAGAACCGAAACCTCATTCACTCCGAATCCCGCCAAGAGCTTCAACCGCGGTTTCACGGAATACAACACCCATGAGGGAAAGGATAATTATGCCAATTTCAACGCTCCCGGCTATGTGGGGGAAAAGATTGGCAGACTTACAGGCGTTACCGGTCACGTACTGCACTTTAATCTTTTCAAGGGAGTCACGCTGCATAACGGGGACTCTCTCAACTACTATAAGAGCGAGGCCGAGCTTGCAGGATTCAGAATCAGCAGGGTCATAAATGACACTCAGGCTGAAATATTTCAGGATCTGCCGTTCATCAGACCGGGAACCATGTTCTACCGCAGCAAGGATGCGGAATTTGAAGGTCAGCTTACCGACAGCTCCTCAGTAAGAACACTGAAGCTAAGACTGGAATATTTTGAAACGGATACAGGTATCGGCCTGAAAGGTTCCGACGAGGTCACCGAAGGACATGAAATTACCGTAACCGCCGACCTGCCTGAATGCAATGAAGCCAGAGATCACCGGAAGCTTACCGACAACATCACCGGTAAAATCGGCCGTCTCGGAGGCACCTGCTATGAGCTTGAGAATCTCGGACTGAATCTTACACATCACTGGTTCGTGCCTCAGAGCATGCTGAATGATCTCCGCCGTTCCTTTATCGAAAAGCTCAGAATCACCAAAAACGCCCTGATGAAAAAAGTGACCGTTCATGAACCGGAAAAACTGAAGGACGTTCGTATAGCCGAATCCGAAATGAATCTGGGATTCAGGGCGAATATTTTCAATGACAGAGCCAATGAATTCTATCTGACTCACGGAGTCCAGAACACTGTTCCGGCCTACGAAAAGGATCAGGGGGATACACCGAGGGAAGTACTTGTATCCAAGCACTGTCTCCACTACTGTTTCGGTCTCTGTCCTTTAAGACACGGGGCTCCGAAGCAGGATCTCTACCTGAAAATCGGCAAAACCTTCTTTAAAGTCAGCAACAGATGTGCAAAATGCAGAATGGTGCTGGAAGGACCGGTGGCAAAACCTGACTGCATCAGAGACTAGCATCATGAGGGACTGCATAACGCGGTCCCACACAGCATTCCGGCAGCCGTGAAACCAGGGCTGTTATACGGTTATTTCGACCAGCAGATTCTCAACTGCGACCACACAGGATTCGTAATAACCGTCACCGGTGGTTCTCGGACCTGAGGATACGGTGTAACCGTCGTTTTTCAGTCTTTCGGTAAGTTCATCCACCGCGGCGGCAGAACCGACACTGAAAGCAAGATGAGCGTAACCTGTCCTGTACGGATTCGGCTGTTCGGTCTTCACCTCAGGTCTTGTCATAATCTCAAGTCTTGCCCCGTCGGTAAATGACAGAAAATATGATCTGAAATCAGTGGTCCGGTTGTGATACTGAACTCCTGCCGTGGCCTCAAAATATCTGCAGAAAAATTCTCTGGTCTTCTCAAGATCCTGTACATATACGGCCGCATGCTCAATTCTCATATTCATTTCTCCGTAATAATTTCTGAATCCGATTAAACACATTCGGATCTGTACCTGATACAGAATAAAACCTTTTTCCATATCTTCTTCATATTAAAGCATTGTACAGGAATGAGCAACGGCTCACGCAACTGCAGAAAAACCGTTATTACCCGTGTCCGTAATTACAAAAAACCCGTATTCACAACATTTTTTTTGAATCACCAAAGATACAATGAGAAAAATGATGATTATTTTTACGGCAGGAACCGTTTCATTCAGTACATCATGCACCGGTCTGCCTCTCCCGGTCAGAAATTCCGGAAGGAGTACCCCATGTCTTCTCAGTTTTTCAATCTTGATAAAAGATTCGGTCTTACGGCCAATAAGACGAATGTCAGAACGGAGCTGCTTGCAGGTCTGTCCACATTTCTGACCATGGGATACATAGTGGCCCTCAACCCAAACATTCTTACCGGCTTCCAGACAGGAACTCCTCTGTGGAACGCCATATTCATCTCCACCTGCCTGTGTTCCGCCCTGGGCACGTTCTGCATGGCTCTGATGGCCAACAAACCGTTCGCCATGGCTCCCGGCATGGGGATGAACACCTTTTTCGCCACCATTGTCGGCAACATAGCCGTTGCCACCTCAGTTCCCTATGAAACGGCTTATCACGCCGGCATCATAATCATTCTCTTTGAAGGTCTGATTTTCCTGATTATGGGGCTGCTCAATCTGAGACACCGCATAGCCGACAACATTCCCGACTGCATAAAAATAGCCATCAGCCCCGCCATCGGCATGATGCTGATATACATAGGTTTCGGCAGCAATGTAAGCATCTATGCCGAAGGCAACAACTATACCGAACCGTTCTACATCATGAAGGACTTCTTCGGGGCCATGACCCCGACCTTTCTGAAAACCAGTATGGGAAAAGAATACTCCCAGATGATAGTTTCGGTCGTCACCATATTCCTGGGACTTTTTGTAATACTGCATTTTCATAAAAAGAGAAGTGCAGCCTCTGTTATTTTCGGAATAATCTCATCATCCGTGTTCTACTGGCTGGCTGATTACTTTATTCTGGGGAACAATCCTTTCAGGGCCGCTCACAGCATGAGCTTCATTCCCGATTTCGGAAATCTCTATGAACAGACACTTCTTAACTTCGATTTCCATACCTTTTTCAATATCGGAGCCTACACCATTGTCATGGTTCTGATAACCTTCTGCATCATTGATATGTTCGGTACCATCGGCAGTCTTGTCGGTATGGCCGCCAATGCAGGTTTTCTGGATAAAAACGGCAAGCTTCCGAAAATCAAGGAAGCACTGATGTCTGATGCCATCGGTACGGTAACGGGAGCCTGCACGGGCAGTTCAACAGTGGTTACCTTTGCCGAATCCGCCTCAGGCATCCAGGTCGGCGGTAAAACTGGACTCACCTCATTCACCACAGCCACCCTTCTGGCATCCTGCATATTCATTGCCCCGCTGGTATCGGTAATTCCTCCGGCCGCAACCTCCACGGCTCTTATCTACATCGGTCTCGTGATGATGCAGGGACTTGCCAATATCGACTTCAGGAACATTGAACAGGTAACTCCGGTATTTATCATGATTCTCGCCATTGCGATATCGGGTTCCGTGGGTAACGGCATAGGTCTGGCATTAATCTGCTACACCGTAATTAAAATGATGTCCTTCAAGTTCAGGGAGGTTACTCCCCTTACCTATGTTGTTTCCGGGATTTTCATGATTAAATTCTTTGTGGCCGTATAATCCTGACGGAACAGGAATGTTACAGGTTGCCGGAAGGCTTAAGGAAATCACGGAAGTAAATCAGCCGTTCCGGTCTGAACGTTTCATACCGAAATTTTTCTGAAAGCAGAACCGGAAATCAGTGATTCAGATAAGATACAAAAACACCGGAATACAATAACAGAAAAGCCTGTTCTGAAATTTATCAAAGGGTTTTAAAAGGATTTAAAAGACAGGTTTAAGAACCTTTAGAATGGCGGACAGACTGAGATTCGAACTCAGGAACGCTTTCGCGTCGCCGGTTTTCAAGACCGGTGCATTCAACCGCTCTGCCATCTGTCCGCTGTGTATGTGTTGTATTATATAGATTTTTAAAAGCTTGTAAACACCTAATTTGAAAAAAATTCCAATATTTTGTTCGAATGAATATTTTGTAAACAAAAATGCATTGAACGCCTAAAAAACGCTCTATCTGTTCAGATAAACCTGAATATCATATCACCTGATGCTGCCTGCCACAGAGTCTATCCTTACTGAAAAACCGGATTGACATAACCGGATATTTTCGAAAGAGCCTTATTAATTATCTTCATAATCAGGAACTAAAACAGCACTATCGGGAAATCATCCATGCTGTCACAGCCTCCACAGAAAAAATTAATGACGAAGCGATAATCATTCCGAAAAAACTTTAGACTGTTTCGTTTTCAGGTTCCAGACATTCCACAATCCATTTTGCGACCAGGACATTACTCATCTGTACGGTATGAACTTTAAACCGCAAAACCATGAAGATGATTCCGTCCGTTCACCGCACAGAAATAAGAACATTCAAATGCGCAGCCATTTACCGAAAAAATGAAAGGAGCGTAATATAGTCACCGGAGAATACAGAAACTCCATGCAGGGCATCATTTCAAAATCAGACAATTAAATAAAATAAAGAAACACAAAAGCACTAAAACATACTTAAGGATTCGGAAACTTCAGGGATTTAAATGATTTCGCAGTATCTGCGAGGGAGAATGTTTGTTGGCTCGCTTTCGCGTCGCCGGTTTTCAAGACCGGTGCATTCAACCGCTCTGCCATCTGTCCGCTGTGTATGTGTGTATTATATGGTTTCAAAAAAACTTGTAAAGTAAAAAATGCTATTTTTTTGTAAAAAGCATTCTGTTTGCCTACTAATCATACAAAAACAGCATAAATGCCTTATTTTTAAGCAGTTTTATAATATTTTATTTTTCTGTAAGCTTTCTGAAAATCAGTATTTTTCTGCCACAGAAGAACAACAAAAGACAAAAAACAATTAAAATCCACGGAATGCTCTGGTATGATGACCGTTACCATCTGTTACGAAACATTTCCGTTATTTTAATCATGAACCGGATATGTATCCTAAGTCCCAAAAAAAGAAACTGCCCCAGAAGCAGTTTCTTTGAATTTACAGATCTTTCCGGAAGCGCCGTTATTTCACGCCCCTGAGACTTTTTTCAGGAGCTCCGGTTTTCGGTGCGGATTCAGGAGCCGTGCTTTCAGGAGTATCATCCTTTTCCACGCTGTCCTTCCAGCTTCCCTTCATACTGCCTGAAGCGGGAGCCTCCATTGCTTCAACCGTAAAATTAACCACGGCATCATAATTTGAACGCACTGCTGAACCTGTATTCCTGTATTTTACGGCATTGTTTGTATCTATACCAAGTGAGCCTGCTTCAGATACGGCATCAATGTTCGCACCGAGAAACATGAACTTCCAGCCTTTCTTCTGCATGTCTTCAATAATGTTCTTTACGGTGGACTTCTTGTATTCCTTACTGCTGTTTTCCTGACCGTCGGTAATAATGACCACTACCACCTGAGTATCCTTGCCCTCCTTTACGTCAGGCACCTCAGAAAGTCTGGTAATACTCTGACCGAGAGCATCAAGCAGAGCTGTGGTACCTGATGCAGTGTAGTCATCTCCGGTAAGTTCCCTGACGGTGTTTATATCCTGTCTGTCGTGGAGAACCTTAGATTTGTCGTTAAAAAGTACGGTGGTAACGCGTACCGGAAGCTTCATGTCACGATACTTCTGTATCATGGAATTGAAACCGCCGATGGTATCATTAGTCATGTCATACATTGATCCGCTCTTGTCAAGAACCATCAGCACTTCAGCCCTTGATGCGGTAATTTTTTCAACCTTACCGTCATTGCCCTCAGGTGCGGGAGCAGGCGCAACATCAGCAAAAGCGGAAGCCCCGCAAAGTCCCATGCCGAGTCCAAGTGCCAGCAGAAAATGTTTTACTGTCTTCATGATATAAGATTCCTCCATTGTCAGGAAAATACCGAATAAGCACTTATTTAAATCTTAACAGAACGCTCATGTTACCTGTACTAAACATCTCCGTTACTTATCGTAAATGATGAAACGGTCATATTTTGCACGGCTGTTTTCTGTACAGAAATAAGACAGTTCAATATTCCGGTCGTTCAATAAAATTTTCAAATATTTTAAACGGCACACAGGACGTTCCTGAGAACATCAAAAATAAAGCTTTAATCTTGTAAAATTCCCCTTCTTAATCTATGATGAAGTTCTTTTAATTCACGACATCACAAGTAAGATTTTCCTTTCAGACAGGACATCCGGTTCAGATTGCCGAAAACACAGAAACAGCCTGCCACATTAAAAAGGAAATCATAACGGAGAAGAATAATGCAGAATAATGTTCCCGTAATAGCGGTTGACGGTCCGGGAGGGGCCGGCAAGGGAGAACTGTGCCTCAGACTGAGCAAGAAATACGGTTTTGCCATTCTTGATTCTGGAGCCATTTACAGAGTTTTAGCCTATGCGGCCCTTAAGAAGGGGCTCGCTCTTGATGCTGAAGAAGAACTCAGTGCTCTGGCATCAGGTCTCAACCTTTCATTCAAAGAAGTGAACAATGCTGTTGCCGTTATCCTTGACGGCGAAGACGTATCATCATTTATCAGAACCGAAGAAACCGGAGGAGCCGCTTCAAAGGTTGCAGTACTGCCTAAGGTTCGCGCAGCCCTGCTTCAGAGACAGCGTGATTTTGCCGTTAATCCGGGACTTATCGCCGACGGCAGGGATATGGGGACCGTCGTATTCCCTGACGCCTCAGCCAAAATCTTCCTTGATGCCAGTGCTGAAGAAAGAGCCCGCCGTCGCGTAGCTCAGCTGGAATCACGCGGAGTTGCTGCCG
Source organism: Ruminobacter amylophilus (assembly GCF_900115655.1). GTDB lineage: Bacteria > Pseudomonadota > Gammaproteobacteria > Enterobacterales > Succinivibrionaceae > Ruminobacter > Ruminobacter amylophilus. Next base: position 42,479 of record NZ_FOXF01000006.1, on the reverse strand, counting down.
ATTACGACAAAATCCTTAAGGAAATTGCCGACCGCGACTACAGAGACCGCAACAGAGCCACTGCCCCGCTTAAGCCTGCCGATGATGCTCTGGTACTTGATTCAACCACCCTGTCAATTCAGGAAGTTGTCGATACTGCGGTTAAATTCATCGAAACCAAGCTTGGAAGATAAATCCGGCTTCGCAGTTTCATGATCTCATGAAAGAATCTCCGGCCATGCAGCTAAACATAAAAAGACCGGTTTTTTATTACTGATTATCTATGCCGGGATTCCGGAGACAGGAGCTCAAATAATGGAAGTTAACGGAAAAATTATTGAAACCGATGATAACGGTTATCTTAAGAATTTTTCAGACTGGGATATGGATGTTGCACGCCACATAGCTGAAGCTGAAGGTCTTGAACTCAACGAGGAAAGGACTGAAGTGATTCTTTTTGTGAGAGCTTTCTACGAAAAATACAATACATCCCCTGCCATCAGAGCTCTGGTCAAGGCAATGGAAAAGGAATTCGGCCCGGAAAAAGGATCAAGCCGTTATCTGTACAGGCTTTTTCCTGACGGACCGGCTCTGATTGCCACCAAAATTGCAGGACTGCCGCGTCCGGTAAAATGCATTTGATTGATATTAAAATTTCAAAACTGAAAGTGGAAAAGACATGTGTCAGGCATGTCTTTTTCCACTTTCAGGCCTTACCGTAATTCGAACTGCCGCAATCCGTGATGAGCCACATCAACAATATCTGATATTTATCAGTTTCAACTTATCGTCCTGTAATCACCGTGCAAATCATCGCTGCAGAAACATCTGCACTGATGTTTTAGTCTGTATGCTGATGCATTCGGTTCTCAATTTCATCAGAGGTCTGGAACGAGCTTTGCCTTTGAAGTATTTTCTTCAAAAATTATTTTTATAAAACAGATTTTATCAACATGGTAACTGCTGTCTGCAATTAATTCGTGGAATAATTCCGCTACGATACCTATAAACTTCAGCATCACGTTCCTACTCTGAATCGACTGTTCACGTCTGGAAAAATACTTTCCATGGTTCGCTGTTCATAAAATGATTGAAGCACAGAAAGGCGCTGTCATCGTTATTATCCCACGACACAGTTTATTTCAGCAGACGAAAAAAAGAAGAACCTCCAAAGAGGTTCTTCTTTTCAAAATTACTGCTTACTGAACAGCGTCTCTAAGGAATTATTCCTTAATAAACTCAAAACTGATTGCTTCTTGAGTCTGTGGAGCCTTCTTGATAAAGAGTATATAGGCAATCACCAGCAGCAAAGCAATCGCAACACCTGTCCATAAGGTAAACGGTTCACCTATGCACAGCAGTCCGAACTGGTATACCGCAAGAGCGACGCCATAGCTTAAACCGATCTGGTAGACAATTGCAAGCCAGAAGAGCTTCTGACTGCCTATTTCCTTCTTAAGTACACCTACTGCGGCAACACACGGAATGGTAAACAGGTTGAATATTACGAAAGCCAGAGCTCCAAGCAGTCCCTTTGTACCGAGTTCATCAATATGGAACATATTGTTTCTGATGGCGGTATAGAAGGCATTCTGCTGTTCTTCATTTTCAGCAACATCTTCTGATGAAGCATCATCTTCAAGTTCCTCAGGTTCATCAACCCCGACAAACACGGCCATGGTACTTATAATGGATTCCTTGGCGATAAGACCGGTTATAACTGATACAGAGGCTCTGTAGTCATCAAATCCCAAAGGAGCAAACACTCCAGATACCGGTTTAACGATATCGGCAACCAGACTTGATTCGGTATCTGAATCGTCCAGCATGACAAACTTGTTATCGTTGCCGTCATAACCGATATGAGAAATCAGCCACAGAACTGTCACGCAAGGGAATATTACCCTGCCCGCCTTCAGCACATATCCCTTCACACGCTGCCAGATGGAGAGAAGTATTACTCTCAGCATCGGAATATGATATGAAGGAAGTTCCAGCATCAGAGAGGAGGCTGAATGTCTGAACTGACCGAACTTGCTCAGGATAAAGGCTGACAGTATAACCATAAACACAGCTGACAGATACATTACCGGAGCAAAGAGTCTTACCTCTGAACCGAAAAGATTGAACACCAGCGTGTCATTGAATACGGCACCGGCCATGGTAATGATAACCGGAAGCTTGGCGCTGCACGGAATCATTGTAGTGGTCAGCAGAGTTATTCTTCTTTCACTTTCAGATCCGAGTGTTCTTGCGGTCATCAGAGCCGGAACACCGCAGCCAGAACCGATAAGATATGGAATAAAGGCACGTCCGCTCATACCGAACAGATTGAATATTCTGTCGAGAATAAACGCCGCCCTGGTCATGTAGCCGCATTCCTCGAGAACAGATAAGAGAAAGAAAAGGATAATCATCTGCGGTACAAAACCAAGGACGGCACCCACGCCACCGACGACACCGTCACTGACGAGAGAGGTGAGCCATTCAGAAGCACCTCGAGAACTCAGCAAATCCCTTACAAAAGGAATCACCTGATCACCGAACAGTGAATCATTGGCCCAGTCTGTCGCAATACTTCCAAGCCAGCTTACGGAAATATAGTAAACAGCACACATAATCAGAATAAAAATAGGGAAAGCCAGGAATCTGTCCAGAACAATATTGTCTACGGCCTCGGTAAGGGTTCTTTTCTTCTTTTTGGAAGTTTCCGCTTTTCCGCCTGAAACACATTCACTGATAATCGTATCAATATAGGCGTATCTGTCTGCGGCAAAGGCATGATAAACGGAATCGTATCCGCTAGCGATGGCATTTCTTGCCTGTTCAACGGCGGCGCACCATTCAGGCACTTTGTTGAGAGCTTCAGGATAGGTATCACCTATAACGGCACTCTTTGCAAAAAAGAGACTGTGTCCCTTGTAAAGATTCGGAGTAACGTCAACTACCTTGCGAAGCTCTGAAACGATTCTGTCAGATCCGAGGTATTCAGGTTCCTCAAGTCCCCACTTCACATTACGCATACAGTCTTCAAGAGCATCAATGCCTTCACCGGTGGCGGCACTGACGGTCAGAATTTCTGCATCCAGGAATTTTGAGAGTTTATCGAGGTCAATTGACATATTGCGTTTTTTGACCTCATCCCACATGTTCAGGACGATCATCATAGGTACACCGAGCATCTTCAGCTCAAGGGTGAGATAAAGACTTCTTTCCAGAGATGTGGCGTCAATGACGTTGATGATAAGTTCGGCATCATTATCCAGCAGTTCAAGACTTGCAACAAGTTCATCTGTTGAGGCGCTGCTTAATGAATATATGCCGGGAAGATCTATAAGCTGAATGTCGTCACCGTATGAACCGACGTGACGGGTTACGGTTACACCAGGATAATTACCTGTACGGACATGCAGATTACAGAGACGGTTGAACAGAGTACTTTTACCGCAGTTAGGGTTACCTGCAAGCATGATATGTCTCAGGTCGGCCTTCTTTTCCTGAGTCTTTGGCGAAATACTTCCGGAAACTCTGTCTGAACCGGTAGCACAGCATCCACGAAATTCTTTCATTTATATTGTCTCCACTTCAACCTTTCGGGCATCATCAATACCTACAATTATTTCATAACCTCTAACGGCAATTGCCATTGGAGAGCCGAGCGGAGCACAGTGTGTTACGGTAAACTCGGTTCCGGGGATAAAACCCATTTCACAGAGACGGCGGTTGTATGTTCCCTCTGAATGCAGTTTGATTATCCTGCCTCTCTGACCTACCTTCATATCTTTAAGTATCATTTTTTTCTCTTATAGCCGACAGCGGTTCGCAGCATTCCTTCGGACAAAAGGCTGAACTTTTGTTTTCTGCGGCTCAATCGCAGACATATTCATCCCCTGCCCGACATCAGCACATTCGTACCACTGTCCTTTAATAACGTTCAACAGCTTCATTAACCTATGATTACATTGTATTCCGGAATATCAGTCTGTGATTCCGGACCTGTTTGAGCAGTCAGACATCACTCTGTTTTCCAATGCAGTCACATGTCTATTATTATCCGGAGGTTCTTGTTTGCCTCCTTAATCATCAAATTATGTTAGCATTACCTAACAAATTTTGTTACGCTATGCTAACACAACACATATTCGTTAGCAATACCTAACACAAATTTTTTTCAAAAAAAAAAAATTAGCAATACCAAAAAGTCTGCTCAAATTTTCGGTCACAAAAGATACGGAATGACTATAAAGCGTGCAAAACACACATTTTTCAGACAATCAGCTGAAGTTTTTTACTTTTTTTCTTGCAATCATGAAAAAAAAAGATAAAATTACTCGTGCTTTGGTGAGGTGTCCGAGTGGCTGAAGGAGCACGCCTGGAAAGCGTGTATACGTTCATAGCGTATCAAGGGTTCAAATCCCTTCCTCACCGCCATTAGATTTCAGATCTTCTTTTAAATCCCTTGATTTCATATTATTTATCAGAAAACAATCTTTGCAGGTATACCCTGAATAATGTGTTTCTTCTGTCATTTTTACCTTAATAACACGATTATCAGACATTTTTGATTAAATATTTTTTTCAACCGCAAAAATACCGAAAAACAGTGGAGATTAGGATTTGTGAAAAGCCTTTGTTTTTAAAGTTTTTTCGGTTGCGTGAATATTTTTTATATGGTAACTTAAAAATATCAGAACAGAGGTTAGGGAAAAAGAACCTGCCTCATCTCCGTTCTCTAAGATTCCGGGAGCGTACTGCTGCATAGCACGCCACTCGTCAGGAAGATTGAAACACAGGAGGCTACAGTGGGATGTTTATTTGATTTTTTGATAATTATTCTTATCCTGTTCATTATATCGTGATAATTGCGGGAGCCTCATCACGACTGAATTTACCAATAAATTGAATTAAACTTTCTTTTTGTGCAGAAAAAGAGCACTCCACCGTAATTACCTGCAGAATCACAGGAATGTCTGTTCTTTCCGGATTATGTCAGTTATCGGCTGACAGAAAACACCTCTCCAATAATATCCATTAGTCCGTAAGATATTTAAGGAAATTGGAACACTACTCTTCTGTTTTTTCCGTCAGAACCTGATATATGGCATCTAGAGCTTTATTGATTTTATCAGTAGTCAGATTGGAGTAATTTACCAGAAACAGATGCAGATCCCTGGTTACACCTTCACAGAAATATTCAGACAGGGCATTTATATTTATCCCCTTCCGATTTAGTCTCTGCTTCATTTCTCTGTCTCCAAGCTGCGTACGGATTCTCAGCAGAAAATGCAGACCGCTGTCATTTTCAATAATTTCACAGCTTTCTGATACAGGATGTTTTCTGATGCAGGATACGACATCACGATGAACTCTGGAGTACAGAAGTCTCATTCTGTTTATATGCTTTTCAAAAAACTGCCCGCTGATAAAACCGGCAAGAGCGTACTGTTCAAAGTTCGATACGGTACAGGAATAGAATGAAAGGTTTCTGTAAAAAAGATTAGCCAGTTTTTTCGGAAGAATCATGTAGCTGATACGTATGGTCGATGCCAGTGTTTTGGAAAAAGTGTTTATATAGATAACCTTCTCGCAGCCGTCCAGACTGATTAGAGGAGGTATCGGTCTGCCGTTGATTCTGAATTCGCTGTCATAATCATCCTCGATGATGTAACGTTCCGCCTTTTCATTTGCCCAGGAAAGCAGTTCATATCTTCTGCTTACAGGCATGGTCACGCCTGTCGGAAAATGATGTGTCGGGCTTACATGAACAATGTCCGCCCCGCTTTTACGCAGTTCATCTATTATAAGTCCCTCCTTGTCCATTCCAGCATGACAGCAGGAAACACCGTTATTGGTATAAATCTTTTCAGACTTGTTGTACCCGGGGTTTTCCAGACAGATTTTCTTATTTCTGCACATAAGCTGAATCAGCAGAGTGTACAGATACTCGGTACCGGCACCCACGATAATCTGATTCGGATCCACCAGCATGCCTCTGAATGATTTCAGGTATTCGGATATGGCGGCACGAAGTTCCGGCACCCCGCCGGTAAGAGAAGGTTTCATCAGCACATCGTACTTATGTGTGATCACCTCCCGCATTACCCTGCTCCATACGGAAAAAGGGAAATTATCAGGATTGGTACTGTTATCAGACAGATCAACCTCCGTATGTTCCCGGTCTTTGTTCCGGGGAAGCTCTATATCAAGACACACGGAACCTTTTTTCGGGCTGGAGGGTATCATGGAAATATCGGCAACAAAGTACCCTTTTCTGGGAAGAGCATAGACAAAGCCTTCACTCATCAGCTGTTCGTAGGCATTTTCAATGGTAATTGTACTGATGCCGTTGTTCTTGGCAAAAGTCCTTTTTGACGGAAGTTTAGTCCCCGCCGGAAGAGTTCCGTTCTGAATGTCCTCCTTGATACGCGTATACACGTATTCGTATAAAGGAACATCTATATCGGTATAATCGTAAGTAAGCATAACCTATCCAAACACTGATGATCTTAAACTGGTCATATGTTTTTCAGAACAGACTGACCATATGAAGTAAGTCTTAAATTCTTTTTTATTATATCCGCATCACATATTCTACCATTGCCGGCATCAGTATCCTACTGATTTTGTAGGTTTTACCTGAATCTCGGCATCCTCATGTGACGCATTCTTAAAAACTGATGTATTTTACAGCAAACTGGCATCTAAAATTTAATTAATTTGAACATTTTAATAATACCACCTCACCTGTACCATTTAAAGCACTTGATAACTAAGAGGTACATAAACATGAGTGAAGTAAACAACAGCAGAAAAGATGATTTCAACAACCGTTACGGTCTTAACAAAGGTCTTGCACAGATGCTCAAGGGTGGCGTTATTATGGACGTTACCACTCCGGAACAGGCCAGAATAGCAGAAGCCGCAGGTGCGTGTGCGGTTATGGCTCTTGAAAGAATTCCTGCAGACATCAGAGCCGCAGGCGGTGTTTCAAGAATGAGTGATCCTAAGATGATTAAGGGTATTCAGGAAGCCGTAAGCATTCCTGTTATGGCAAAGTGCCGTATCGGTCATTTTGTTGAAGCACGTATTCTTGAAGCCATTGAAATCGACTATATTGACGAATCAGAAGTTCTTACTCCTGCTGATGACGTATACCATATCAACAAGAGAGATTTCAGTGTTCCTTTCGTGTGCGGTGCAAGAGACCTCGGCGAAGCTCTCCGTCGTATCAACGAAGGCGCTTCAATGATCAGAACCAAGGGTGAACCAGGCACCGGTGACGTGGTTCAGGCAGTAAGACACATCCGCAAGATGAATTCAGAAATCCGCAGAATCAGTTCCTTAAACAGCGACGAACTTTACGAAGCGGCCAAGCAGCTTCAGGTTCCTTACGAACTGGTTGAATATGTTCATGACAACAGGAAGCTTCCTGTAGTTAACTTTGCAGCCGGCGGCGTGGCAACTCCTGCCGATGCGGCCCTCATGATGCAGCTCGGTGCTGAAGGCGTGTTCGTAGGTTCAGGTATCTTCAAGTCAGGAGATCCCGCAAAGAGAGCAAGAGCCATCGTTCAGGCCGTAACCAACTACAATGATTCAAAGCTTATTGCCGAACTTTCAGAAGATCTCGGTGAAGCCATGGTTGGCATCAACGCTTCCGAAATCAAGCTCATCATGGAAGAAAGAGGTAAGTAACATGAAAATCGGGGTACTCGCACTTCAGGGCGCCTTTTATGAGCACAGAAAAATGATTGAGCAGCTGGGAGCGGAGTGTATTGAAATCAGACAGTTGAGCGATCTCACCTCAAACAGGTTTGACGGTCTCATGCTTCCAGGCGGCGAAAGCACTGTTCAGGGAAAGCTGCTTGCTGAACTCGGAATTACCGAACCTCTTAGAAATCTGATTAATGCCGGTACCCCGGTACTGGCCACCTGTGCCGGACTTATTCTTCTGGCAGAGGAAATCGAGGGAGGCGAAAAACCATATCTTGGAACCCTGCCTGTAGCCGTTAAAAGAAACGCATTCGGCAGACAGCTCGGCAGCTTTGAATACACCGGCAGCGTTGGAGATCTGAAGGATTTCAAGATGACCTTTATCAGAGCTCCTATAATTACCGCCGGCCACAGCGACGAGGTTCAGACCACAGCCGTGTTTGAAGACAAAATCGTAGCTGTGAAATACAGAAATCAGATTGGTCTGGCATTTCATCCTGAACTTGATCAGGACACCAGAATACATGAAGAATTTCTGGAGCTGTGCAAAAGCTTCAGTCTGAATAAATAACAGGCTTTGGGGTCTATCGGGGTAGCCTGAAATAAATCACACACCTGTATAGTAAGGTGAACAACAGCCCCCTTTCTGACAATAAATAACTGCACGAACACCGTTCGGTTCATTACTGAACGGTGTTTCGCTTCATTAAATCATTACTGTAGGGATATAACGGAACAATCAGGGAACACATCATTTTCATGACGAAAAACAGTATTCCCCCATGTATGGAACCGGAAGTGACTATTTGTTGGCAGCCAGGGAAAAATCCAGCTGTTCAAGATCTATTCTGTCTTCCAGAGAGTCATCAACAATAATCATGTTCTTTTCACAGAACTGTTCGAAAAACTCGTCAATACGGGTACCGCCTACCGCATGCTTAAGTACGGAACGCAGATCCTCATAGCTTTCTATGGCCACAAAATGCTCTCCGTTGCTGGTTTTAATGAAGAAATCTCCTTCACTTACCAGAACACTGGCCTGCTCGGCACTGAGATCAAGATAATTTTCCTCACACCTCAGACAGCCGATGGCGCTGTACAGACATTCAAGCACTTCGTCCCTGCTGTAGATCTCATTCCCGGTTCTGCTTTTGTAAAACATTGACCAGGCCTGAATTCTGCATACGGGAATTCCCTTAAGCGTTTTTACGTTCTGTACTCTTTCTGAAACGGCAACCTTGCGTCCACGAATATCAACGATATTTTCTTCAAACTCACCTGCAGCTGTTTCACCAGTGTAAAGATCTTCTGTTTCGTTCATAGGAATAACTCCTTATCAGTACGTTTCCTGAAAATTATTTTCCTGAAACATATGAATTAAAGGAAGAACCTACTTTAACTATAGCATTAAACCGGCTATTTTTGTCAAATAAGCCCATAATACAGGCTGTTTTTTGACCGTTTTCAAATAAATAAAAAAAATATCCTAGCAAATGAGTCTGAATATAAATTAATTCAGAACCGATAATTTAATATTTTTATACCGCCAGTGCAGAAAAAATCTGAATCAAATCAGCCGTAAAAGAACTTTCAGGACAGATGATGACACGGAAAACTTAATTTTATCTGACACTGGCAAGCCAGCTGAACAGTCCCAGAATATCTGCAGGAATGAGAACCATAAGCCATATGCTGAGTGCGGTACACAGCATAAACAGAACACGATCCGCAAATCCGTCATCCTCAGCCAGTCTCAGACAGTATTTACAGAAGGAAAAAGGATAAAAGAAATAAATATCGTAGCTGTTGAGAAAATCCAGAAATATATGAGTCAGAAAAGCTATTTCAAAAAAAGGCAGTGCCCGGGGTTCAATAAGAAAGACACAGAATGACAGAGAAATCATTCCGAAAAAGGAATGCATGAAAGCCCTGTGCTTTATATTCATCCCGAGAGCACAGATAAGCACGAAGCCTATGCTTCCGCGAACAACATCAGAAAGATGTTCGTTTCCGGTTATGGTACGGTAAAGATCAAGGTTATACTCACCGTCTATGACCACAAAGGCAATTACCGCCAGAAATACCAGAGCTATAAGCAGAGTCGCCCTGCCGTGAGGCCTGGAAAGTCTGGAATCTATGTCGGACACGGTTCCCCCGATGACGGAGGCGATAATGCCTGTCACAAAGGTCTGCCAGTCTCCGGGATGAACCAGCAGCAGGGAAGCTGACAGCCCTGCCACCAGATGTGTTCTGCCTTTCATGTTATTCAGCGACAATTAAAATCAAAAATAAAAAATATATCTGTTAATTTTCAGAAAATACTATCACAAATACTAATTAATACAAGCAATATAATCGATATTTTCTCCTTTTTTGTCCGAATGCTCAAGTAATATGCAAGACTGTCCTTCCTTCAGTTTCTTCAGGATGTTTATCCGGGCATCAACCTGATTCGGCTTATGTTTCTGCCTCCATATATATAGTTCTCTTCAGGGCATCGCAATCAAGTGAAGATGACGAATCAAATATGTGATTTTATTAAAAACTCCAGCAAGTGAGTTTTATAAGATATCAGTTTAAGAAAGAATTATGCGGAACATTCGCAGCAACGGTCTTGAATCTTTGACAATAAATTACGATTTTACCTCATGCACCTCCAGGTATTATACCAATCCATTCTATAAAACCGAAAGAGAATCAGCCCGTTATATCAGACGACTGGATTTTGAAATAATCTTAACAGACAAGGTACACTCTCTTGAATGTGCCTTTAGCGGAATGCCAAAACTTGAATACGTAAATCTAAAAGATACTTCGCGTATCGAAAGCATGAAAGAAATATTCAGTGAATTCAACCAGTCAATCAACCGCAGGGACACGACCAGCGTAACCGACATGAGTGAAATGTTTTGTGATGCAGATTCCTTCAATCAGCCGACTAATACATGGAAAATCACCGGACTCAGGTCAAAATACGACAGTTTCTGTAACGCCAGAGCTTTCAGACCCCTGCAGACATTGAATTGTTCAGCTGAAATCCTACATGATTCATCTGAAATTTTCGGTTTAATCAGACGGCAGAACAACCTGCCGTTTCCTGTACACGCAGTGTCCATCATCCTTATTTTCGCCGCTCAGTCTGCAAATATTAATATTTTTTAAATTTCCGGTTGACAGTCGCCGACTTAAATGCAACAATAATTCATACATAACCGATATGATTTAAGATAATTAAAAAAACAGCTAAACAATAAACACCGGCCTGATACTTAATATAACAATAAACTGCCGGAATTCACGACCGTAAGGAGATAAACATGATTTCTGAAAATAATCAGCAGAACAGTCTCAGTGACGTTACCTATCCGCTGTATGAAAACGGGTATTCCTATACCGGAGTCAATGGAAACATCCGCGACAGGCTTCCAGTTTTTGACGACATTCTTTCACTTAAATGGCAGAGAAGTCTGGCCGACCGTAATGGTGATACCAGAAAGCTTCTCCCTTTATGGATAGCGGACATGGATTTCGAGACCGTGCCGACGGTAAAGGAAGCTCTTCAGAAAAGAATCTCCACCGGAATCTACGGATATTCGTATATTCCTGAAAGCTACAAGGAAGCCGTGGCCGACTGGTTTAAAAACAGATTTCACCACAGTCTGCTGAGTCGTGAAATCATTCCTTTTACCGGCGTTATTCCTGCAATAAACGCTGCCATATACGCTTTTACCAGACCGAGAGCAAACGTTCTGCTTCAGACACCTGTGTATCATCCTTTTTTTAAGGCCATAGCCTCTACCGGCAGAACTCTGCTTAAAAGTCCGCTTGTGCGAAAGAACAACCGCTACGAAATAGATTTCGTGGGCTTTGAGAAGGTTATTCGGGAACAGAGACCGGAACTTTTTGTTCTCTGCAACCCCCAGAATCCGACAGGACGAGTGTTCTCCAGGGAAGAACTTCAGAGACTCACCGATATCTGCCTCAGATACAGAGTGTTCATAGTGGCTGATGAGATTCATTCCGATATTGTCTTTAAGCCGACAGAATTTACCTCCACCCTGAATCTTAACAATGAGGAACTCAGCAGACATCTTATCGTCTGCACCTCCACCAGCAAGACGTTCAACCTGGCGGGTCTCGCCTCCGCAAACATCTTCATAAAGGACACGCTGGTAAGAAAAAGATTTCTGGAAACGGTGGAAAAGCTTGGACAGCAGGGTCACGGTCCGGGTTTTATTCAGACCATCGCCGCCGAAACAGCCTACAGAACCGGTAAGTACTGGCTGAGGGAAACCCTGTCATATATTCAGGAGAATTTTGCTTACGCATACAAAAGACTGGACGAGGAACTTCCGCACGTATGGCATTCCGAAAAACCTGAAGGTACATACTTCCTGTGGCTTGATTTCAGCAGATACGGTTTCAGTAACAGAGAACTGGAAAACCTGCTGCTGGTCAGATGCCGCATTCAGGCAAATCAGGGCTATATTTTCGGAGAGGAAGGCAGCGGTTTTGTAAGAATAAATATTGCCTGCCCTAGAAGCATTTTAAAGGAAGCTCTTGACCGACTGGTCGAAGAACTCAAAAACTATCGTGTATAAACACTGAAACGAGCCACGATAAAACTGATCATACCTGATAACTGAATATATAAATAAAAAAGATAAAAACAGAAAAGAACATTTGAGGAAACTGAGATTTAACGGAGGGAAAAAAGAAAATCAGAAAGGCAAAAAAAATCGCCGTGGACATTGCCGTCACACGGCGAAATTCTGTTCTTGTGCTTTGCATAACCCGCCTTCATCTTCTTCTTGCGGTCATCGTAGACTCTGGCATGGTTGAATTTCAGGTCGTAACGGCACACAAAGTTAATCACCTGAGGGATGTTTTCAGCAGTCCCCTGCTTCTTTTTGTTCTTACTCATTTCTTTCTCCGTCTGTTATGAACAGTATTACTTTTCCGTTTTTATTATCACCGCGGTAAAATAAATATTTTTCAGAAAACAAAATATATTATTATTTGATTATCTTATACCATTAATAGAAAGATTTTTCTGAACAATCATTGTTTTCCATATCTTTCTTTAAATGTGAAGAACAATTTTATACCTATTTTCACAGAATGCAACTGATTTTGGTAAAAAATTACTGAAAATCATAAATCCATACACAACACCAAACCACACGGCCTTTTTTGGTAAAGCCGTTATTGTGAACGGCTATCTATCTGCTGAAACATCTTTCGGAGCCGCTCCTTCATACGCCTCATGAACACGACTGCGGTTTTTCAGAAAGTCGGAATAATACCCGGTCTCACTGCTGATATCATCAGACTCATTACTTTTCAGCCGTTCGGTATCGGAGAGACGGGAAAAATCCCGAGTTCCGTTAATCTCTGCACCGCCATGAAATATTCCGTTATCCGAACCGGAAAGGTCGCGGACGCTCATCCCGGATGAATCCTTTCCCCTGACGTCATAGGCATCCCTGATTATTTCCAACGCCTTTAACGGATTCTTTTCCATCAGAGCTCTCAGACCTCCGGCGATTTTCGCCTGTTCGGAATCAGGAAGGACACTTTCCATTAAAGGACGCAGCTGATTGGCTCTTGATGTCAGAGCGTAATTATTCCTCATTTCCTCGGTCAGACGATTATATGCCTTCGGACTCTGCAGCACGGCTCTTGATGCCGAAATGCCATCAAACGTATAGCCGCCGCTTAATGATGATTCCGCTGATTTCAGTCTGTTCACCTCCTCCCTCCTGCTTGCCGCCCTGCTTGCGGATCTGCTTAATTCGCCCGATCTGCCTACGCTGTCAGTATATGTATCAGATGAAACCCGTCCGGTACTGATGTCCCTGGCCAGAGTTCTGCTGAACTGAGCCTGCAGAGATTCATCCGCTGCAAGTTTTGACAGCTCACTCTGAAGTTTAGATACACTGCTGCGCGAGCTGTTTGCTCCCGCCGCCTCTGCTATGGTGCTGAGTCCGACCTTTTCATTATTCAGATCAAGATCCAGATCTTTTCGATCCCTCGCCCCCAGTCTGTCAACCACTTCCCAGGTTTCATCATCAATCATTTCCTCCTCCGTTATTCCCTTTTCCTTTCTCTGCCCTGTTTCTCCGCTCAGAATCATTCCTATGGCACCTCTCAGAGATGACTCGTCAGTACTGCTGAGCCCCGTGCTTGCACTAATGCTTCTGGCAAGACCGTTAACCATGGAATATGATTCCGAACTTCCGCTGGACAGTCTTTTCCCCATCGATTCCAGACTGTTATGGGTAATCCCCTGACTTGAAGAAACGGAACTGCTTTCACGAAGCATTCTTCCGAAGCTTTCCTCCGCGCTTCTTGCTTCACTTTCAGCATTGGACAAAGCTTCCCGAAAACCTTCCTTAAGAGAAACGGAAGGCATCATGGACACTGCTCCGGTTTTGCTGATGCCTGTAAGAGGAGCTCCTGAAAACAGTGAACCGTGACTTACCACGGCCTGTTTCTGTTCGAGTGTCGGGTAAGGCGTTTTATCGGACGAAGTCCCCGTAAAGCTCCCGCCGGTTCCGGCAATGGAGTTCACCGCGGAAACACTGCCGTAAAGAACAAGCATGGCGAGAGCCGGAACCGAAGCGGAAAGATAGCCTCCGAGAGCGATATAGGATTCCAGCCGGTGACTGATACTTATGATTCCGTTAAAACTCTGAGGAGGAATCTGCATTTCGGAAAAACTTCCTGAAGCAGCATATGTCAGATAGAAATTTACCAGAATAAGAAGAGGCTGCCACAGTTCCACCCATACGGTTACTCCGAGATATCTGGCCACAAGCTTCAGTCCGTTGTCGGTTCCCATGAGAATCAGCGGCATGAACGGAGTCAGCATAAACAGCAGAGACTCAAAAAAGGTCATCAGCGGCCGAAGCATGGTAAAAAACAGACTCTGCTTCAGGGATGATGCAGTACTGATGCTGTTTACGGTCTGATTCAGTGTCAGAGCGGAGCCCAGGGCATGTTCATCCAGATATTTGCTTTTGGCTGCCCTGACATACACGGGGAGCAGGACGGATGAAAGAACATAATCCTCCATTCCGGTATTGATTAGACCAAGGGAGCTTACGGCACTGTTTACCGTTTCCCTATAGCTTCTGCCGTCTCTGAATCCGGCGTTTTCCCTGACGAAAGAATCTTCAAATGCACTGAAAAGAGCCTCGGAGAAAACTCCCTTCGTATAAGATACCAGTTTTCCATGAGCTTCACTGCATGTAAGCAGTTCATCATGACCATCCGTATTTATCAGGGTACCGTAGGTTGATGATGAAAAAACCGATTCTCTTACAATGTCTTCGGCACTGAAAATATAATCCTCGCTGAATGTTCCCAGATCAATGCCTGTATGAGTGCATTCCCTGAAATAGTTTGTCCATGATTTTTCAAAATTTCCTCCTCCTGCTCCGTTCACCGTCGAAAGTACGGAGATTTCAGAAGTTTTCCGGCGCAGGTCATTCATAATCACAATGGCAGAGGCAAAACCGTTATCCGATCCGTCCGTACCGGAGAAGGCTGTTCTGACGTATTTTGACACTCCGTATCCCATGGTGGAAATAACCGATGCTGAAACGGCAGGTCCCAGGGGAACACCGGATACGTTAACCGACTGACCGGTATAACAGTCCTCAATATTTACACTTGTTTTGGGAACCATCATGGTAAGATACAGCAGCGCTGTCATTAGAATTCTGCCGAAAGAAATCCCGTCACCTGACATGCTTCCCCTGAATCCCTGATACAGCACACCTATGATAAGACCTATTCCGGCCAGAGTATTCGGAATACTGCTGCTAAAGAACAGTGCCGAAGCGCGAAGCACTGAGGCCAGAAAAGAGCTGTCTCCCACCGAGTAGATGTTCCACATATGATGTCACCTCGATTTTTACGGAATGTAAGATAAACCACAGACGGAGCATCATATGAAAACCGAGGTTGATGCGTCCTGCAGAAAGCCTTTAGCGGCGGTAGTACACAGATAACCGCGGATGTTCGGAAAACCAATACAAAAAAACAGAGCCGGCACTGTCGCCCGGCTCTGTTTTATGAAAACGCCAAATCAGATATTAAGCGATTTTTGGAGTACTGCAGACAACATCGGCACACTGTGCGCGGTTGCGCAGGAAATGATCCATAAGAGTAAGAGCCAGCATCGCTTCGGCAATAGGTACGGCTCTGATGCCTACGCAAGGGTCATGTCTGCCCTTGGTAACAACGTCGGTTACCTCGCCCTGCAGATTTATGGTCTTACCAGGAATAGTGATGCTTGAAGTAGGCTTAAGAGCTATTTTAACCACAATATCCTGACCTGTGCTGATACCGCCAAGGATGCCGCCGGCATGATTGGTGGTAAATCCGTCAGGAGTAAGCACGTCACGGTGATAAGAGCCCTTCTGTGAAGCTACGGCCATGCCGTCGCCGATTTCAACGCCCTTCACGGCATTGATGCCCATCATCGCATAGGCGATTTCAGCATCAAGACGATCAAAAACAGGTTCGCCGAGACCTACCGGAACACCGGTTGCCACAACTTCAACTGAAGCGCCGATGGAATCATGCTCCTTCAGCAGATCACACATAAACTCTCTGACTGCTTCGGTCTTGTCAGGATCGCAGAAAAAGAATTCATTGTTTTCCCTTTCGTCTACAATGCACTTTTCCGCCTTAACCGGACCGATGGCAGTGGTATAGCCCTTGATTTCGATGCCAAGCTTTTCCTTGAGGTATTTCTTGGCAATGGCACCTGCGGCCACGCGCATTGCAGTTTCACGGGCAGAAGATCTTCCGCCGCCGCGATAATCCCTGATACCGTACTTCTGCAGATATGTATAATCCGCATGTCCCGGTCTGAACATCTGGGAAATGGCAGTATAGTCGGAAGAATGCTGGTCAACGTTTTCAATTACCAGCCCGATAGGAGTACCGGTAGTCTTTCCTTCGAATACGCCTGAGATAATCTTTACCTGGTCAGGTTCCCTTCTTAAAGTGGTGAACTTGGAGGTTCCCGGACGTCTTCTGTCAAGATCCGCCTGAAGATCCGCCTCAGACAGTTCAAGCCCCGGAGGACAGCCGTCCACGATTGCCGCAAGGGCCAGACCGTGACTTTCACCACAGGTAGTTACGGTAAACAGTTTACCAAAGGTATTGCCTGCCATTATTCTTCTCTCCTGTACTGCTCAAAATATGGAGCATATTCAATTAAATCATCATAGGTCATGACGAACACGCCGTCACCACCGTTCTTAAATTCCACCCAGTTGAACTGCACTTCAGGGAATTCCTCTTCAAGTGCCAGACGACTGTTGCCGACTTCCACAAAAATAACACCGTCATCTGACAGATAATAAGAAGCTTCTGCCAGAATAACCTTAACAAGATCAAGACCGTCATCACCGGCAGCCAGTGCAAGTTCCGGTTCAGCATGATATTCCTCAGGCATGTCTTCCATGTCAGCGGCGTCGACATAAGGAGGATTGCATACGATTAAATCATACTTGTCCTGTTCATTAAGAGAATCAAAGAGATCACTCTTGATTGGAATTACCACGTCTTCAAGTCCGTAGTTGTATATGTTTCTCATGCAGACATCAAGAGCGTCTTCACTGATGTCAACGGCGTCAATGGTGGTATCACCGTTGAACTTGTTGGCGCAGGCGAGAGCAATGCAGCCTGAACCGGTGCACAGGTCAAGAATGCGTGAAGGAGTCTTTTTGAGATATGGTGCGAATGAATTGTTAATCAGTTCGCCAATCGGAGAACGAGGAATGATTACTCTCTCGTCGACATAAAATTCAATACCGCAGAACCAGGCTCTGTTTGTAAGATAAGCGGTAGGTACTCTGTCTCTTACTCTGATGGTCAGGGCTCTGGCGATGTTTCTCTTTTCCCTGTCGGTAAGCTTGGCATTCATTGTTTCAGGATCTCCCGGCGGATCCAGATTGATAAGGCAGAGAACGAGATAAAGAGCCTCGTCCCAGTAGCTTTCTGTACCATGCCCCAGATACACGTTGTTTTCGATCAGATAACTGGTAACATAACGAACAACATCATTAATTGTTTCAAGTTCACTGACAATTTCAGCTTCTACATCTTCGGGAAAATTCTCTTTGTGGAACTTCTTGCTTTCAACTTCATTTTCAATAATGTCATTCATAAATATCTTCCGATGTCATCCGTAAGGAATAACGGCAGGACTCACCTTCCGTCTCCTGATTCTGAATTTCTACATATATTTAAAACCGAGGTAAACACATTCTTTAATGTTACAGGCAAAACACGAGTCAGACAAAAGACTTTTTACTCTGATAACATTTACTGAGATATTTACCTTAATTTCCGCAGGCATGACCGGACTGAAAGACAGTAACGGCTGCGATACCGTTACGGCATCTGCGGACAGTTGTATTAGTATATACTGCTTGACATTGTTTGCAATAAGAATATTGCCGGAATCCTTACATACGGCAGTTATAGACAGCTCTGACCAGGAAACTGAGATACGTTAATTCTGACATTGAAACTGAATCGTTACAGTCTCATTTCATTATTAATGACAGTAAAACAAAAAAGGAACCTCTTTATACAGAGATTCCTTTTTGCTGTAGTACTGCACGCAGGTGAACGATAACGTTCAGTTAGCTCTTGCTTGTTTCGATGTAGCTGTTGAGTTCCCTTACGGTATCACGATGCTTATCATCAGCTCCCAGAGGCATCAGCACTGACCCCTTATCAAATTCATATGCTCCACGTCCGTGTATATACAGTCTTCCCTTAAAAAAAGTACGCACATACCTTGCAATCATTGCCGGGGTATATTTCTTGAAAATTCTCATGTTGTTATAGTCCTTTAAAAAAGGCTGAAATATTATAATTGTTGTCTCTTATTGTTATTATGCAGCCTGTCATACAACGGCCACTCACAATCAAGTGTCAAAGCCGTTCCTATCCCTTTAAGTATAACAATTATGATACGGCAAAATTGAGATCCGTATTTTATTTTGATCCCCATGTAAATTTATCAGACGTTTTTGTGATGAAAATATTACATCCCTCGTATATTTGTTTCTTTTTTAATCAAAAAACCAGGATAAATTATTAAAAAAGAGGAGTTTTTAAACGACTGTATAAAACCGATGCAAGAATATGAATCAGGCAGATGATGAAATTCGGTTTCTTATGTTTATCAAAGGCTTGAACGCCACAGTATGAAACAGATGATAAAAGAACGGAATTTACCGCTTTACCGTGATTCCGGAAATAACATAATGTTTTATTTTTACTACCTGTTTTTTTCTCTGATTATTCCGCATAGATTACACCTGATTCAGTCCAAATACTGAAATCATTCTCATGACAGAGCATCTTCCGGTACCGATCAGCGACAAAGAAAGCTTAATAATCGATTAAAAAAACAGCAACACCAAAAAATATTAACCAAACCTCGTTATAAAACAATACAGACTACACATTTTTGGATAAATCTATTCTTAAATAAAGAATGATGTATGCTATATTCTATTAAAATTTTAGTCTCCTGAAGTAACGCATTACATTTATGCCGAACAATTCGGCAGGAGAAGAAAAACAGAGTTTTGAATAAATAATACTACCATTAAAAACAGCTTGTTTCTAAAGGTAAAATACAACTCAGAAAAGGGATAATAGCAAATGTCCAATGAAGCTATCATAAAGGTTCGTGACTATATGAACAAAAATATAGTCGGTCAGCCGGAACTGGTTGACGGTCTTTTAACCGCATTACTGGCGGACGGTCATATTCTTGTTGAAGGTCCTCCAGGACTTGCAAAAACAAGAGCAATCAAGCTTTTGTCTGAATGTATCGAGGGTAGATTCCACCGTATTCAGTTTACCCCTGACCTGTTACCTGCAGACTTGACCGGTACTGATATTTACAGACCGCAGGATGGTACTTTCGTATTCCAGCCTGGTCCTCTGTTCCATCACTTACTGTTGGCCGATGAAATCAACCGTGCTCCTGCAAAAGTACAGTCAGCATTGCTCGAAGCGATGGCAGAACGTCAGATAACCATTGGTCGTAAGACTTACCAGTTACCTGATCTGTTCCTTGTAATGGCAACTCAGAACCCTCTGGAACAGGAAGGTACCTATCCGCTTCCTGAAGCACAGCTCGACCGTTTCATCATGCATCTGCAGTTAAACTACCCTGACCAGGGTACCGAATTACAGATTCTGAGATTGAATCACCTCGAGTCTAAGCACGCAGCAAAGGAACAGCCTCCTGTAATCACTCAGGTAGAACTGTTTGAAGCCCGCAAGGATGTATTATCCGTAACCATTCCGGATATTCTTGAAAGCTATATCATCAACCTGACCATGGCTACAAGACGTCCTTACAGCTACGACTCAACCGACCTGGCTCGCTGGATCAGCTGCGGTGTTTCACCTCGTGCTACCATGGCGCTCGCTAACTGCTCACGCGTTAAAGCATGGCTTGACGGTCGTAATTACGTTGCTCCTGAAGATATTCAGTACTGTGTATATCCAGTATTCAGACATCGTATCTTCCTCTCAATGGAAGCAGAAGCAGACCGCGTTGATGCAAACCGCGTAATTGAGCTCTTAACCAAGAAGGTTGTTGTAGGTTAAGTCCATTATTTCAGGCCGGGGGGAACCCCTGCCTGATTTTATGGGCTCTGCTGCTTTAACCTGGACTATAACAACAATAAAAGGATAAACTCAATGCCTAATGGGATTGAACTTACATTCGAAGAACTTATTCAGGTTCCTCCACTGACTCAGCTGCTACCTAATACAATGGTGGCAAGTCAGAGATATGGTATTCTGCGTTCAATGAGTAAGGGACGCGGTATGGAATTTTCAGAAGTTCGTGCCTATCTTCCTGGCGATGATATCAGAAACATCGACTGGCGTATAACGGCAAGAACAGGAAGACCATATACAAAAATGTTCCGAGAGGAACGCGATCGTAACGTATACATCATTCTTGATCTCGACCCGGCCATGTACTTCGGCTCACAGGGACAGCTCAAGGCCCGTCTCGGTGCCCTGATTGCAGCATCCTGTGCCTGGCAGGCTCTGGAAATGAAGGATAAGGTTGCCGGCATGATTATTCTCGGTAACACTCCTATCAGGCACCAGCCCGGTGGCATGCGTAAGGATGTTCTGGCATTCATTCAGAAGATTTACGACGCCTACCAGATAGGTTTAAGAAGAAAAAGTTTTGATTTTAACATCGGCGACGGTTTAAAGTTGCTGGTTAATCATGCAAGACCAGGCAGTGTGTTCCACATCATCAGCGATTTCTACAGATTAGACGACAACTCAATGCTTTACCTGAGACGTCTGAACAAATCTCATACTGTAAGAACCTACCAGCTGTATGACAGAATTGAAGTAAACATCGAAGGGTCAGGTACAATCGGTATTGATACCGGCTCAAGTCAGGGCTTCATCAGCTCTCTCGACAGTAACTTCGTAGAAAATTACCGCCGTATAGGCTTACACAGAATACATCACATTGACCGTATTCTCTCAGAAACATCACAGCGCAACATCTGTATCGATGTATCTGAAGCATTATCAAAGGCTAATAAAAACCAGGATAGGGAATAAGTCATGGAATTTGATTTTTCTTTACTTAGAGATATCCATGAGGGCGAACCGCCGGTAGATTTCTCATACGGATTTCTATGGTGGATTGTTCTTATTGTCATTTTGGCGGTTATCTTTTACTCCGTCTACAGACTTTTACCGCTCTTTGCAGCTATTAAACGCCTGAACAGAATCGATCTCAATAACGAAGCTTTCATTCCTTTAATCAACTACTGGTTAAAGGAAACTGCGCTTATTATGTATCCTAGAGACGTTGTGGCACCGTTATACGGTCTCAACTGGCTCAGATTTCTGGATCAGACAGGCAACACCAACTTTGAAGCATTCACAAATGCCTGGGAAGAAGTTATCTACGACTGGCAGAACATTGAAGTTCCAATCAGTGAAAAGAAAATGTTGGTTAAAGAATGTAAGAAATGGATTTATTCTAATATAAGGAGAAGAATATGGGGGCGCTAGGAATTGGTTCTTTCTGGTGGGTATTTCTGATCCTTGCCTTTTTGCCAATCTTAATCCGCTTTTTGCCGGGCAGAAGCAAGAAGGATGAATTCATTTACATCACCTCATTACCAAAAATTCTTGATTCCGAACCAAAGAACAGAGTTCACATGATTTTCGGTATTGCCTATGCCGCATGGGTTTTCCTTATGATTGCCCTGATGAGACCTATCTATTACGATACTCCAATCGTAATTGAACAGCCTCACCGCGACATTATTCTGGCTGTTGACCTCTCAGATTCCATGAGATATATGGACATGCTTGATTCCGCAAACAAGCCGGTTCAGCGTATCGATATCGTAAAGGAACAGGTTCATGAATTCATCCTTTCACGTATCAAGGGTAATTCAAACGACCGTATCGGCATTATCCTTTTCTCTGATCAGGCTCAGGTGCTGTCTCCTCTCACTTTTGACAAGGGACTTCTCCTCAAGCTTGCTGATGAAATTGATCTTAAGCTGTCAACCGGTCCTCTTACCAACATCTCAGGTGCCATCAACATGGCAATTAACAGATTTGAGGAAGCAGGCACCAACAAGAAGATTCTTGTTCTTCTTACCGACGGCAAGAATACCGTTACCGGCATGACTCCTGTTCAGGCTGCACAGATCGCCAACGAACACGATATGAAGATCTACACCATCGGTTTCGGCTCAGACAACACCTCTGACGGTATGGATGACGATGCTGAAGGTGCAGCGGCAGACAAGATTGACGAATTTACTCTCGGCGAAATTGCCAAAATCACACATGGCAGCTATTATCGTGCAAGAGACGGCAAACAGCTTCACAACAAATATCAGGAAATCAACTTCAACGAAGCTTCAGAAGAAGCCCCACGTTCATATCAGCCTGAAGTGGAACTTTACCACTGGCCACTGTTAATTTCCCTGATTTTATCAATCTGCACCGGCATCGTAGTAAGGAGAATAAATGGCTGATTTCGTATTATTACGTCCATGGTGGCTGATATTACTGTTACTACCGTTAATATTTGTATACGTGGACTTTGCAAAGCATTACAAGCTGCAGAACTTCATCAATGAAGACATTATTAACTACCTCAAGCCTAAGAAGAACATCAAGAATGATTTTGATGACGACGAGGATGAGAACATCAACGCTGCCGTAACATCAGAAGAGCAGAAGATGCTTATCAGCAAGCCAAAGCTCTGGAAAAAGTTCGGATGGCTGGTTATTCCTTACTTCTTTGCAGTTGTAGCGTTATGCGGTCCTGCAATTCCGCAGGACGGAGAAGGTTTCCAGAACGATGAAAACTGGATCTGGGTTGTTGACTCATCACTTTCAATGCTTGCCACCGACCTGAAGCCGAACCGTTTCCAGCGTGCAAGATTCAGTCTCATTGAACTTCTCCACGCCTCAAAGGATCACCGTCACATCGGTATCGTGGCATTTACCAACGAAAGTTATGTTGTTGCCCCTCCTACCGATGACGCATCAAGCCTGCTCTACCTTCTGCAGGAACTTGATCCGGCAATCATGCCAAGAGAAGCTCAGGGTTCAAATCCTCTTGAAGGCTTAAAGGAAGCCCGCAAGATTCTGGACCAGGACCACAAGACTCCGGGTAACATTCTGCTGGTTCTTGATGACGTAAAGACAACTCCTGAAGAAGTTGCCGACCTCATCGCCTATATAAAGGAATGTCCTTACCCTGTATACATTTATGCTATCGGAACACCATCAGGTTCTCCGATTCCCGTAAACGAAACCTTTGTCCGTGACAAGAATGGCAACACCGTTATGGCTCAGTCAAACTTCGAACTGATTCACAAAATTGCCAAGGATACAGGTTCACAGGTTTACTTTGAAATGAATGATCAGGCTCCTTTACTGGAAAAGATCTACAGCTATAAGCATTCAAAGTACAAAGTTACCGAAAAGAGTAAATATACACATAGGGACATAGGTTACTTCTTTATGCTAGCATGTCTGATCACCGCCGTGTGCTTTATCAGAAACTACTTCTTTGTTATCGCACTTGCGTTCACCCTCTTCACTTCATCCGTCATGTACCCTCAGGATGCCATGGCAGCTGATGAAGAAGTGAGCCCGCACTACATTGCAAGTCACCCTAATGAATACGGCCATCAGCTCTACATGGAAGGCAAGTACGAGGAAGCTCTCAAGTACCTGACCGATCATTTCTGGAGAGGCAATGCCTACTACAGACTCGGTCGTTACGACAAGGCTCTTCCTGAATATGAAGCCATGGGTAACGATGCAGAAGCGAAGTACAATATCGGAAACTGTTTTGCCCATATGCAGTCAACCAACGCTGCATCTCTTGATAACGCAATCCTTGCGTACGATCAGGCTCTCGAACTCAACCCTGAGCATGCGGATGCCAGCATGAACAAGACAGTAATTATCGAATATCTGCGCAAACTGAACGAACTCGCAAGAGCCCGTCAGGAAGCCCAGATTAAGGAAGCAAGGCTTAACGGTCTGACCTCCGCAAGCAATGACATGGGTTACGCCCCGCTCCCTACCACCACCACCGGTACACTGTTACAGCGCAGAATGGCGTTACAGCAGAGTAAGAAAACTTATAAGATTACGGAGCAGAAATGGTAAAGCTAAGTTTATTCTTTAAATTACTGGTACTTGTTTTACTCTGCACTTTCAGTACCGCACTGGTTTCAACTGCAGAAGCAAAAGAAGAGAATACCACCATAAAGATTTCCACTGATAAGGAAATCTTCTCTGGAAAGTCTTTTAACATCAGAGTTACGGTAATTACCAACGTTAAGCTTACCGCAAGCAGCATTCAGTACGAACATCTGAAGAACAAGTTCCAGATCGGCAACCTTAGGTTCACTCAGAATCCGGCTGAAAACAACAAGGATCTCACCGTATACAAGTGGGACATCCCGCTGTTTACCAATGGATCTGGCATTATCAGCATTGAACCGTTCAGTTTCAGCGGTCTGAGCAAGGCTTCATCCCCTAGTCAGATCAATGTGATAAAGCGTACTTCAAAGACATACGCAAAGAATTTCATCAAGACTCTTCTGCGTAATCCTAATGCCATTGAAGGTCAGCTTGTGATGTATCGTGTGGAAACTGATATTCTTCCTAACGTGAAGATTCAGACCTACACTCCGCCTACGGCTGAAGACGCAACCATTGAACTTTATCAGGAAAAGGTAATCAGTCGTGTAAGTAAGGAAAATTCCATTAATCAGCCTATTTACAAGACGCAGATTCGTGAATACAAGATTATCTTCAACAAGCCTGGCGCAAAGGTAATTGAAGGTCCAACCATTGAGGGTTTCGTCAAGTCTAACGGCAGCAACAATACTTTCACCCAGAAAGGTGAAATTCAGAAGATTAACGTAAAGCCGAATCCTGACAAGCATCTTGTATCAGAAAACATCACCGTGGCTGTACAGTGGACTCCTGATGAAAAGGAAGTATCTGTAGGTCAGGCCATCACCCGCTCAATCACTATTCGCGGTACTGATAACGCCCTGTCCCAGTTCCCTGCAATAGAACTTCCGGATTTACCTGATTATGATGTGTATGTTGAAAAAACCAAAGAATCAGAAAAACTGATGAAGAACAAAAAGTTCGTTTCAACACTCACCCTGAAGCAGGTATTTGTTCCAAAGAAGAACCACACCACCTTCAACATTCCTGATGTTAAGTTCACCTGGCTGAACCCTAACAACGGGGAAAAGAAGGAAGCAACCATTACCGGCGCAACATATGAAGTTTCAGGTTTCAGTTTCAATGACTATATTCCTAGAGACCCTAGATATGCTCACTGGCTGTTTGCAGGCGTGGCCTTTATTCTGATCTTCGGCGTATTCACCTACTACAGCATCATCTGGTATCGTGATCGTGTAGGCATCTACGGAAAATTGCACAAATATTTCGATTACCAGGGATACTGGAAACAGATGCGCAAGTCATGGTCAAAGAACGATCCTTTCCAGACCAGAAACGCTATTCTGGAATGGGCTCAGAAGAGATGGCCTGGTCAGACAATTGTCGGTCTGAATGACATTCCGTTCTATACTGCAAACAAAGAGGCCTTTGACAATCTGTCAGCTGCATGCTGGGCACCTGATCATCAGGCATGGAGCGATTCAGAAATCAAAAAGGTTGTTTCAAAGAACAAGAACTACAGAAGACCGAAAGCTAAACACGGTATTAACCCATACGGTCTTAACGGTGAAATTTACGAAACCGTTACTCAGAAGCTGAAGTAATTCGGATTATTACTGCAAAAAGGGAGCTGAAGCTCCCTTTTTTATTCACCGCTTTAATAAATTTTCCATTCACGATTCCAGCGCTTATTCATTTAATTATTTATGGTATTTAAATAAGGATACAACTATTTCTGATTAACATCTGTTAGCATCAGCCGTAAATTCATGTGTTCTACGCTTTATTTTTATCAAAACAGGATATTCATCTGTAGTTTTAATTTTCTTTTTTATTTAAAATTATTCAAAAGCAGGTTAAATAAAATTTAAATAAGCTTCATTTATTCCTCTTTTATTCATCGGCTTATTCGTGATTATCATCAGGTCTTAAGGAGTCAATAATGGATTTTCTTTCTGTTCTTACCAATGGAAGACTGCTTAAAAGCGCGGTTGCGGATCTCACCTCCTCCGAAATACAGGATATAATCCAGAAGCTCCAGAAAATACATGATGAAAAAAAGATTGACGAAGAGCTGAGTGAAAAAGTGCGCAAAGAGAGACAGGAAGCCCTCAATGCCATTAAAGCCATCATGGCTCAGAACAACATCAGCGCTACCGACCTTTCCATGCTTGCCGAGTCAGCCGAATCCGAAAAACAGATTCGCCGAAGAGTCGTACCTCCTAAATACAAATTTACCGATGAGAACGGCAATGTACTTACCTGGACCGGTCAGGGTAGAACCCCCCTTTCATTCAGAGAATGTATCAAAAGAGAAGGCAAAAGCATGGACGACTATCTCATAAATCACAATAACGACTGATTTCAGCTTTTCCACTCCGGATAATCCAGCCCTCAGATGCAGAAGGTTCATGAATGAGGCTGCAGTTCTTAAACATGACCTCTGCCGCTTCTCATCAGACATTGTCTTTGTTTTTCTGTCAGAAAAACAGATTGTACGTTTTTAGAAAAAATCAGTCTGTCTCCCCTCTATATAATTAACACGTCAATCAGAGAGAAAAACATAGATACAACAAATGATAAGGAGAAACAGCATGAGAATTTTATCACCCGTACAAAGACGCGAATTCAACGAACTGGTAAAGGAAATCGAATCAAAAAATTTCACTTACTCTTCCGAGGTTTCACACTACATAACCAGTAATCACCTCGGCAGCAGATATCCAAATATCTCCGGAATATCCACTTTCAAACGGGGATGTGACACCTGGACAATGGAAGGAGGCTTTCCCTGTGACATATACGCAATGCTCTGTCAGAGACTTCACCTTTCAGGTAAAAACACCTCAGCCGTAGCAGTGGCGTTTACACCGTACAGTATGATGAAATAACGGACTGATGTTTAGTTCGGAACACATTAGATCTTCAGTTCCGTACTAAACGACCATTTTTAGTATCGGGTATCATTTTTATCACATAACCTATATTTTTTATTCCCAAATTTAAAAAACATGCTATAATGACAATATATCAGGCACGTAAATTAAATTCTGTGTCTGACGGTACGAACAGTATCGATGTTTGTATATTATAAGGTGAGGCATAGCCGTTAGCTCCTGTACGGCAATGCCGAAGCCGCAGAATAAAGCTCCTTGACGATCGGTCATTGGCTGTTGTCTCCTTGCGGTCAGTGTCCGACTCGCCGGTCATTAAGATTTTTCCATAGCACCTCCTAGGACAAAGTGCCGGAACAGTATCCGGCACGGAGTCTGATTCATCAGTCGGTAACCTGTCGCTTTTCCGCCAATATTCTGACGCACTCTATGATTTATCACCAATAAAGATAGCCTGAATATATGATCTGACATAAAATATTAAAAACTACTATTCAATACTTTAAGCATTGCGAGGATTTATATGAAAAATCAAGTACTCAGTATTATTCTGTTTCTGCTCGCTGCGGGAACGTGTATTTACTGTTCCGTAATCTACGCTCATCCGGCCGATCTGATGTGGACCAGATACGATCATGATCTGCTTCACTATCTCTCTTTTCTTACCGCAAACTTCACTCATTTTGACAATGTTCATCTGACTGAAAATCTTATAGGTCTCGCCATCATATGGTTCCTTTTCTACAGCCCAAACGTCAATACCTACCCTGACAAGGTGGCAAGCCTGCTGGTTTCAGCCATTGCGGTAACATGCGGCATAGCCTTCGTTAACCACACCATAGGCACCTACTCCGGACTGAGCGGAGCCCTTCACGGAATGTTTGCCTACGCCGCCATATTAAGATATTTCAAAGACGGAGACGTAAAGGGAATAATCCTCATCATCGGTCTGATTATCAAGCTCTATGTCGATTTTAACTGGCCAGAACTTACATTCAATGAACTGGCTCAAAAGGTCTACGGTGAAACAATCACCATTGAGAAGCAGATAAATCCCGATGCAGATTTCAGCTACAAAACATGTGGTGAAGCACATCTCTATGGAGCCATTGCAGGTTCTGTTCTGGCTTTAATCAGAGGACTTTTCTTTGGTAAAAGCAGCATGATTGTAGGTCGTTCAGTCCACTAAACAAAAACTTTATAATTCAAACCATCCAAATAAAAACAGGATCGTATTATCAATATTGAAAATACGATCCTGTTTTGATTTTATATTGTATACAGATCACTGACGTCAGCTTTTTCACGTGTAATAATCTTAAAAGTACACTCAGTACTTAGGATAAATATATTCATCACTCATAGCAGGCATAACAATGTTGAACAATCTAACTGTATCCAGCAAGCTGAAGCTGATGTCAGTATACATTCTGATTACATTCGCCATAGTAATCACGATATCTCTGTACAAAATGAATGCTGCTACAAAACAGCTACCGGATCTTCGCACCTGCATCACATTTGTTGATGCGGCAAGAAACGCAGAAGCTCTCTTTAAGGAACTCCGTATAAGTGCCATCAAAGCTCCCATGACCATTGATGACAACGAGCTTAATTCCTTCAACGAGGCTTATCAGAGAAACAGAGAGAACTTCAACAACGTTATTTCCGTAATCCATTCAGGGTGCAAACACGACGAAGACTGCCTCGAAATCGTTGATCAGATGGAAAAAAACCTTAAAAACTATGATAAGGCAAAGGAAGATGTATTCCGTCTGACCAAGGAAGGCAACAAACGCGATGCATTCCTTGCCATTGAAGAGCATCTGGTTCCTATCGGGGCAAGTATTGATAATGAGGTAAACAAACTCATCGGCTTTGCCAACAAATTCACTGAAGACATTGTTGTTGATGTTAAAAAATCAACCAACCCGCTATCACTTCTGATTGTTGCAATTATTGCCCTGCTCTCCATAATTATTTACATGTACTTACTCGGCAGATCAATTATCTCACCTATAAGAACTCTGGCCAAGGATGCACACATTCTGTCTGAAGGGGATCTCAGAACCTTTGTATCACTTGATTCAGATGATGAAATCGGCACTCTTGCCAATTCATTCAATCAGATGGTTGATTACCTGAGAAATATCATTTCAGCCATCAGATCAAACTCAAATGAGCTGAACAAGAACACTCAGAAAATGAAAGAGACCAACATGTCTGTTTACGACAGTAATGAAAAGATTTTTGAAAAGGCAACTTCCGTTTCAGAAGCCTGTACTGAAATGGCAAAAACCTTTACTGAAATTGCCCAGAACTGTTCAGAAGCATTCAATAATTCCTCCAAGGCTCATCAGACCGTAATATCCAGCATGGATATCACCAGGGAAGCAGTGGAAGAAATCAAACAGCACAGCTCAAGAACTCACGAAAACTCAGTAAAAATCAAGGCTTTCGGTGAAAAAACAAAGGATATCGGCTTCATTATCAATTCCATCAGAGACATTGCCGAACAGACCAATCTGCTGGCACTTAACGCCGCAATTGAAGCTGCCAGGGCCGGTTCAAACGGTCGCGGCTTTGCGGTTGTTGCCGATGAAGTGCGTTCCCTTGCATCAAGAACAGCTGAATCAACCAAGGAAATCACTGACATGATTAACACCATTCAGGAAATGGCTGACAGCATCTCCGAAGCAATGGAATCCCATCTGGAGGATATCGTAAAAATCGAAGGACGCTCCCATGAACTTGAGCAGAGTCTTCATGACATAAATACCACGGTAGACACCGTGTACCAGCAACTGACTCATATTTCCGCGGCAACCCATCAGCAGGATATTACCTGCAGTGAAATCGACTCCCTGATTCACGTGATAACGGACGCAACCAGAAAGACGGCAAATACCGCCCGTGACGCCCAGTCATCATCTGAGCTGGTTGATGATATTTCACTGAAGATGTCCGACAATATCAATAAGTTTAAACTCTGATATACCGTACTGACAGCCCAATAAAGTACAAAACCCCGTTATTCAACTGACTGATAACGGGGTTTTAATATGAAGTTTACTTATGAAAACAAACGGAATACCGGCTGTCAGTCGATATTTCTGATTGACTCATTAATGGCTCTTAGTGCTTCCAGAGGATTTTCCGCTCTGGTGATAGGTCTTCCGATAACAAGATAGCTTGAGCCGTTCTTTAGGGCATCCTCAGGAGTCACGATTCTAATCTGATCACCGGCATCAGCAGTCTTAGGACGGATTCCCGGAGTTACCAGCTTGAATTCACTGCCAAGAGAACTTCTCAGCATTGCAGCCTCTCTTGCGGAACATACCACGCCGTCCAGACCGCAGTCACGGGCCAGGGTAGCAAGTCTTGAAACCTGCTGATTAACATCAACGGTAATACCGATGCTTCTCAGCTGTTCCTCATCCATGCTGGTAAGCACGGTTACCCCGGTAAGAAGAGGTCTGTCACTGCCGAAGCTTTCCAGAGACTTTACGGCAGCCTCCATCATCTTCGGACCGCCTGAGGTATGAACGTTAACCATCCATACGCCGAGATCGGCGGCAGCGGCAACAGCTCTAGCCACGGTATTAGGAATGTCATGGAACTTGAGATCCAGGAATACTTCAAAGCCCATGTTGTTCAGACGGGTAACGAACTGAGGTCCGAAACGGGTAAACATTTCCTTGCCGACTTTAAGACGGCATTCTCCGGCAGCAAGACCGGAAACAAGATTCATGGCTTCAGCCTCTTTTTCAAAATCCAGAGCTACAATAACCTTTGGATCCACATTACTCATATATAACCTCAGCTGTAATAATTTTCGATTAAAAGAATTGTTTTATACAAAAAGCCGTTATGCCGGCGGTGTGTCAACCGTCCTTTTCAGGCTTTTCCACTGCGACCGTTCTTACGCCGCCTGCCCCCCATTCACTTATCTGATGAGGTTTCATCTGTTCCCAGCGGTGACAGCTCGGACACTGCCAGAACAGAACGGACGATTTGAAACCGCAGTGTTTGCAGATATAACGGTAATTACCTGCAAGATGAGCATCCATAATGGATTTAAGCACGGCAAAACGTTCCTGATTCTTCGGATCAAGACCTTCGTAAAGATTTCCGAGGATGTAACTGAACAGTTCAAAACTCGGAGACTTTTTGAGGAGTCGCATTACAAAGGCTTCAGCCTCTTCAGGAGTTTTGTTGGCCATAATCAGATCAGCCACGGCCATGACAAGCTGCGGACTGTCAGACAACTGCAGCCATGAATTCAGAACCTCGAGATGCTGCAGCTCCTGTCCGGGATAAAAGCACTTTGCCAGTGATTTGAGGCAGATAGGAATCATCTCAGGATCAGATTTCACGGCTTCCTGAATATAGGTCAGGGCATTTTTGGTCTGCCCTATTTCAATCATGATCTTAGCCATGTTGAGATAAGCTCTCACACAGCCTTTATTAACGATGGAGGCCTTTTTGAAATAATCATTGGCCTTTGCATAATTTTTGCGGGAATAAGATTCATTTCCCAGCTCGCAGTAAAATTCAGACTGTCTTTTCAGAATTCCCTCATCGGCAAACTGTTTGAATGAATCTATAAGATCTATGGCTCTCTGCCACTCCTTCTCCTGTTCGTAGAGAGTTACCAGAAGTCTTACTGAGGCTTTCTTGGCGGAGTTATAACTGATAAGTTCCCTTAAGATGTCTTCCGCCTTATCCAGAAGACCTGAGCTCATGAAATCCCTGGCCAGCTCAAGCAGAACGGCCGTACGCTGAACCGGTTCAATTTTAGCGGTGGTCAGAAGATTATTATGGAAACGAATGGCTTTTTCGAGATCCCCTCTTTCGCGTAAGAGTGTTCCCAGAGCAAGCCCCTCTTCGAAACTGTGTTCACCATCGGAGTCATAGTACCTTATGAATTCATCAACGGCTTTTTCCTTATCTCTGTAAAGGAAATAGTTGATTCCCTTCGTCAGAAAGCCGATCTTTCTGGTCTTCTCCGATTGCTGTGATTTATTAGCCTGTCTGCTTCCCATTACGTAACCGTAGAACACGGCTACAGGCAGCAGCAGAAACAACAGTTCGAACATAACTCAAGAAATTCCTCAGTCAGGATTAGTCCTTATTATCACCATAATCTATAAGCAGCTTATCCTGGGCACTCTCTAGCTCATCGGCACATTCAGAATACTTCTTTTCAAGTCTTCTTATGGTGAGCCTGTAGGCATAACATTTAAACCAGAGTTTAACTATAACCCAGCCGAAAACGAGTGCTGAAAGACAGACACCGGCAAGAAGAGATATCGCACTGATGGTACTTACTGTCATTTCAGTCTTTACAAAGAGAACATTGAATTCAGCAACGGCTGAATTTGAAACCCCGATGGTTAAAGCAAGAACGGCAACAAAACATAAAAGCAGTACATAAACAACGGTAAGAATTTTCTTTAACATAAACGAGGTCCGAACAAATAAAAAACAAATCTAACGGATGTTAATATTATACATTATTGAACAACATTGATCTAACAACATATATCAAGATATTGCTTAATTTGTACACTAAAAACAGAAACGGCACCATGAAGGTGCCGTTTGCTTTAAGAGATTTTAACCTTGCGGTTAAAAATCAGCTATTACTGCTTAGCATTCTTGAATGCTTCAGCCATAGCGTTGCTTCCCTTTTCAACTTCGCTGTTAGACTTCTTGATAGCTTCGATAGCAGCTCTGTCTTCAGCTTCGTCCTTAGCACGGATTGATAAAGAGATTACGCCGTTCTTGCGGTCAATACCTACTCTCTTAGCTTCAACGGTATCGCCAACCTTGAATGCAGCAGCTAAGTCATCGATACGATCTGATGAAGCGTCAGAAGCGCGGATGATACCCTTGATGCCGTCGCCGAGGTCAACAACGAGCTTGTTGCTTTCAACTTCAGAGATAGTACCAGAGAGGATGCTTTCCTTGTGAGCATCAAGGAACTTGGAAATAGCGTCTTCTTCAAGCTGCTTAACGCCTAAAGAAATACGTTCTCTTTCTGGATCTACGTTAAGAACTACAGCAGTAACTTCTTCACCGCGGGTGTACTTGTGAGCAGCATCGCTGCCAGCTTCGTGGCTTAAGTCAGTGGTGTGAACGAGACCGTCAATACCGCCTTCAAGACCGATGAAGATACCGAAATCGGTGATGCTCTTAACCTTACCAACAACCTTGTCACCCTTAGCGTGGTTTTCGCTGAAGAGCTGCCATGGATTTGGCTTGCACTGCTTGAGGCCTAAAGAAATACGACGACCTGATTCGCTGATTTCGAGAACCTTAACCTTAACCTTTTCACCGATGTTTACAACTGATGAAGGCTGTACGTTCTTGTTGGTCCAGTCCATTTCAGATACGTGAACGAGACCTTCAACGCCTGGTTCGAGTTCAACGAAGCAGCCGTAGTCAGCGATGTTGGTAACAACGCCTGGGAATTCTTCTCCCTTAGGGAAGCGCTTATCAACATCAGTCCATGGGTCAGCGGTTAACTGCTTGAGACCTAAAGATACGCGTGAACGTTCCTTTTCGTACTTAAGAACCTTAACTTCGATTTCATCACCAACGGTAACAACTTCACCTGGGTTCTTAACACGCTTCCAAGCCATATCGGTGATATGGAGGAGACCGTCAACACCGGCGCCGAGATCAACGAATGCACCGTAATCGGTAAGATTCTTAACCTTACCCTTAACAATCTTGCCTTCTTCAAGGCTTGCAAGTACGGTTTCACGATCAGCTGAATCGTCATCTTCAGAAACTGCGCGACGTGAAACAACAACATTGTTACGAACCTGATCGAGCTTGATTACTCTGAATTCAAGTTCCTTACCTTCAAGCTGTTCGTTCTGTAAACGAGCGTCTACGAGAGAACCAGGAAGGAATGCACGGATATTATCGATAGCAACGGTGAAACCACCCTTAACCTTACCGTCAACAATACCCTTAACGATTTCTTTTTCTTCGTAAGCCTTTTCAAGCTTAGTCCAAGATTCAAGACGCTTGGCCTTTTCACGAGAAAGGATGGTCTTACCATCACCGTCTTCGATGCTTTCAAGTACTACGTCAACCTGATCGCCAACCTTAACGTCTAATTCATTGTTAGCATTCTTGAATTCAGAAACAGGGATCTGACCTTCAGACTTGAAACCAGCGTCAACCCATACAAAATCGCTTTCGATTCTAACAACGATACCGTGGATTAACTGACCTAAAACACTCTTCTTGAATGAAGAAGTATTTGCGCCTTCGAATAATTCTGCAAAACTCATATTTTATAACTGTATATTTAAATAAAAAAACGCCCTAACATCCTGTAGAGACGGTCAACAAATATATTCAATCCTTCCATGGACCGAATTCCAATACGAACACGATCAGCATAAACCGTATTCAGCATTGCGGATTATAACCAATACTGAACAAATTTGATACTGTTTTTTTAATTTTTTTGAGATATAAGGCCGGAACCGGCCTTATAGATAAAATTTTTCATTTCCGGGGTGTTCCGCTCATGCGAGAACTGCCTGCGGATACCGGTCTATCTGCGGTAAAGTCCTCTCAGTCTGTCGATTTCGACATTCAGACGTTTGTCGGAAACCGGACTGATTGTTCTCAGACTCTGGGCAAAATACGAAACTCTGAGTTCCTCAAGCATGTATCTTACACGATGCACGTCTGCAGGCACGGTTCTGCCGGCAAAGAGCCCCATGAGCGAATTGTAGTTGTCCTCAACGGATTTAAACTTGTTGAGCATCACCGTGTCACGGTTGGGATCAATCTGAACCTTTTCAATTCTGTTCAGCATCGCATCAAGATAAACCTCGAGTCTCGGGAAGAATTCCATTGTTGACTCGGTGGCGAATCCCTTGTGTATCAGAGCGGTAAGCTGCCCGCCCATGTCACTGTAGGCGTATGCGGTACGGAAATCCATTTTCCCCTTCAGCTTCTTGCGGACATCATTGGCCTTGACCAGAATTCTTTCGCATATGAGTGAAAGCCGGTGCACTGTATCGTAAATCTCCTCCTTGGCGGCGTTTACCAGTCTGTTGAAGTCCGCCGTCGTCGAGGCCACGCCACCGGCACGGCTCATGATATCGTCAAGAGCCAGGGATTCCAGATCGTCAATCAGGATTCTGACGTTGCCCACCATATTGAAGTACATCGCCAGCTTGGCTCTGTTCGGAAGTGATTTCTCAAGGTAGCTTATCGGATCGGGAATCGTAAGCATAATCAGTCGCTTCTGTCCCTGCCACATCTGTCTGTCGGCCTCTTCAGCCGTTTCAAACAGTTCCAGGCTTACGCTGTCCTTGCGGTCACGCAGTGCGGGATATGCCACGATTTCCATTCCGCCGACCATACGGCTCTGGGTTTTAGGCAGAGTGTCGAAATTCCAGCTTTTTATTCCCTCCTGCTTAGGCATTTCCTTTACGACCTCGGCAAGAGATGCCTTAACCTCGTCTCTCAGAGTATGTCTGATGTGTTCAAGATCCCTGCCTTCCATCAGAACCTTCTTTCTGATGTCGGTAACCTTGAAGTTGAATGTCAGGTGTCTCGGGAGCTGGCTTATGTCGAAATCGTCCCAGGTAACCTGCTGACCGCTGAGTGAGGTCATCTTGCGGCAGATGGCATCCCTGAAGCTTCCCATTGACGGATCCAGAGCCTCGAACAGTATATTGCCGTAATCAGGTGCCGGAACAAAGCATTTTCTCAGTGCTTTCGGAAGAATTCTGATCATGGTTGTAAAGAGTTCAAGTCTTAGTCCCGGAATCAGCCATTCGAACACGTCGGAAGGAATCTGATTAAGAACGCTTACCGGAATCACGGCGGTGACGCCGTCGTTCTCCGCGGTAGGATCAAAATTATATTCCAGTCTGAGCTTATACTTGCCGACGGTCAGATGATCCGGGTACTTGTCCGCTGACACCATGGAGGTATCCTGCTGCTTGAGCATTTCAAGATTGAAATTAAGGTATTCCGGATCCTGCTTCTTCCTCCCCTTCCACCAGTAACTGAAAGTTCTTACGTCACCGATATCCTCAGGTATTCTCTCATCATAGAAGGCAAACAGGGTATCGTCGTTAACCAGAAGATCTCTGCGGCGTGATTTTTCCTCCAGCTCAACCACCTCGCTTATCAGGCGGCGGTTGTTGGCGAAGAAGGCTTCGTCGGTAATCATTTCTCCGCCGACCAGTCCCTCCCTGATGAACATTTCGTGACAGAGAGGAGGATTGATGGAGGTATAGTTGACCTTGCGGCCGTTAATTACGGCAAGACCGTACAGAATTCCCTTCTGCAGGGCTATGACCGCCCCCTGCTTTTTGCTCCAGTGTTCATCACTGTACGAGAATTTAATGAGATCCTTTGCGTAATGCTCAACCCACAGAGGATCTATTTCAGCCACCATACGGGCAAAAAGACGGCTGGTTTCCGTAAGTTCCGCGGCCATTACCCACTTGATGTTCTTTCTTGCAAGTCCGGAGCCCGGGAAAATCATGAATCTGTTTGAGCGGGTCCCCATATATTCACTGCCTTCAGGACTGCGCATGCCGATCATGCTTAAAAGACCGCTTAAGAGTGATTTATGAATTTCCTCATAAGTGGCCGGAGCCTCATTGAACTTAAGTCCGAGATCTTTCACCGCATCCTTAAGCTGGGCATAAATGTCCAGCCATTCCCTCATGCGCATGTATGACAGAAATTCCCTGCGCATCTTCTTTCTCAGGGCACTGCCGCTGAGCTCATCCATCTGCTGTTTCAGATAATTGTACAGATTGATGATTCCCATGAAATCGGAACGGTCGTCATCAAAACGGCGGTGATATTCCTGGCTGGCGTTTCTGGCCGTAAGCGGACGTTCACGAACCTCCTGACTGCTGAGGTTTGAGGCGATTATCAGAACTTCGGACAGCGCCCCCTGTTTTCCTGCCTCCACCATCATTCTGCCGAGACGAGGGTCACACGGCAGAGCCGCCATCTGCCTGCCGGTTTCGGTAAGTCTCAGTTCCCCGTTGCGATCCCTGTAAACCGCACTCAGTTCCTCAAGCAGCTTGATGCCGTCATTTATCTGACGCTGTTCCGGGCGATCAAGCAGAGGAAATGTTTCAATACTGCCGAGACGCAGACTGATCATGCGCAGAATAACCGCGGCCAGATTGGTGCGGAGGATTTCCGGATCCGTAAATTCAGGCCTTGCCATAAAATCCGCTTCACTGTACAGACGGATGCAGATACCTGAGGATACACGGCCGCATCGCCCCTTTCTCTGATTTGCGCTGGCCTGTGACACCGGCTCAATCGGCAGACGCTGCACCTTGTTGCGGTAACTGTATCTGCTGATTCTGGCGGTTCCCGGATCTATCACGTATCTGATGCCGGGAACGGTTACGGAGGTTTCGGCCACGTTTGTGGCGAGAACAATGCGTCTCAGTCCGTGGGGAGCAAAAATCTTGTTCTGTTCCGCAACGCCGAGTCTTGAATACAGCGGAAGCACTTCAGTTGAACGTAGGTTTGCCCTGCGCAGATAATCAGCCGCTTCGGCAATATCGCGTTCACCGTTCATGAAGACGAGGATATCTCCCATCATTTCCTCATCAAGAGATTTCACCGCTCTGAGAATACCGGTAAGTAGCACGTCCTCGTCAATTTCCTCGTTTTCGTCATCAAGGAGATCATCAAGAGGTTCATAACGGACTTCCACGGGATAGGTTCTGCCTTCCACCAGCTTAACCGGAGCATTACCGAAATGTCTGCTGAAGCTTTCGGGATCAATGGTGGCGGAGGTGATAATTACCTTCAGGTCCTTTCTCTTTTCCAGAAGACCTTTCAGAAAACCCAGAATAAAATCGATATTGAGACTGCGTTCATGCGCTTCGTCGATAATGATGACTTCATATTCATTAAGGAAGCGATCCTGCTCAAGTTCGGTAAGCAGAATACCGTCCGTCATCAGCTTGATGACGGTATCGTCTGAGGTCTTGTCCCCGAATCGAACCTTATAACCCACGACAGTGCCCAGCTCGCATTTGAGTTCCTGACTGATGCGGTCGGCCACGGTTCTTGCGGCAAGTCTTCGCGGCTGGGTGTGACCTATCTTGCCGCGACGGCCGAAACCTGCTTCAAGACAGATTTTAGGAAGCTGAGTGGTTTTGCCTGAACCGGTGTCGCCGGCAACAATAACCACCTGATTTTCCTTAATCAGTCTGATGATGTCATCCTTTTCCCTGCTTACCGGAAGCTGTTCGGGATAAGTTATTTCCGGTATCTTTTCAGCACGTTTCTGAGCAGATTCAACCGCAGCCGCGGCCTCAAGGGCTAGCTCGGTCACCTTTTCCTCATCAGGCTCGGCAACAGGCCTCTGTCTGGTTCCGAAAACCTTGCGGGCCTTCGCCAGTATGCGGTTACGGTCTCTTATAAGAGCATCTTCAAGAACTTTGGCTATTCTGCTGTAGGTTATTTTGGTTGAAGCTGTATTCATATGTAGTTATTGTCTTTCGGGGATTAAAAATAAAATATCCGCAGATAACGGCCGGCAGCACGTGCTACCGGCCTGAAAGTAATGTAATTTCCGAGGCTGATTATACGGATATTACGGCGTTTATTCAATATATCCGCCATATGAGTCAATAAGGAGAACGGCCGTCATCATGCGTAAAACGGCCGAAAATCTGAACACGAAGGATTATTCCGACTTAATCCAGTTTCTTACCTTGAACGGCAGTTTATGAGTTTCATTCTGGGCCTCCTTTCCCTGAATTGAGAGAACTCCAGTTACCGACGCACCTGGAACGGCTTTTCCGATTTTAACGTCAAATCCGGAGCTTCCGCTTCCCTCGTGAGTGTTGAACGGTCTTACCGTCTTGCCTGAAAAATCACCGCTTTCCAGAAAAGTGTAGACTGCCATCGGCAGATCCCCGTGCCAAACCGGAGCTCCGAGATAGATTACGTCATATGGAGAAACATCTATGTTTTCAGCAAGTTCCGGTCTTGTGTTCGCTTCCTTTTCTTCTCTTGCCTTCTTTACGCATTCACCGTAATCGGCAGGGTAGCTGTAGGCGGTTCTGATTTCAAAAAGTCTGCCTCCGGTCTGTTCGGCAATTTCTTTTGCGACAAGATATGTATTGCCTGAGGAGATACTGCCTACGGCATAGTTTTCACCGGTTCTGGAAAAATAGGCCACAAGAACCCTGTTCTGAGAACCTTCAGTTCCAGCCGCCACGCTATCAGACTGAACTGCCGCCAGAACCGGACTGCAGAAAGAAAAAGATGCGAGAATCACCGCTGCAGCACCGGCAGCATTTCTCAGACATGAACACTTCATAAACTTCATAATATTTAGGCCTCCCGACCGGAACTGAAACCATGCATCCGTCAACAGGATAAAGAATGCTTCTTAACCATATTCCAAGGTTTATTATCCATTCATTCTTTCAGGGAATGTAAAATAACATTTCCTGATTTTGTACTAAAACAGTCATTTTTCAGCTATTTATACAATTCGTTAAAATTAAACTCCGTCAAATCACACATTTGTTTAACATGCTTCTAACAATTACAAATAAATTTATGCAAAACAGTATTTTTTTTATATAAAAGCTCTAAAAATTGCTATACTCATCAACACGGAGTCAGATAGACTGACACAATAAAAAACAAAACATCACGTTTTGTTTTTATTTGTTTTAAAAATTAAAAAATCATCAACAATAAGATAACAGGGAATTTTAGTTATATGAAATCCACCATGAACAAATTATATTTGGCAATCATGTCAACCCTTCTTGCAACCTCACTCACAGCCTGCGGAAGCAGCAGCAGCGAAGAAGGCGGCGAAATCACTGTTGTGGACGCAACCCTCAAGGAAGCATCAACATACAAGAATAATCTGTTCTGTAACAATCCAAGCACCGCCGTTGAAGACATCTGTAACATCCGCATGTATCAGATTATGGTGGAAGCATTCAACAACGGTGACAACAACATTAACTATGACGTCGGCTACGGCACCAGCAATCACAAGGGTGATATACAGGGTGTTATTGATCAGCTTGACTACATCAAGGGCCTCGGCATCAATGCAATCTGGTTAACTCCTGTATTCCAGAGTGCCGATACCTCAACTCCTGTTACTCCTCTTGACGCCACCGGTTATTTCGGTGAAGACTACTACAAGATTGATCCTCATTTCGGCAGTGAAGACACCTTCAGAACTCTGGTTGACGCTGCTCACGCCAAAGGAATGTACGTATTCCTTGACGGTGTATTCGGTCACTTCAAGTCAACCATTTCAAGGACCTCTCCGTCATACATCTCTCTCGTTTCAACCGACGTATGTCAGGGTCTGGGCTCAACCTACACTGCCGGAGAAGGCACTCTCTGTGCGGATCATTCTCAGGAAGCAACCCTTGATTTCTACAAGGAACTTGCTGCCCACTATATTACTGAATACAAGATCGACGGCTGGAGACTCGACCAGGCTTATCAGGTTCCTGTAAAGAACTGGAAGGAAATCAGAGAAGCTGTTGAAGAAGCCGCAAAGAACACCACCTACACCAGAAACGGAGAAACCGTTCATCCTCTCGGCTACATGGTCGGTGAAATCTGGTCAGGCGACAGCCAGATTACACAGTACGGTTACGGTTCCGACTCACTCCCGGGTCTTAAGTCAAACTTTGCCTTCAATACCCGTTACGGTATCGTAAAAGCTCTGGCAGTTGAAGAATCTTCAGCATACAATCACAAGGGCACCACAATCCAGAACGAACTCGTTAACGCTGAAAACACCTATCCTGATTTTGCAGTACCTAACTACTTCATCTCAAATCACGACCTCGTACGTTTCGGCGACCTGCTTCAGAGAGGCGTAAAGAAGAAGGCTCTCTCTTCAGGCAACTACGATTCCGATAAATACTGGAAGCGTTACAGACTGGCACATACCGTTATCGCCTCATTAAGCGGTCCTATCACCATCTTCTACGGCGATGAATGGGGTCAGGAAGTCCCTAACTTTGACGTTCAGAAGAATGAAATGGGTTACTATGACGACCATGTTGCACGTGTAACCGGTCAGTTCAGAGGTTTCAGCTCAGATCAGGAAAACCTCAAGAACTACGTATCTGAAATGCTGAAGATCCGTAACAATTCAAAGGCTCTTTCAATGGGTACCATGACCGATATCGGTACTGACAGCAATCTCTTTGCAGTCAAGAAGACCTACGGTGATTCCGAAGTAATCGTGGTAATGAACATTCAGGAAGACAAGCAGATCAACGTAACATTTGAAAACAGCCTCTTCTCTGATGAATCAGCCGCAATCTCTCTGAAGTACATGGATCTCTCAAAGGCATCCTGTTCAGAAGAAGAAGTTTATCCTGCAGGCACCACCTACAGCTTTACTCTCGAACCTCTCGGAGCTGCTGTATTCTTCAACAAGCTCTAAGCTGAAACAGTCCGGTATCCGGAGTTTATGAGAATAAAATCCGGTACATAAAAAATAAGGCTCTTCACGGAATTGTTGGGAATCCGAGAGAGGACTGGTATCGAATTAGAGTAAAGAAATAGTCCTCATCTCTGTAGCCGTATGCAATTCTTTTAGCCACTTTATTTTTATTGTTCATACCTTCTAATTTTCCGGTGCTGATAGGATGAGTAGCGTGAGCTACCAATCCTCTCAGACGCCGCTCCTTCAACTCTGCAAATTTCTGAAGTTGCGGTATTCCACTTTCCTTCGCTGCCATAAACCGTTTCATCCATCCGTAGTAGGCTTCTTCTTTGTCTCGTAATTCAAAGAGACGGTTCATTTCTTCTTTCATGGCATAACAGGTGGCAAGATCATTGTGCGTATTAAGAATTTCATTTAAGAATTCTTCTCCTGCTTCACTAAGATTCCGGCTGTCGGTTAACACGGACCAGCGGGCTCTTTTCAGTCTGGTGTACCGCTGACTTTCATCCCGAATATTCTGTTTAAGTTCCCTCAGGACTTCTTTATCTTTAACAGTTTTAACCTGTTTTTTGAATTCTCGGGCTTTGTCCTGATGCCTTCTGGCTTCTTCCAGTCTGACGGAACCTAAAACATCC
>NZ_FOXF01000073.1 GCF_900115655.1 Ruminobacter amylophilus | reverse complement strand
GGTGCCGGTCTGATGCTGATGTCTTGGAAAGAGGGAAGGTGGTGTCAGGTCTGAGGAAAAAATAAAGCCCGGAAAAAAAAGAAGGTTCGAACTAAATCGTTCATCATGAA
Organism: Ruminobacter amylophilus; assembly: GCF_900115655.1. Classification (GTDB taxonomy): domain Bacteria; phylum Pseudomonadota; class Gammaproteobacteria; order Enterobacterales; family Succinivibrionaceae; genus Ruminobacter; species Ruminobacter amylophilus. The sequence goes on along the minus strand of NZ_FOXF01000073.1, from coordinate 7,397 downwards.
CTGTTCGAACCCTTGACTTACATGTGTGTGTTTTAAAATCGTCGCTCTTTCTTTTACGTCCCTGTAAAATCAAGCGGTGTTTCAGGAACATCCATGTTCCTGGGTCATATCGTGAATACATCCTGTATTTCAGTCATAACCCGTACAGCGTTCGAGGTAGCATCTTGCTTTGAGACATCCTTGTCTCCCTCAACACCTGCTATTCTAGATACTTAGGATCTTGAAATAAATGATCCAGATCAATAAAATTTTGATTTAAAATTTCTGTAAGCCTTGTGAGACATCGCTTGAACCATTGAAAATAAAGGGATTATGAAATTATTGTTATTCAAATTACGAGAATAACGTTTTGTGCAATGCTTACAATAATATGGCAAATGTCTCACACTAAGGTAGGATAAAGCCTTTTTTCGACGTGAAAACACTCAGGAACAGGCATTGTTTTTAAGGCTGTAAAGAGATTGATATCCGGGCCGGACCAGAGATGAGATACAGCCAGACTGATTATTAAGTGTCATGAGAGAAACTCAGAGATTTATTTATAAGTAATAGTGCAGTGATATCGGAAGATAAATCATATGTGCGGACATGAGCGCTGGGTGGTTGCCGTAAGCAAAAAAAACTGTCAGAACTTCCTGTCCTGACAGCATATGAATTCTTTAATACTCTCAATTTAAGATTAATCCGAAATCCTTTCGGTAAGTCTTCAGATGGAACATCCGTGTTCCAGACCGGCATCTTGCCTGTAAACATCCTGTTATCAGGCATCCTGCCCTTAAAGTTAAGTTATCCGGCGTCCTGCCATTATCAGACTTCCATGTCTTCCTTAACCTGTTTTAATTGTATATTTTGGGAAAATTGAATTTAATGATTAATATCACTATTTCAGCTTTGCAGAATATCATCATGAAAAATTTTTATGAGCTAAAAGGCCTGTTTTCAAGGCTTGTAAGTTGTTTTTAAAATAATATGACAAAAAATGAAAAACAGTTTTACTCTCACACGACTATGGCAAATATCTCACAAAGTGTGAGAAAAAATACTCACACAGATGATTTACCATGAAAAAAAAGAGGTTTTTGTCAGAGTATACAGTCTTTTTCGGTAGCTTCTCTGATAAGTGCGTACTGCTTTCTGCTGAGACCGTACAGATTTGCTATGTGCAGGTCCAGTTCGTCATAGAGAGCTTCTCTGTCTTTACTGTCTGTGTCTGTGGATAAAACCTGTTTTTCCAGATACGGAGTGGATTCAGGCTGCAGATTATCCATATTCGTAAGCCTGAGCACCAGAGCTCTGATAACGGCCTGCTCATCATCGCTGATTTCAGGCAGCGGGAGGGCTTCCAGATGAGAACGGAGCACTTTACATGAATTGAAGCTGTGCCAGAAGTAGAACTGCAGAATACGGGAATTGAGCAGGGCCAGAACGCACATGATATCCAGTTCACTGATATCAGGTATGAGAATATTTGCACTGTTCAGGGTAAGAACCTGTCTGTTGTCGTAGGCAAACGTCAGTCGTTTGCTTATGAAGCGGTAGATTAGCTTTTCCTTTGTTCTGAAAAATTCCGGAGCGCAGCACTGCTGGAATCTTTCCGGACTGAATTCAACGTAGTTTCTGCCGGTTTCATAGCCGTACCTGCTGATGTCAGTTCCGCAGATAATCGGTTCACTGGCGCTGCTTCTCGGAGCAGGGGACAGAAGCTCCCTGTTATTGCCGGTGACAATCCCCAGAGCAAAGGATGCATGATCCTTAAGGGTATATCTGCCGCATCTGCTGATCTGTCTGATTATCTCGTATTCACTGTCATCCAGATTAAAGCTGAAGCCGTCAGAGGTTACAGGGCGTTTTCTGCCGATGACGAATTCGCGCTTTGGGGTTCTGATAATCATCCCTCTGGTATTGATTCCCTTACTGCTTTTGGAAAGCTTCAGAATAATGGCCGGACACTGCACGCCGTCGAAAACGTCACCGATATATTCAATTTCGCTGATATTGGTTTCCTGCATAATCAGCTCACGTACGTTCTTATGCGATTTGACGTTGAGCAGAGCCTCGGGCACAACGAAGGACAGTGTGCCTTCAGGCTTGAGTTCCTTTATCGCTTCCTCAATGAACAGCTCGAAGGATTCAGGATGACGGCATTTGCCCGCACAGATGAAGTTTTCCCTGATGAATTTTTCCTCTTCTTCACTGAATATGCTTCCCCATGGCGGATTGCCGAGAATACAGTCGAATTCGCCCAGTTTGAAGATGCTGGTGAGGTAATTGGAGATCTGCAGATGTGATTCCAGCATTTCTGCTGATACCTCAGGGTATTTCAGTGCCATACTGATTCTCGCCAGTACAATGGCTGTTTCGTCCAGATCATTTCCGTAAATGTTGTTGAATGGAATATCATCAGGAAGCTGCATCAGGAAGTTTCCGGTACCGCAGCACGGATCTATGAATGCCTTGTCATGATAGTTTCCGTCGGCTATAAGACTGTTTACCGCCCTGACCACCACATCTGTCGGAGTGTAATAAATGCCGTGAGCCTTTCTTCTGCCGAGGTTCTGACAGGATATGTACAGAAATCCCAGCGTATCAGCCTGGTTTTCCTGATGAAAGTCCTGATAGAAGAGCTCAGGATAGTTTTCAAGATCAATCATGGCTCTGTTTATGTCTTTCGGAAGCAGAGGTTCAAGCAGTCTGGTGAATCTGCCGAGTTTTATCTGTCTGCCCAGTACCAGCTCGAGAACGGATTTGCCGAGTCTTTCAGCTTCGGCAACGGCTGAAGTGATTTCCGGGGCAGCCTGCTGGCAGATAAGGCTTACCGCCGCACCGGTCAGTATGGTGCGCAGAAGTTCATCAGTCACCTCAAGGTCTTCGTCAGTGAGAAAATTTGAAATGCTGACAACCGGCTCAATGTTGGCAGAATACTTGGGCAGATAGGCGACATAAAGCTTGCGACCGCCGGAAAGTCTTTTGTTTCTTCTGGACTTCAGAGCAAGATCCTGTTCGTTCAGATCCTTTTTCAGCTGTTCAACATAACGACGGCTGAATCCCTGTTCCGATTTGGTTATTTTACCGAGTCTCAGCCAGTTTGAGCCGGTGGCATAGGAGATGGACAGTTCTCTGCAGAGCTGCATGAGATTAAGGTATTCATCATTGTCAGATTCAGGAAACAGGGGGTATTGAGGATATATGTTTTTCATGTATTAAAAAGTAGCTGCTGTTATGGTATGCGGTATATTCTGTCGCGACCGGCTGAACTTAAATCAGTCATCATACATTAATTGTTATTAATGGCGCCCGGATGTAAAAACCGCCGGGCGAATTATATAACACAATCGTACCCAATTCACCGGCATTTGGCAATGTTTCGCGGATTTTATTAGCCGTGACTGAACGACGTGGCAGCTGTCTCCGACGGAATTTATGAATTCACGGTCCGGTAATGCCTTTATATGCCTCCGGCTGATCATCTTCATATGAATTTTTGATATAATCGCTCAGGTGTTTTTTTCTTTTATTTCATGTTTTCGTGAAAAAAAGAAAACTTGTTTTCGTTAAAAATTTAATCTACGGTATTTCCCTGAAAGACATTTCGGGATGAATGAATCAGATATCATGAGATACATTAAGTTATTTTCTTTTTTCAGCATTCTTCTGTTTGCTGCATCCATAGCTTACGCTTCCGTGGTGGAAGACGTGAATGAATCCGATCCGTCAAGAATAGGCGTGACGGTTACCGAAATTGAAAACAGGGTAAAGGCCCTGAGTGCAAAGGAAAAGGACGGAACCATCGGTTCAGAGGAGCAGTCAAGTCTTGATGATTACCGCAACATTCAGGAAAGCAATAAAATAATTATTGATACCAATGCCAAGTTCAAGAGAATTGAAGGCTTTGTAAATCTGGATCTGAACAATAACAAATACCTTAAAGAACACAACGAATTCTTTAAGGAACTGGAAAAGGATCGCAAGACACTCAAGAAAATAACCAGTCAGGATCTGGTTCTGCTGATTGCAAAATACACCGCAAAACGCGATTCATTCAATGCCGCATACCAGAAATTCAAATCTTATCACGACAATTCCAACAACTATATCAAGGACGCTACGTCTAAGGTCGGCGAGCTGTCAAATCTGATTCTTGAAAACAACATCAAACTCAAGGAAACGGATGTTTCTATCAACGAGTCACAGTACCTGAGTCTCAAGGCCCTCAATACCAGATATACCAGTGAAATCAACATGATTCAGTTCGTGCTGAACAACAGTGAGATTTCATACAAGAACATGACCTATATTCTGGGACTCAAGCAGGAAATGGCTGAAGAATGTTCAAGATTCCTGGACGGTCTGGTGATTCTTCAGAATGATCTGCGCAAGAATGAGCTTCAGGAAACCAAGGAGCTCGTGGATGAGGTTGTGAAGAATTCAGGAGAACATCCGGCACTCTCCATGCTGTCAAATGAAAACAACCAGCTCCAGAATCTCATTGAAGAGGTTAATGACGAAAACAACGAGATTGTATCCGACAATAATCAGCTCCTTAATCTGATTGAGGAGGCAAAGAAGTTTGATTCCGACATTGACAATCAGATTCATTACTTCAAGGGATCTTTCTATCTTGCCAAGATTCTGTCCGATCCAACGCATCTTTACAGAAAGTTTGCCATGCCGGATAATTTTGTGGACAAGACTTCTGAAAGACAGATGCTGCAGTATACAAACAAGACCAAGCTGGATTCACTTGATGTATTCAGCAGGGAAATCAGGCAGAAATACAGCAAGGATTTTGAAGAAAACAGAGAACTTGAGGCTCTGGTTGACAAGAACATCAAAATCCGTGAAAGACTGATTACTGAACTGAATACACTGCTGAACAACTATACCCGCAATGCCATCAATCTGCAGATCAACAATGAAAACTACACCAAGCTTCAGAACAACCTGCGTCTGAAGACTGATAATGCCATGTTCTGGAATCCTTCCAATTCAGGCATATCAAAGAGATGGTTCAAGGAACTCCGTACCAAGAGGGATAACGGTGAGCTTTTCTATGCAAAGATAATACATTCCCTGTATTTCAAGCATCCGTCCTCAGGAGAAATCTTCAGAATTCTGATGCTTATGATTTTCCTGTCAGTTGTTATTTATTTCTGTGGCATTTTCAGGGAAAAGAAGGAAGAGCTCGGCAAGTATGCCAACAAGATTTCCAAAACAGGTTACATTGATGTGCCAATCTGTCTGTTTGCGGATTTCATGGCAGGTTTCAAGTTTGCAGTGATTACCTTCATCGTGGGTTATATTCAGGTGTGCATGGTGGGGGTTTCCGGTTCTGAAGATTCCATGATTCACGGTGCACTGATTTACGTGGCTCTGTCAATATCCCTTCTTGTCGGAGCATCCGTATTCTTTTCCAAATTCTATTCGGCCGGCGGCGTGAACGAAAGATATTTCGGAATACCGTACAATCAGAAGATCTACAAGAGCTTCATGAGAATATTTTTCGTAATCTGCGTTATCGGTTCCATTGTGCTGTGGAGAACTCTCTATCCGAAGATGTTTTCCGACGACTATGTGGGACAGTTCATTACCATGGTGCTGTCAGCATACATTGCTTATGAATTTATCTACATGTTTGTCGTCAATTATAAGAATGAGGAATTCCTGCTCCGCAAGAAGTTTGCTCTGGCCATAGCCATAGGCACCTGTCTGTCTCTGGTGGTGATAACCTACATGGGGTACTACTATTCAAGCGTGCGAGTTTATGAAAAGTTCATAGTCTCACTGTATATCGTGCTTACATATGATCTGCTCAGAAGCCTGATTAAACGTACCATCAAGGTGGTGGCAAACAAGATCAGACTGAAGCAGAAAATGGCTGAAATGGAACAGAACCGCAAGAAGGCTGAAGCTGAGGGAGTTGAAGCCGGTTCTGAATCTCCGGAAAATATAGATGACTATATTCTGGATAAGTCCTCAGTAATGAACACCTTTAAGATCAGTGAGCAGGCCGTAAGCATTATTGATAACATCTTCGTGCTGCTGCTGGTGATTATTCTGTATAAAATCTGGGGTGATCTGCTTACCGTAACCAGCTATCTGAAGAATTATATTCTCTACAAGGTGGGCAGCGGTGATGCCGGACGTGCCATAACCCTGTTTGATTTTATGCTGGTGTTCTATAACATCGTGCTGGCCACGGTGCTGGTCAAGAACCTGCCGGGTGCGATTCAGGTGTTCATTCTCAACAGGTTCGCATCTCTGCAGAAGTACAGTTACTCAGTAACCACCATCATTTCCTATCTGCTGATAGCCTTCAGCGTACTGTTCTGCGCTTCAAGTCTCGGTATAGGGTGGGACAAGGTTCAGTGGCTGGTGGCGGCTCTCTCCGTAGGTCTGGGTTTTGGTCTGCAGGAAATCTTCGCCAATTTCATATCAGGTATTATCATCCTGTTTGAAAGACCTGTCCGTATAGGTGACATCATCACCATTAACGATCACAGCGGTACGGTTTCGAAGATACGTATCAGAGCAACCACCATTGTGGACTTTGACCTGAAGGAATACGTGATTCCAAACCGTTCACTCATTACCAGCTCGCTGACAAACTGGACCTTAAGAGATACCGTGACCCGCGTGGTTATAAAGATTGGCGTCGGCTACGGTTCCGACATGGATGAGGTAAAGGCTCTGCTTTATGAAATTGCCGACAGAAATCCGTATGTGGTGAAGGTTCCTAATCCTAAAGTCTATTTCATGGAATTTGCCGACAGTAATCTGAACATTGATTTCTATCTGTATACCAGCAAGATTGCAGACAGATATCCGTGTATTGATACCATCAATTCAGATATTCTGAAGACATTCCGTGAACATGACATAGAAATCGCCTTTAATCAGATGGATATCTTTGTCAAGAATCTTAAGGACGGTACTGAAGCCAAGCTTGAAACCATCGGCGGTGATGCCAGACCGAAGGCTTAGCAGTATCAGCCGCGGCCGGCACCTGTCAGGTACCGGTACTGACGGAAAACCGTTACCCGCAGGGGTAACGGTTTTATTTTTGAAAAAAGAAAGGGGCAATCACTTTTTTTATGTGATTGCAAAAAATAAAAATTATTTATGCATTGAATAAAAAAGGATCTTCCTTTATGTTTGAGTTGCATCCTGCAAGATGTAGCATCTCAACCAAAATGAAGATCCATGCCATGAATTATATAAACAATACAACTACCTTTCAAGAAGCTCTTACTTCTTCTGCAAAGTATCTTATGTACCCCTCAAATCTTTCTGGTTTTCACAATACCGAAACAACCTTAAGGCGTTCAATGTCCGGAAGAAATGTCTTTTGTCACACGGGACATTTGAATTTACCTGAAAGAGAAAGGCTTTGTTCATGT
>NZ_FOXF01000037.1 GCF_900115655.1 Ruminobacter amylophilus | reverse complement strand
CTCACCCGTCCGCCACTCGTCAGCCAGGAAGCAAGCTTCCTGCTGTTACCGTTCGACTTGCATGTATTAAGCCTGCCGCCAGCGTTCAATCTGAGCCATGATCAAACTCTTCACTTTAAATTAGTTGAAGTTTTTTCGGCTCTCTTTGAATGACTGTCTTTCTAATTGCTCTTAGATTTGACACTCAGCTTCTTCAAGAACCATTTTTTATTTCAGCTCATGAATTCAGCGAGTGCCCACACAGATTGTCTAGATTCGTTTTTAAAGAACTTTTTGTTTTTCGCTGTGCTCAGCGAGTGATGTGTATTTTACTTTTTCGAGAATTTTTGTCAACACACTTTTGTGATTTTTCGCAATTTTTTTTATTTTTTTGCTTGTTTGATTAAAAAACAAACAAAAACTTTCCCAAAACTTAAAAATACACCTTTATTTCATCTTATCAAGCTTTACTCTTTTTAATTTGAGGTTTTATTACATTTGGAAAAAGAAAATAAAACACACCATCAACGACAAAATGTTTCACCCATCTGACTGACCATAAAAAAGTCATCAAAATTACAGCTGTCACTACTGCCTTAACCTTTAATTCGTCTAAATCATGATTAAAGAAATCACTTATCCCTACTCTTTCCATAAACTCATAGGTTCTTCTTGAAAAAATAGTACCTAAGTAAAGCATGGTATTTCCCAATAAAGTACATAGAACACCAAATCTAAATGACACAGCAATGAAACAGCAGATAGCCCCCACTATAAAAAGTGTAAATCCGCTATAAATCATGAATATTTCAACGTTTTCAATCATTTTCATAAACCTTTTTCAATTTCAGGTATATTTTAAAAAAAATCTTATGAAATTTCTATTTTTACACTTAAAATACCCCTCATAATATTCAATTACATTATATGGGTTTATATCATGTTATTAAATTGGAACGCAGATCCGGTTATCTTTACCATACCGGTTATCAATCTTTCTTTAAGATGGTATGGATTATTTTTTGCTGTTGGTTTTCTGCTCGGATATTATTTTGCTAATACAGAATTCAAAAAAAGAAACATAAATACAAGCGGATTAGATATGTTGCTGTTATTTATGATTACAGGAACCCTCATTGGGGCAAGACTTGGACACTGTCTAGCATATGATCCTCAATACTATCTCTCCCATCCTATAGATATTCTTAAAATATGGCAGGGCGGTCTCGCAAGCCACGGAGGAGGATTAGGTCTAATACTTACGACCCTTCTGTATTGTAAAATCTATAAATACAAGTTTCTTAATCTTGCCGATATGCTCTGTATACCGACCGCATTTGTTGGAGGAATGATAAGAATTGGAAATTTCTTTAATTCCGAAATTTATGGCAAACCTACAAATGACAGCTACGGAATCATTTTTGAACGAATTGACAACATCGCTCGTCACCCCGTACAAATATATGAATCACTGTCTTATTTCTTAATAGCTCTTTTTCTTTATCTTGTTTACAGAAATTACCAAAATCGTGGCTCTGGCTTTATACTAAGTTTATTTTTAATATCAGTATTCATTGCAAGAATCATACTTGAGTATTTTAAGCCTGAACAGGCAAGTTATAGCATGACAGAAAGCTTGTTCACTGTAGGTCAGTATCTAAGTGTGCCTTTCATTTTATCAGGAATGATATTATGCGTTTTAAGTTTTAAATTACCTGCTCTAAAGGACAACAGTACCATAATTCTGAATGATACAAATACGAAGAAATAAAAATTACTTTTTATCAAATTTAAAAGCCATCACATTCGTTTGAATCTGATGGCTTTTTGTTTATTTTAATTTTCGTAATGTTTTCCTTTAACAAAACGCTTAATTATCCCTTTGTGTCCACCGAATACGAACGAACATAAATATATAGCACTCAACGAAATAATTATGGCAGGACTACATGGAACATTAAAATGAAAAGACATAACCAGCCCTACATATGAAGATATAAGCGCAAATATCACACTTATTGCAATAATATTTGATAACTTATAGCTCCAAAATTTAGCACTTGTTGCAGGAATAATCATAATACCCACAGACATTAATGTTCCTATTGCCTGAAAACTGCTTACTAAATTAAAAACAGCTAAAATCATAAAGCAAATGTGCACCCAAGTTCCCGATTTGCTTACAGATGCAAGAAAAAGAGGATCAACCGTATCTAAAATTAAAGGTCTAGAAATAAATGACAGCAGAACCAGTGTTACAGAAGTACACAACCCGAGCAGAAGAATAGTTTCCTTACCAACAGCAAAAATAGATCCAAAAAGAAAGTGAAGCAAATCAAGATTTGAGCCGTTTAATGAAATTATTAACACTCCCAACGCAAGACTGAACAGATAAAAAACAGCAAGATTACTCTCTTCACTGCTTTTACTCACTCTGGAAAATAGACTGGACATAATAATTACAACAATTCCAGCAACCATACCACCTATTGTCATAGCTGCAACAGAAAGGCCTGAAAACATGAAACCTACAGCTGCTCCAGGCAGTATTGCGTGTGAAATAGCATCACCACTTAAACTCATTCTTTTTAGTGTCAGAAAAACACCTATCAATGGTGAGCTGAAACAAAGACAAACCAAAGATACAAAAGCCTTCTGCATAAAATCATATGAAAGCAACGGATGTATCAGAAAATTATAAAGTTCATTAAACATAGTTATTTGTTACAAATATTTGCATCTTTATGAGGGTAAAAACTGTTATTAAAAGCTTTTTCCAAATTTTCCCTGTTTAAGACATCTTTGGTTAATCCATAAGCTACCAGTTCTCTGGATAAAACAGCCGTATAAACAAAATTTTCTCTAACCTGTTGAATATCATGCAGCACAGATACAACTGTTTTTCCAGCATCAATCCACATACGAACAATTTTTAACAATTCGACAATTGTTTTATAATCTATCGCGTTAAAAGGTTCATCAAGCAAGATAAGATCTGCATCCTGAATAATTAATCTGGCAAACAAAGCTCGCTGTATCTGCCCACCGCTAAGAGCTTTTAACGGTTCATCTGCCATTCCCTTTAATCCAACTTTATCCAAAGTTGTATTAACTAAATCCAAATCTTCATCATTCAGACTTGATAAAAAACCTTTTTTGTACAGTAATCCAGAAGCAACCAATTCCAATGTTGTCATTGGAAAGGTTTTATCTACTGTTGAGCTTTGCGGTAAATAAGCAATTTTATTTTTCTCTATGCCAATGGAAATGCTGCCCTCCATAGGTTTTATAAAGGACATGATTCCTTTTAGCAACGAAGACTTACCACAACCATTCGGTCCAACAATGGCAACAGACGCTCCTTTCTCAATATGCATATTCAAATGATGAATAACAGGATGTTTGTTATATCCAATAGTCAGATTATTAAATGTCAACATACTAAATAACGAGATAAATTAAAAAATAAAGAATTGAAAGTATTACAAAAACCAATGTTAATTTGGTCCAAATACCCCAAAGAAAAAAAGATCCCATCACCGTCTCCTTTTAACTTTTTAATTATACATTATTTAATTTCATGCACACTTTTACAATATCCAATCATAACTTATACTGAATAATGACAATTATTTTCGAAAAAGTACATAACAGCTTTTTTGTATACAGAAATAAAAAGAGTAAGTATAGGATCAAATTCTATCAAAACATATGAATTATTAAAACAAAGAAGACAACCACATGGGCTGTCTTCTTTAATATGGATAATAGTAATTACAGCAAAAAATTATTAGTTCTTACCACTTAAGAGAGAGGCAATCAACTTCTTGTTCTTGTCTCCGCTAGCTTCCTTGGCTTCTTCCTTAGGAGAACTCTTTTCCTGCTGAACTTCTTCAACCTTTGCTGCAGGCTTGCTGCTTGATACTTCAGTTGGCTTTATAGGGTTCTGAATCTGGCTTGGGCCACTTGGAATTGCACTGATACGTGAAAAACCTTCTGCTCTAGCCACAGCATAACCATTGCTCTTAGCAGCATCAACTAAATTATCATAATTTCTGTTTTCAGTTACAAAAGTTACCTGAGTATTGCCATCTTCAGCTGCTAATCTTGCAATCTTGAAAGCTAAACTGATGAATAATTCATTTTCAGTTTTATGAGGAATTTCAAGGAAATCGATGTCAACCTGCTGACTCTTGGCAATACTCATCAGATTCTTAACGACCTTGAAAGGAAGATTATCCTGATCTTCAGTTAATAAGAAAATACTGTCGTAACGATCAAGACCTTCACTAGGCAGTTCCTGATCTGCAAAATTAGGTAAAATTAAAATCTTATTTGACATATACTCACCGTCCCTAGACTTATATAATCAACTTTAAATGTACTTAGTACAATTCTATAGATTTTTTAATTTTTAATTAGTGATCAGTATCTAACTAACAACGATTTTTTCAAATATCAATACATTTTGTTCAGTATACAACCACATACTTTTCGACTTATCAGTCATAATATTTTATATTTCACGTGTCATTACATAAAAAAAGCCGTGTGAATCAAAATAGTATGAAAACACACGGCTTTTTATCAAAATAAAAAATTCTAATCTAGTCTTGATAAAAATTCTGCTATTCTTTCAGCCATCTGAGTTGCATTATTTCCGTCAATCACAAAATGCAGAGTCTGACCATATGAAGCTCTTAGAGTGGAAACCTGCATCATGCTTTTACCATCGACATAAGGAGAATTTTCTGAAGTATTTCTTATTTTTACCTTAACTTCAGGATCACTATTGCAAATTTTTACTAACGAAGCACAAGGTCTTACATGTAAACCATGTTTTCCATTTATTTCAATATCCATTTCCAAAGACATAACAGCCCCCCGAACGAACTAACCACCAATACCCTTGATTATATTCTATATTTCAACTTCAAAAAAAATAAAATAAGAACCTAAATATGTTACTTATAACCATGTTTTTTTAAAATTAATCGTGATTTGTCACTAAACAGATAATCTCTAAAACTATTGGTAGCTTTTATGTTTTTACTGTTTTTAAACGTCATATAATAATAATTTATCGGTTCATATTCTGTATCACTGAACAAACAGAAAGAACCATTTTTAGTCATCTTATTATCAACAACCATATTATAAGGTAAAAAGCCCAGCATAGCATATCCGTTGACTATAGAACTTAGAGCTGAATATTCATTATCACTATAAATAACTTTATTTTTTATCTTTGGATTCTTTTTTATATATAGTTCAATTATCTGCGATGCAGCAAAACCGGATACATTGTATTTAGGATTTGGCATTATAATTTTATTGTAAATATCCTTATTTAAAACATCACAGTCCTTATCAATTATTGATGTCACAGAAAATAAAGCCAAAGTGGTTTTGGTAAAATTACCATAACCTGTGCTATCACCTACACCGCTTGTAATATATCTGGCAGGAAATTTTTGATCATTTCCAAGAAAAATATCACACTTCATCTGATTATTAATGACAGAAGCATAAATCATACTTGACGAAGCATATGAAATATCAATTTTTCCGAGAGAATATACCTTTTTCAAATCTTCTAAATAATCATACAGTTGAGGAATAGCACAAACCTTTACGGCGTCATCTGCCATAACTTCGTTATTTTCTTCTGCAAAGCTGTTATTGGAGAACATAAAAGAAATTACCGTTCCCCCAACTAATCCCAAGAATTTATAAAAAAATCCAATTTTCATTAAATTATCCAAAAAAATAATGCAGTCCATATCAGAACTGCAAATATTCATATAATCAATTTAGTATTATCTTACTCAACATAAAAATTACGCAACATTGATATTTCCTTTGCATAACCATTCAAATCCTCCTGAGGAGTTTCCAGATAAAAAGGAAGTTTCTTCAAAAGAGGATTATTAATAACTGCAACAAGTGCTTCTAAACCGATTTGCCCAAAACCAATACATTCATGTCTGTCCTTATGGGCACTCATTGGGTTTTTACTGTCATTCAAATGAATGGCTTTAAGACGGTGAAGGCCTATAACATTATCAAATTCATCCAGAACATCATCAAGATGATTAACAATATCGTAACCACCTTCCCAAAGATGACAAGTGTCCAGACACACGCCCAACTTTTCGTTAAATCTGACCCCGTCAATAATATTTCTTATTTCCTGAAAATTTCTGCCAATTTCACTGCCTTTACCAGACATAGTCTCAAGAAGTACTTCTGTTTTTATTTCTGGAGTTATGATGGCATTTAAATGTTCTATAATCAGATGAATTCCTGTCTCAACCCCCTGTTGCACATGTGAACCAGGATGAAAATTATACATTCCTCCAGGAATCATATCCATAATACGCAAATCATCACTCATTATATTTCTAGCAAATTCCCGTAACCCTTCATCCTTAGCACAAGGATTTAGTGTATACGGAGCATGAGCAAGAACCTGAGAAATTTCATGTTCTTTACAGAATATCAAAAAGTCGTTTAAATCCTTTTGAGAAATATTCTTTGCTTTCCCGCCACGAGGATTTCTGGTGAAGAACTGAAATGTATTGGCATTGATGCTCAATGCTGTTTCAGCCATTGCCAGATATCCTTTAGCACATGATAAATGACATCCGATTTTCAACATATACGATTAGAATCTATTATTTGACTATAACCCCACCATCTTTGGATGGTGGGCATTCATTATTCTACGGTTACTGATTTTGCTAAATTACGAGGCTTATCTACGTCAGTCCCCTTAATAATAGCAACATAATATGCCAATAACTGTAAAATGACATTGTAAACAATTGGAGCTATCAGCTCGTCGACTTCATCGATTTCTGTGAATCTGATGTTTGGATCCTTTGTTAATCCAAGTTTAGGGGTACCAAACACGTACAAAATTCCTCTTCTGGCACTTACTTCTTCGATATTGGAACGAAGTTTAGCTAAAAGATCATTGTTTGGAGCAACAACTATCACAGGCATGTCAGCATCAATCAAAGCTATAGGACCGTGTTTAAGCTCTCCTGCAGCATATGCCTCTGCGTGTATATAGCTGATTTCCTTAAGTTTTAAAGCACCTTCCATTGCAATAGGATACATAGCTCCTCTTCCTAAAAACAAGGCGTTACGCTTGTTTACGAATTCTCTAGAAATCTCTTCAACCTTGCTATCTAAAGCTAAGGCCTTTTCAATTGAAGGTGCTAATTTACGCAGTGATGCAACATAACCACTTTCATCTTCGGAACTTATTGTACCTTTTACAACCCCTATTGAACCTACGAGTAAAAGCAGAGAAACAAGCTGAGTAGTAAAAGCTTTAGTAGATGCAACACAGATTTCACGTCCGGCTCTTGTCAGAAATACAAGCTCAGACTCCCTTACAAGCGAAGAACCGGGAACATTGCAAATACACAACGTGTGGGCGTATCCCTTCTGCTTTGCAATACGAACAGCTGCCAGAGTATCGGCAGTTTCACCAGACTGTGACAAAGTTACAAACAAAGTATTCTTCTGGGTGATGCTCTTTCTATATCTGAACTCTGATGCAATCTCAACATCAGTAGGGATTCCAGCCAAGGACTCAAACCATTCACGAGCCATAAGCCCGGCATGATAAGAAGTTCCGCAGGCAACAATCTTAACTCTTTCAATACTGCTGAAAACGTCTCTTGCATTTGTGCCGAAACATTCAACGACAAAATGTTCATCAGAAATTCTACCAGCTAAAGTGTCAGTAACAACTTTGGTCTGCTCGTAAATTTCTTTCTGCATAAAATGACGATATTCACCTTTTACAGCTTCATCATTTTCAATATTTACTTCATTAACAGCACGATTAACAACATTGCCGTTCTTATCGTAAATAACAATCTTAAAACGTGAAACATCAGCAATATCACCTTCTTCAAGGTAAATAAATCTATGAGTTATAGGAAAAAGAGCAACAGGATCTGAAGCGACAAAATTTTCACCTATTCCAAGACCAATCACAATTGGACTACCACTTCTGGCAGCAACAAGATGCTCTGGTTCATTCTTATCAATAACAACAGTACCGTATGCACCTTTTACATCTTTAATTGCACGCTTGGTTGCATTAAGAAGATTTCCTTCCTGTTCTAAATAAGAATTAACCAAAGCAACAAATACTTCGGTATCTGTTTCTGAGGTAAACTGATGACCTTTTTCTATAAGACGGTTCTTGATATCAATGTAATTCTCAATAATACCGTTATGCACTATGGCCAAAGGTCCTGCCACGTGAGGATGGGCATTATTAACTGAAGGTTTACCATGAGTCGCCCATCTTGTATGGGCAATTCCCAACCCGCCAGCTAAAGTCTTTTCTCCAACAGCCTTCACTAGTTCATTGACTTTTCCAAGACTTCTTATTCTCTGGATTTCGTTATTATAAACAACTGCTATACCTGCAGAATCATATCCGCGATATTCCAGCCTTCTCAAACCTTCCAATAAAATGTCAGAAACATCTCTCTGAGCTATCGCTCCTACAATTCCACACATAACATAGTCCTATCAATATTATTTTTTCTTTACAGGTCTCTTCCAACCTTTAATTGAACGCAAAGGTGCTCTGGTAATAACCAAATTATCTGCCTCAACGTTTTTGGTTACGGTTGTACCTGCGCCGATTGTTACATTATCCCCGATTTCAACAGGAGCCACAATCTGAGTATCAGAACCTACAAAAACATTGTTACCGATGACTGTCTTCCACTTATTGGCCCCATCATAGTTACAAGTTATTGTTCCTGCACCTATATTAACATTTTCCCCAATATCGCTGTCACCTAAATATGACAGATGTCCGGCCTTTGTTCCTTTCGCAATTTTGGATTTCTTAACTTCAACGAAATTGCCTACATGAACCTGATCCTCTAAAACACATCCCGGTCTGAAACGTGCGAAAGGCCCCAAAGTTGCGGATTTACCAATTTCGCTATCTTCAATAACAGTATAAGGACTAATCACTGAATCGTCGCCTACAGAACAGTTCTTCAACACGCATCCAGCGCCGATAACAACATTATTACCAAGTTTAACATTACCTTCAATAATCACGTTTGCATCTAAAGATGTGTTGGCACCAAATTCCAATGTACCCCTGAAGTCAACTCTTGAAGGATCCAGTAAAATCAGCCCTTCGGTCATATATTTCTTTGCAATTTTCAACTGATAATATCTTTCAGCCTCTGCAAGCTGGACTTTATTATTAATTCCTTCACATTCCTTGGAATTTTCTGAAACAGCTGAACTTACGGAAATGCCTTTCTGACAGGCAAGAGAAATTACGTCAGTCAGATAATATTCTCCCTGATTATTGTTGTTTTTAACCTGCTTAAGAAGTTCATTTAAAGATCTCCAGTCTCCTGCAATAACACCTGTATTGATTTCATTTATGAGCTTTTCTTCAGGAGTACAATCCTTATCTTCAACTATTGCAAGCACATTACCTGAAGAATCTCTCTTGATTCTTCCAAGCCCTTCAGGATGTTCAACTACAGAAGTAAGAACAGCAATCCCCTTGTCATCAAAGCTATTAACAAGATCTCTCAAAGTCTTACTTGTAATAAGAGGAATATCTGAAACCAGGATCAGTATTTTGCTGTCTGGATTACAGTTCGGTAAAGCCTGCATAACAGCATGCCCTGTACCTAAAAGCTCTTTCTGCATTACATAATCATAGTCGCCACCGATAGTATCTTTTACTATACTTCCACCAAATCCATAAACTATGTGAATTTTTTCAGGATTTAATTCTAAAGAATTATCAATAACGTGTTGCAAAATCTCTTTACCACCTACCTTATGTAAAACCTTAGGTAAATGAGAATGCATTCTAGAACCTTTTCCGGCGGCAAGTATAATTACTTCCAATGACATGCTTAAAATCTCTCTAAATTAAAAACAAAAATTTTTAACATTATAGACTAAACAATATGTTAGCTCTACATACAAAATTCTTAAAATTAAGACAGATATCCAATTACGGAAATTCTCTGAAAATAAAGAAACAGAGAAATATAAAAAAACTTTCCGTCTGTTGTTATCTGACAAACACATGAACGGAAAGTTTTTACAATTTGAATTAGCGATGACCGAATTTTCTGGTTAATTCCACTGCCTGAAGCTTTGACAAGGCTCGTGAAAGTTCTGCCAGAGCAGCTGAGTAATCCTGGTCTCTTGGACTCTTTGCAAGTTTTGCTTCTGCCTGCCTCTTTGATTCCAAAGCCAGAGATTCATCAATATCTTCACCACGAATGGCTGTATCTACCAGTACCGTCACGCTCTTTGGCTGAACTTCAAGAACACCACCATAAACGTTAACAAGCCTCTTGTCCCCCTGTTCTGTTGTATACACAACATTACTTGAGTTAATAGCTGTCAACAGAGGACTGTGTCCCGGTTTTATACCTATTCCGCCTTCCACACCTTCAACCTCAACATAGGCCACATAGTCAGAAAAAATGTATTTTTCAGCACTAACTATACGAAGGTGTACCAAAGGAACGGTAGGGCTTTTTTCTTCTTTTTGCTCTGCCATATGAACCTCTTAAATCAGTTACATGCTCTTGGCTTTTTCCATTGCCTCTTCGATAGTACCAACCATATAGAAGGCCTGTTCCGGTAAAGAGTCAACATCACCATTGATAATAGCACTGAAGCCTCTGATTGTATCCTTCAGAGGTACATACTTACCTTCTCTGCCTGTAAATACTTCAGCTACACTGAACGGCTGAGAAAGGAATCTTTCAATCTTTCTTGCTCTTGATACTACGAGCTTATCTTCTTCAGATAATTCATCCATACCAAGAATTGCTATTATGTCCTTAAGTTCCTTGTATCTCTGTAAAACAGTCTGTACTCCTCGTGCTGTTTCATAGTGTTCCTTGCCAACAACAAACGGATCGAGCTGTCTTGAAGTTGAATCCAGAGGATCAACTGCAGGATAAATACCTAAAGCAGCAATCTGACGAGAAAGAACAACTGTAGCATCAAGGTGAGCAAACGTTGTAGCAGGGCTTGGGTCAGTAAGGTCGTCAGCAGGTACGTATACAGCCTGAACAGAAGTGATTGAACCAGTCTTCGTTGAAGTAATACGTTCCTGTAAAGCCCCCATTTCTTCAGCAAGTGTCGGCTGATAACCTACAGCAGAAGGCATACGTCCAAGTAATGCGGATACTTCAGTACCAGCAAGAGTGTAACGATAAATATTATCAATAAATAACAATACATCCTTACCTTCATCACGGAACTTTTCTGCAACGGTAAGACCGGTTAAAGCTACACGTAATCTGTTTCCAGGAGGTTCATTCATCTGTCCATAAACCATTGATACCTTATCAAGAACGTTAGACTCCTTCATTTCAAAATAGAAGTCATTACCTTCACGTGTTCTTTCACCTACACCAGTAAAAACGGACAATCCTGAGTGAGCCTTGGCTATATTATTGATAAGCTCCATCATGTTTACGGTCTTACCAACACCTGCACCACCGAATAAACCAACTTTACCCCCCTTGGCAAAAGGACAGATCAAATCAATAACCTTAATACCAGTTTCAAGAATTTCGGTTGTATTTGACTGTTCTTCATAACTAGGAGCACTACGATGAATAACCCAACGCTCCTTCTCATTTATAGGACCAGCTTCATCTACTGGTTCACCGAGAACATTCATGATACGTCCCAAAGTCTCATGACCTACAGGAACCTTAATACCATCACCTGTATCAATAACCTCAGCACCTCGTTTCAAACCATCGGATGACCCCATGGTTATACAACGAGCAATACCACCACCGATCTGCTGCTGTACTTCCAGTATTAAACCTTTTGACTTACCTTCACTAACAACTTCAAGAGCGTTATAGATCTTTGGTATTTTATCCTGTGGAAACTCAACGTCCACTACAGCACCGATAATCTGTACAACGATACCTTTCGAAACGTTCTTATCTGTACTCATGTTAACCTCATAATTTCAATCTTTTATACAGCGGCAGCACCAGAAACAATTTCAGTAAGTTCCTGAGTAATGCCAGCCTGTCTTGCCTTGTTATATACCAACTGTAAGTCATCAACTAAACGCTCAGCGTTGTCAGTTGCAGCTTTCATGGCAACCATTCTTGCAGCCTGTTCTGAAGCAAGATTTTCAACCACACCCTGATAAACTACAGATTCAATATATCTCGAGAAAATGGTATTAAGCAGACTCTCGGCGTCAGGTTCATATATATAGTCCCAGTAATCATCTTTAACAGTACTATTTGCATTAGGCGTTAAAGGGATAATCTGCTCAATAACAGGGCTTTGAACCATGGTATTTACAAACTTGTTATATACGATATAAAGTCTGTCAATCTCACCGTTGTTATAAGCTTTAAGCATCAAACGAACGGAACCGATAAGATTTTCAACTTTTGGATCATCACCTATACCTGAAGCGTGAGCCAAAGTTTTTATACCGAATTTACTAAAAAAATTACAAGCTTTACTACCTAATAAAGCAACACTGCTTTCTACACCTTGTTCCTGATACTTCGATATCTGGGTTAGAACATTTTTAAATAAATTGATATTCAAACCGCCACAAAGACCACGGTCGGTGGATACAATGATATATCCAACATTCTTAATTGGTCTTTCGATAGTATAAGGATGCTTATACTCAAGATGAGCACGGGCAATGTGACCTATAAGCTTAAGCATAGCGCTGGTATAAGGTCTGCTGTGTTCCATTCTTTCCTGAGCTTTACGCATTTTTGAAGCAGCAACCATCTGCATGGCACTGGTAATTTTTTGCGTGTTTTTCACACTAAAAATTTTGCTTCTGACTTCCTTAGCACCTGGCATTACATGCTCCTCATTCAGTTACCTACTAAAAGGTCTGAGTTTCCTTAAACTTATTGAGAATATCAGTAAGTTTGCTAACCATCTCATCGTTATAATCAGGATTTGCATTAATATTCTTCATATCTTCTGCAAATTCAGACTGAGCATAACTTAACAGAGCTGATTCATATGCTGCAACCTTTTCCAGTTCAATATCTTCAATAAAACCCCTTTCAGCTGCAAACAACAAAATTGCCTGCTGAGCAACATCCAAAGGCTGATACTGCTTCTGCTTCATCAGTTCAGTTACCTTTTCACCATGATTCAGCTGCTTGCGAGTTGCTTCATCCAAATCACTTGAGAACTGAGAGAATGCTGCAAGCTCACGATACTGAGCCAAAGCAGTACGAATACCGCCTGACAGCTTCTTTATAAGCTTAGTTTGAGCAGCGCCACCTACACGAGATACGGAAATACCTGGATCTACCGCAGGTCTAATACCAGCATTAAATGACTGGGTAGTTAAGAATATCTGACCATCAGTAATTGAAATAACATTGGTAGGAACGAATGCAGACACGTCACCAGCCTGTGTTTCAATTATAGGAAGAGCTGTCAGTGAACCTGTCTTGCCCTTTACTGCGCCATTAGTTACCTTTTCTACGTATTCCGCATTAACTCTCGCAGCTCTTTCGAGTAAACGAGAATGTAAGTAGAATACGTCACCAGGATATGCTTCACGTCCAGGTGGACGGCGTAACAACAATGAAATCTGACGGTATGCGACAGCATGCTTTGACAGATCATCGTAAATAATCAAAGCGTCTTCACCATGATCTCTGAAATATTCCCCCATTGCACATCCTGCATAAGGAGCAATATACTGAAGAGCTGCTGTATCTGACGCAGATGCGGCTACTACAATAGTATTATCCAATGCACCATGTTCCTGAAGATTTCTTACAACATTTGCAATAGTTGAAGCCTTCTGACCAATAGCCACATAAATGCACTTAACACCATAATTCTTCTGATTGATAATGGTATCAACCGCAAGGGCAGTCTTACCTACCTGTCTGTCACCGATTATTAATTCACGCTGACCACGACCAATAGGAATCATTGAGTCAACAGACTTGTAACCAGTCTGAATTGGCTGAGAGACTGACTTTCTGGCAATAACCCCGGGAGCAATAACTTCTACAGGAGAGAACCCATCGTTGCTTACAGGCCCCTTACCATCGATAGGACGACCTAAAGCGTCAACTACTCGCCCCAATAAACCATTACCTACAGGAACTTCAAGTATACGGCCGGTACATTTAACCTTGTCACCTTCCTTAATCTCGGTGTAAGGCCCCATTACAATGGCACCTACACAATCACGTTCCAAATTTAAAGCCAGTCCGAATTTATTACCGGAAAACTCAAGCATTTCCCCCTGCATTACATCATTTATTCCGTGAATACGTACTATACCATCAGACACAGAAACAACTGTACCTTCAGATTTAGCTTCCGTAACCACTTCAAAATGCTCAATTCTTTCCTTTATCAGATTGGCAATTTCAATAGAATTCAGTTGCATACTAAAATTCCTTTTTAAGACAATAAGGAACTGGATAATTTACCCAGTTTTCCACTAATACTTTCATCTATCACTTTATCGTCGATTTTTAAAATCAGACCGCCAATGATTGATGGATCAACAGTGTTTACAACTTCAAATTTTTTATCATATTTTGTTTCGAGACGATTTTTAACCTTATCAAGATCTGCAGAAGACAACTTTCTGGCAGACACTACTTCTGCCTTTCCTAATTTCTTCAGTTCGTCATACATTTCCTGATATTGCTCGAAAATATCAGCTACCGCCTCAATGCGTTTATATTCCAGCAGGAGCTTGATAAAATTTTCTTGATTCTTATCAAGATGACCATCAAGAATCTTTCTTAGAAAATCCAGTTTATATTCATCTGTAAAACAGTTAGCAGACGACAAAACATCTGACATAACAGTTACCTGATTCAACATTGATAAAAATTCAAACCACTCATCTGTTCTGTTGTGTTCTTCTGCATAGGCAAATGCTGCTCTAGCATAAGGTCTGGCTACTGTTGCATAATCAGACATAACAACTCCTTAGATATGCTTTAAAATATCATCAACCATTGCTGATTCAGATTTTGCATCGATTTTGGTTTCGATAATTTTCTGAGCACCTTTAACAACAAGATTAGAAAGTTCTTTTCTGAGTTCTTCTTTTGCTCTGTTTTTTTCACTCAAAATTTCAGCTTCAGCTGACTTTATGATGGAAGCTTTTTCGTTTTTAGCCTCATCTGCAGCCTTATCAATGATCTGATCTCGTCTCTTATTAGCTGAATCAATTATTTCTACAGCCTGTTGCTTAGCTGTCTTAATAATATCTTCAGACTTAGCCTTGGATAACTCAATTTCCTGAACTGCTTTATTTGCACTTTCAAGACTCTTCTGAATTTCATTCTGTCTTTCAGATATTTTTTGTAAAATAACCGGCCATATTAATTTCATACAGATAAAGCAAAATATTGCAAAAGAAACCATCTGTACAATAAACGTCATATTGAAATTCATAATATGCCCCTCACCTATACGGCTTAATTATTTGGCTACAGCAAAAATTAAGTAAAGGCCAAGACCTGTTGCAATCATAGGAATAGCATCAACCAAGCCCATAACAATAAAGAACTGAGTTCTTAAAAGATTGATTAAATCAGGCTGTCTTGCTACACCTTCCATGTATTTACCACCTAAAATACCGATACCGATAGAAGCACCGATAGCTGCAAGACCGAACATTAAACCAGCTGCAATGTAAATATAATCCATTTAAATATCTCCTAAAGTGGAAACAAATTATTTTGCTACCGCAAAAATCAAATATAACCCCAAACCTGTTGCAATCATGGGAATAGCATCAACCAAGCCCATAACAATAAAGAACTGAGTTCTTAAAAGATTGATTAAATCAGGCTGTCTTGCTACACCTTCCATGTATTTACCGCCTAAAATACCGATGCCGATAGAAGCACCGATAGCTGCAAGACCGAACATTAAACCAGCCGCAATATAAATAAAATCCATAAATAAATCTCCATGCTACTCTTCAGCTGTTGATGCTGAAGCAAGGTATACTATAGTTAAGATCATGAAAATGAATGCCTGCAGGAAAATAATCAGGATATGGAAAAGAGCCCATACGAGATTAAGAATAGTACCTGACACTATACCTATAGGAAGAACACCATATAATAAAGACCCCAGGCATACCAGTAAGATAATAACAGCAGTACTAATAAGTCCCCATAATTTAGCCTTGTTTTCTTTATGCAAGAAAGCCAATGCTAAACATGCAGCCGCAAAAATCAAATCTACCAAATAGAATACGATTACGTTTTCCTCTGAACCGATATTGTACCAGTATGCATAGAACTGATAAGCTGACAGCAGTATTGCAATAAAGAATGCTACCAGATTGATGCTCTTGACTGCACTGTTATCCTTGGCAGTAAATCTCATAATAAGGAAAAGACATGCCAGAATCAGATTAAAAACAGCTACAGACAAGATAGATGAACTACTTGGATCAAAGGCAAAGAAGATAGTAATAAGAATAAAGATAGTTTCACCAGCATACATGTTGCCGAAAAGTCGTAAACCTAAAGAAACAGGTTTAGCCAAAAGTGAAACACCTTCAAGAAATATGTTTACAGGCGCAAGGAACCAGGTGTTAAACGGATGTAATGCATAATCACTTACAAAACCTTTAATACCTTTATATTTGAAGGTATACGCCAAAATGAGCAAAAATATGGTTACTGACATAGCCATTGTTATGTTTACATCAGCAGAAGGAACAACTCTTATGTATGGAATACCAATGCTCTTACATATATTAGGCAATAAATCCACTGGTAAAAGATCCAGTAAATTCATTGAAAACACCCACATAAAAACAGTAAGAGAAAGAGGAGCAATAAGTTTGTTCTGAACCTGGAATATGTCTTTTACAGACTGATTAACAAATTCAATTATCATTTCTATAGCTGTCAGAAATTTACCAGGAACTTTAGATTCTTTAGATTTTTTGACACCTACTCCGAAAAAACCGAGGATTATAAAACCTAACAAAATAGAAATTAAAGATGAATCAACATTGATAATGTTAGGATTAATTAATCCTTGAGGTTGCTCTGATTCATATGGAACACAAGTTGAAGTACCTAAATCAGAAAAATGACAATCTGTTGCATGTAATTCCTTGAGGCACTGTTCTGGTGATTTTTTCTGAGACAGACAGTTATTGTAATCACTTACACTGGTAACTTTCTTACTGTTCTGAACTATACCGGTTGTGTAATCTACCTGCAAAAATTGCAAATGATGATTTATATATTCAGTAATACCATTTTCTTGAGTGACTTTTGCTTCTTCATTTGCCATGATATTTTATTCCTGTTTAATCCGATAAGCATAAGTAACCACCGTAATATGCTGCATTACTATTTGCAAAAAAAATGCCAAAAAAAAGAAGACATGTTTTATCGGAATAAATTTAAGTATTATTGTACATATGGTAATCAGTGCAACATACTTGATAATAAATACAATTATGTAATTAAAGAAATCTGCTTCCGGAGTTTTCGAATGGGCATTTTTTCTAACTAGCCAAACATTGGAAAGAACATATACAAACAAGTACACAAAACTTCCCAATATTGATGATAAAAAAACCTTTGCTGTTCCATCAAAAAGGAAACATTCATTGAGTAGAAGACAGAGCAATGTGAAGATAACAGCAGTAAGGGTATTTGCATAACAGACCCTTTTGATTATCCGAAAAATCTCGCTGCTATCCATATCACAAAGCATTGACATATCCCAAAATAGATTTTTCTCTAACCACTATAAGTATAATTTAGTGCAAAAAATCTAAAAAATCAAATCTTAAAGGCCTATTAATTGCTTTATTTTAGTCAATTCTTCTTGGTTTTTGTATGTTAAAACAAATTTACCTTTATTATTGCCAGATCTGATGCATTTAACATTTAAATTAGAGAATCTCTGGGAAAAATTACTCTTCAGCTGTTCAAAGCTTTCATCAACCTCTGTTTCTTTTTTTTCTTTTGGATGAAGAATGTCCTTCACTAATTTTTCAGTCTCTCTTACGGTTAAGGCTTTCTGAACAACGGCAATAGCAGTATTTTCCTGAATTTCTCCTTCTAATGCCAAAAGAGCTCTTGCGTGCCCCATCTCCAAATCACCGGATCTTAGAAGATCCTTTGTTTTTGCAGATAAGGAATTCAATCTAAGAAGATTTGATATTGAAGATCTTGATTTTCCAAGAATTTCGGCGACATTCTCATGAGTAAGGTTGAGTTCATTTACTAAACGATTCAATCCCTCTGCCTCTTCAACTATATTCAAATCTTCTCTCTGAATATTTTCTATCAGAGAAATTATCATGGCATTTCTGTCAGATAATTCTTTTACAAGACACGGAACCTGAGAAAGTCCGGCAAGCTTAGCAGCCTGCCATCTTCTTTCACCGGCAATGATTTCGTAAACATGGTCACCTATTCTTCTAACAACTATCGGCTGGATCATTCCCTGATTTTTTATTGATTCAGAGAGCTCAAGCAAAGATTCCTGATCCATATCCTGTCTTGGCTGATATTTTCCTCTAGTCAGAAAATTAATATCCAGTTGCTGCAGTTCATTGCTAGAGTTATCAGCAATTTCTGTGCTTCTTAATATCGAATTATTGTTCTGAAGTAAAGAACCAAGACCTTTACCAAGTTTACCGCCCATTTGCTTATCCAATTAAATATTAGTTAATACTGTTATTCTTTTCCTGATTATTTAAAAATTCACCTGCCAGTGCTAAGTAAGCCTTTGCACCAAGACAAGACTTATCGTAATAAAGAGCAGGTTTTCCATAACTAGGAGCTTCAGCCAATTTGATATTTCTCGGAATAATAGTTTTATATATCTTATCTTTGAAATGCTCAATCAGGTCATCTGAAACTTCCGTAGCCAATCTAGCTCTACCATCAAACATTGTTCTTAAAATACCTTCAATTTTAAGTTTTTCATTTATATTTTCTTTAATCTGTTTAATGGTATCTGTAAGAGCAGATAAACCTTCAAGAGAAAAATACTCGCATTGCATTGGTACTATTATGGAATCAGCTGCACAAAGAGCATTAACAGTTAAGAGATTCAGTGCAGGAGGACAGTCAATAAAAATAAAGTCGTATCTGTTTTTAATTTCGTCTAAAGCTTTTTTTAAACGACTTTCTCTTGCATAAAAATTCATTAAACCTACTTCTGCTGCTGTCAAATCACTATTAGTAGGAATAATATGATATCCACCTGTTGTTTCAGTCAGAATTTCATCTTCAGCTTTTGTTCCTTCCATCAGAATGTTGTATACATTCTTTTCAATATCAAACTTAGAAATACCACTGGCCATGGTGGCATTTCCCTGAGGATCCAAATCTACCAGAAGGATCTTTTTCTGGGTAGCTAAAGATGCTGAAAGGTTAACACAAGTTGTTGTTTTGCCAACACCACCTTTCTGATTGGCAAAAGCAATTATCTTACCCATTATTTTTTCCTATAACAATTAAGTGTCTTTCACCTAGAATTTGTGGAACTTTTAATTTATTAATATTTATAATTTTATATTCATCACTTATTTCTGACAGTTCAGCTGTATCTATCTGACCTTTTAGTGCTAAAAATAAAGTATCCTGATCTGCCATATTTCCACAAAGAGATAGCATATCTTTTAGAGACGCAAAAGCGCGACTCAGTATACCATCAAAGTGTACTGGATTTGCTTGACTATTCTCAAAGTTTTCACATCTCCCAAGAATAGGAAATATATTTTTTATATTAAATTCCCTTTTTACCTGCTTGATAAAGTTAACTCGTTTACTTTGACTGTCGAGCAGATAAAAATTTTTATCAGGATTAATTATGGCAAGCGGAATTCCTGGTAATCCGGGCCCGGTTCCTACATCAATGAAAGTACTGCCCTTCAGATATTCTGATACGACAATGGAATCTATCAAATGTTTATCAACCATCTGTTCCACATCTCTTATTGACGTAAGATTATAGGTTTTATTCCACTTATCCATAAGTCTGATGAAATTAAGCAGAAGAGCTTTCTGTTCTTCTGTTATTTCAATCCCTGTAAACTTTAAACCTTTTTCAAGCTTTTCTTCTAGTCTAGACATCTATAATCCTAATTATTTTTGATACCTAAAAGCCCCATTTTCTTTAAATGAACTAAAAGAATAGAAATGGCTGCCGGCGTGATACCAGATATTCTGGATGCCTTACCTATAGTTTCAGGTTTAAAATCATTAAGTTTAAATATAACTTCCTTTGAAAGACCTGGAATCTGATTGTAATCGAAATCTAAAGGAAGATAAGTATTTTCGTTCTTCTTCTGTTTATCAATTTCTTCTTGCTGATGTTCAATGTAGCCTTCATACTTAACCTGAATTTCAACTTGTGATGCTGCCTGTTCATTTTTGGCTATAGGCTCGAGTTCAGCTGTTTTCATCATACTTTCAAATGTAATTTCAGGTCTTCTTAGAATTTCCAATAAAGACTGTTCTTTACTTATAGGTGTTCTTAGAATATTGTTGAGTTTGTTGGCTATAACATTACCAGGTCCAATCCATGTATCTTTTAAGCGTTGTTTTTCTTTTTCGATCATTTCTATTTTATCTTCAAAGAATTTCCAACGAACATCATCTACAAGTCCAAGCTCTCTTCCTTTTGGAGTAAGTCTGATATCAGCATTATCCTCTCTTAAAAGAAGTCTGTATTCAGCTCTGCTGGTGAACATTCTGTATGGTTCGTTTGTTCCTAAAGTACATAAATCGTCCATCAGAACGCCAACATAGGCTTCATCTCTCTTTGGACACCATGGTTCCTTTCCTTGTACCCTTAGTCCTGCATTGATGCCTGCAAGCATACCTTGAGCAGCAGCTTCTTCATATCCGGTTGTACCATTGATCTGACCAGCAAAGAAAAGATTCTTAATGCATTTGTTCTCCATATTTTCTTTAAGATCTCTTGGATCAAAGAAATCATATTCAATGGCATAAGCAGGTCTTACCAATACTGCATTTTCAAGACCTTCCATTGAATGAACCATGTCAACCTGAACATCAAAAGGTAAACTAGTAGAAATACCATTTGGATATAGTTCATTAGTGTATAAACTTTCTGGTTCAATAAAGATCTGATGAGATGTTTTATCAGGATACCTCATGATTTTGTCTTCAATTGAAGGACAGTATCTAGGTCCGACACTATGTATTACCCCTGAATACAATGGACTTCTGTCTAAATTTTTCCTGATTATGTCATGGGTTTTTTCATTAGTATGTGTAATATGACAGCAGACCTGCTCAGGATGATCTTCTGGTTTACTTAAATATGAAAAAACAGGAACAATAGCATCCGGTAGCTGTTTCTGCATTTTTTCAAAATTTACGGTACGTTTATCAATGCGACATGGTGTACCTGTTTTTAAACGTCCCATGCGTAAATTCAATTCATGTAAACGTTGAGATAAAGCTATGCTTGCCTGATCTCCGGCTCTTCCTCCGGAATAATGTTCTAAACCTATGTGTATTAAACCATTTAAGAAAGTTCCATTACAAAGAACTACAGCTTTAGAACGGATTTTGATGTTAGCCTGGGTTATTACGCCAGCAACAGTATCTCCTTCCATTAATAAATCAGTACACGGTTGTTGGAATAAAGAAAGATTTGGATAATTCTCCAAAATTTTTCTCATTTCGATTTTATATAGGACTCTATCAGTTTGAGCTCTTGTTGCTCTTACTGCTGGACCTTTAGATGAATTTAATGTCCTAAACTGTATGCCTGCTAAGTCTACTGCTCTAGCTGTTACTCCACCTAAGGCGTCTATTTCTTTAATAAGATGACCTTTACCTAAACCACCGAAAGCTGGATTACAGGACATTTGTCCTAAAGTTTCCAAATTATGAGTTAGTAGTAAGGTTTTTAACCCCATTCTTGCACTTGCTGTACATGCTTCGATGCCTGCATGGCCACCACCAACAACTATAACATCGAAAGTTTCATGGTAAAACATAAACGCCTCTTTGAATTTTTTGAAGGTTTTTGAAAGTTGAATGCATTTTAATGTTTTTTGACTTTTTAGTCATTTTTTAGAGTGAGTTTTTTGATTTTTTGTTTCTCTCTTTATTTTTCTTTTATTAATAATTAATTTTTTTTTGTTCTTCTATTGTGAACCTTTTCTTGTGATTAACTGTTGTATTTCTTTATTTTTCAATGGTTGTATGGATTTTTAACTTTGGTAAATTCACCTTATTTTTTGTGATAATAGCTTGTGTCTGATTTTTAATAATTTGATTTGTTGAAAAAGATCTTTAATTTGTCCACATGTTTATAAAGTCTATTATCCCCATTTTGATTACAAGTATCAAATACTGTGAATTTTTTGTTTATTAACATAGCGTAAAAAATGTAAAAAGCACCATATTTCAATGCGTGTACTGTGCTTATGTTGAGTTAAATGATTTGATAATATGTTAATAACAGTGTCTATTATATATGACTTTTGGTTAGTTAATAGTGATTTTTTTTATTTTTAGCCATTCGATTTTTAACAGTTTTTTTATGAAAATATTTTCTTTACACTTTTGATGTGTTTTATTGTGGAGATCTGTTATTAAGCATTGTTTTTTAGTTGTTGCTGCTCAGTGGATATTTTTGCTGTCTGATTCATGTAAGTTCATCTGTGTTTAACTTTCTGTTTTTATATGTGATTGTATTCATTTGCATAATTGTATTGGAAAAGTTCTAAATAGCGAATGATACTGGTTTTATCAGGCAAAATAAGTGTGTAAGGTTAAGAATAGCAGTCATTGATAGGCTGTTAGGAGGATTAAACAGATTGAAGGTTGGTTAAATAAGACAACGTGATGATTGATATGTTCCATGGAAGAATGAAGGTATGAAAATTTTTAACCTAAACTCCGCACACCCTAGTGTATAACTAGGGTAAATCTCATCACAAATCCATTAAATATTACACTTTTACCCCTGTTTTTTAAGAAATTCTCTTTACTTATTCTTATTACGGGTGTAACACAGTCTATAATATATTTAATGGACTATTCATATGGCAGACTCAACAGACATCAAGTGGAATTTCTCAAGTTATACAGATAAAAAAGGCAGAACCTACATTATTTCTTACTACAATAAATGGGATTCGATAAAAAAACAGTCCCGTGTTGCCCAACGTGTTCATGTAGGCAGACTTAATTCCGATACAGGAGAGGTTTCACTGGGAAAAACCTATCTTGAACTGCATCCGGAATACACTGGTTGTTCTGTCTTTTATGAAGACAACCGACTTGTTATCAGGTCAGCTGAAGAAGCTTTGTCCATCAGACAGGAGGCAGATATTGATTTATCCTGGAGATGTGACTGCATCTCATTCGGTCTGACCTATTCCCTGTGGGAAATGGCAAAACGGCATGGAATAATAAGTTCATTAAAGTCCGTGTTTGGAGAAGACGGTCTTGATCTTCTGAGGCTTGGTATTTATGAACTGTGTTCTCACTCCATGGCCATGCATAACTATGAAGACTGGCTTTCAATGTATTATCTTCCTGACGCCCAACCTTTATCAGGTCAGAAAATCAGCAGGCTTCTGGCCACGGTTACTCAGGAAAAAATTGATGATTATTTTACATTACGCCATTCAAGGCTTACCGAACTTCATCAGCAGAAAAAGGAATATGCCAATAAGAAAGGGCTGTATGTGCCGCCCATGATGATGGCCATGGATTCAACCAGTATCAGCACCTACTCAAAAACGATCGATGATGCGGCATTCGGTCATGCCAAGCAGGATGACTTTCTCAAACAGGTTAATCTGACTTTATGTGTAGATTATGCGTCCGGCGATGTCTGTTACGCATATGAATCAGAAGGCTCAGTTAACGACATGACCATATTCCCGGATATTCTTATGCGGATGAGGAACATGGGGATGGATCTGTCCGATATTTTAGTAGTTACCGACCGCGGGTATTCTTCTGTCATGAACGTTCAGAAACAGATTAACGTTCAAATAAAATTTCTAACAGGCGTAAAGCTTACCGAGGATTCCGTAAAAGCAAAGATCGACCGATATAAGGAAAGCCTGAACAACCCCGTTTTCATGAAAGGAGTCCTGGGAGTTTATGCCAGAACCGGTGAGGTTGAAAAATGGAGTTCTACCTGCGAAGGCTATACCATAGACCACGATGTCTATCTCCATCTTTATCACTCAGGAACCTTGGGTGAACAGGAAAATGTTAACTTCATGCGTGATGTGCAGAGACTTTTAGACATCCAAAACAATAAATTAAAAACGGATCGGAATTTATGGCAGAGATATTCAAAATACATAGAACAGGACAAGAAAACAAAGACCTGGTATCTGAAAGCCGATGCTGTGGAAAAGGCCTGTCGTTACAATGGATATTTTGCTTTAAGAACCAATGAAATATCAGATCCGTTTGATGCTCTCGTCGTATACAGAGAAAGGAATATTGTAGAAGTTGCTTTTAAACAGTTTAAGGTTTTGAACGGAGGTGAACGCCTCTACGCAACAGGTTCAACATATAAGGGAAAAATATTCATTCACCTTCTGGCTCAGACATTGAGGATGATGATGTGCGTCACCGCTGCAGGACATAAAGCCGAGGGAAAAGTACTCCCTGGAGAATCATTGGAAAAGGCAATGATACAGCTTAAAAAGCTTCAGGCTACCAAAGCCCCGGGAATAGGTTCTTACATAACAAAAGAGATCCCTAAAAAAACCAGAGATCTCTTCGACTTATTTGGCATACCTTACCCTAAGAAGCACATCAAAAATTAGAAACTATGATCTGCGGAGTTAGGG
>NZ_FOXF01000042.1 GCF_900115655.1 Ruminobacter amylophilus | reverse complement strand
AAAAGCAATGTGAGGATCTATACAATGAGCTTGGTATGAATCTGACCACGGCAATAAATATCTTCCTACGCCAGTCTCTTCGAGTAGGAGGAATTCCTTTTGATGTTCGTATAGATCAGCCGAATAAAGAAACTATCGCCGCGATGTTAGAGGCTGAAGGGTTAGCGAAAGATCCTAATGCCAAACGTTATTCTGATGTAGATAAAGCTTTAACGGCTCTTAAGGAATAAGAAATGCTCGCTTTCTATCTTTATCCTTTTGAGCCTAATCAAAAAGCCCGTGAATACACTGAGGATGATTTAAAAGATCCTAAAATTGTTCAAGCCGAATCTGGCCAAGTATTTCTGGAATGAACTAAACGCTGAACATCACAGAAACAGCCGTGGCACCCGTTGCCTTGTACCTGGTACACTGAAACCTCTTATCGTATGCCCCGAATGTAACAAATGCTCAGAATGCCCTTATGGCAAAAAGCCTGAAGACCGTCAACCTAGAGTTATCGATTATGAAGTACCGGAAGATCTAATGAATAATAACGAGGACTTTTCTACGATGAATCAGGCTGAAAGTGAGATGATTTACGATGAGCTTATCGCGACCATGCGCAGGAAAGATCCGCTTATTGCAGAAGTGTTTATTAGGTATCACACCTACGACTGCGATGCTCCGGAAATTGCGGCTGAACTCGGGATAGATAAGCGGAAGGTGTATTATCTGAAGGAACAGGGTGAACAAATCAGAGATAGGCTGATGAATCGATAAAGATCTACCGTAAAAAGGAACCTTCTTTTAAGCGGTGTCGGGGGATTGCTCCTCGGCACTGCTTATCCTAAGATACTGGATTTAATGCTGGGAAAGTGCAAAAAACCTAAATAAAACAATCGAAGGGAGTATCAATATTCCCGCAAACAAAACCACAAAAAAAAGTTTTTTAGATCCTGTCATGCACCATAGAAAGATAGAAATTAATACAGATTCTACTACCGACGAGGCTAGTCTAAGTCCCAAATAACATATGTCTGCAAAAAAGCAAAAGAATCCACAGAAATCACCAGGTTTGAAACTTAGACCAGACGAAATATACATATATGGAAAAATAAACCAAATAAGCCCACCTACTAAAAATAGTACAGGAACTCTGAGAAGTTGAGCTTTTTCATCAGGAGAAAAATCGTCATCATAATCATCATGGTCACCTTCTTTGCTTTCACATATTCCACCATTCACCTTGGAATTTTCCTCATCTGGCAATGGTTCAGGTAACTCGCTTTTATTTTCTGATTCCATATAATTCAATCTTTCAAACGCTATCTACACCCAACCGAAATAATATTCCCAATTTCGCATCTACACTCTATAACACTATAGGAAAACTAGCAACATAAATATAACTATCAATGGGAGAATCAATATTCCTACTAACAAAACTATTAAAAGAATATCTTTGTTTCCCGTCACGCACCATAAAAAGATAGGAATTAGTACAGCACCTAAGATCAATAATGCTATACATTTAACTACAGGTACAGCAAAACCATAGAATGTATCAGAAAAAAAGCAAATAGCTCCGCATGATTCACCAGGCTTATTACTTATACCAGATTCATTAGGGATAAACAGGATAGGAAATATTTGCAAAATCAGCCATACTGCTAGAAGTAGCAACGGTACTCTGACAAGAAGCATGAGAAGCTGAGCTTTTTCATCAGGAGGAATATCGTCATCATAACCATCATGGTCGCCTTCTTTGATTTCACATATTCCACCATTTACCTCGGAATTTTCCTCATCTGGCAATGGTTCCGGTAACCCGCTTTTGTTTTCTGATTCCATATAATTTCAATTTTCCATGACATCAAAACGCTATCCACAACCCTGCTTTTACCTGCTAAATAGTGAAACAGTATTCTCAACTATGCTGTATCTCCCGCCCCTGATATGTTCTTACATACAGCATAAATCCGGTTTTACAGTCATGCCTAAAAAAGCACCACACCTCGCAAAACCTTTGATTTCAAGGGCTTTCAGCTGTTACCTATTTCTCCCTTGACAGTAAAACTACCGTCTCGACGTGTGCCGAGACCTTTTAATTGATGTCGAATTTACTGGCATATTGAGGGAACATGTTTAAACATACATCTTTTCAAGCGTCCCAACCTTTAAGTTTGTGGAAACACAACCAATTAAATCTCGTGTCTTCATCACCATAGTATCCCATAAAAGTTGCTATTTGTAGCGAAACCCTTTAACATCTGAAAAGAAAGCATTGTGAATCGCAGATATCCGACACATGATAACCATAAATTATACACATACGTTTATAAAGCACAAAGATGTCGGATATGAATTAGGAACAAAGGATTCATTATGTCAGAAAGTGAAGTTAAATTGTTAAACTCCCCTTATGGTGAAGTTTCTTATGAATCGTTTCGCAAGCTCAAAAGAGCTTTTGCCGATAAAAGCGCAATAATTAAGTCACTGGATGATAATGGAATGACCTTATATCCGGTTCTTCTGCGTCCGAGGCGTTTTGGCAAGAGTACCTTTATCCAAATGCTGAAATGCTTCTACGACATATCATATGCTGACAGATATGAAGAGTTGTTTGCAAAAACTGACATATATGATGAACATCTAGAAAGCCATAACTCCTATCATGTATTGAATTTTGACTTTTCCCGGGTTGGCACGCAAAGCAGTACCGTTATGTACAACAGTTTCTTTTCTGCGGTAGCTTTTGGCATAGATAATTTTAAGAGAAGATATCCTGATTTCATATTTAACTATGATAATTTGGACAAATCAGATTCTGTTACTCTGTTTAATAATTTCGTTTCTGCCTATGCCAGCTATTCCGATAAAGGCCGACTTTATGTGATGATTGATGAATATGATAATTTCGCCAACCAGATTCTGTCACGTGATTTTAATCTGTTCCAAACTATAACCAGTGACGGAAGTTTCCTCAAAGATTTTTATGCTGCAATAAAAGCCGCTGCAGCCGATGCCGGATGTATCGCCAAAACATTCATTACCGGCGTATCTTCTGTATCCCTTGATTCCCTGACCTCAGGATTTAATATTGCACTCAATGTCACTTCTGACGAATGTTTTAATGAATATGCGGGTTTAACTGAAACCGAACTTAAAAAGCTCATTCCTGAGCTGGTTGATATAAAAAGCATTGGTGTAACCGCTGATGAAGTAATTTCCAGAATGAAACCTGTTTACGATGGATACTGCTTCAGCCGACTGGCTAAAAGCACCTTGTATAACTCATCCATGTGCCTATATTATTTAAACAGGATGCAGAAGGAACAGGAATTTCTCGCCCCTGAAAAATATCTGGACCCGGCATCCGATCATGACGGATCAAAGTTACAGCAACTGTTTAACATTGCCGAAGATGGTTTGGCTGATAACATTATAGACACATACCTCAGTGGCGATTCGTTCTACCTCGAAAAACTTGCCGAAAACATCAATTTGAATAAATCAGAGAAGTATAGCGAAGTTCAGCTTTTATCCATGCTGTATTATCTCGGCTATCTCACCATTGATCCGGTACTGTCAAACTCAGACGGGCTAATGTTAAAAATTCCGAATCTCTTTATGTCGAAGCTGTTTGCACAATGCACGGTGGACTTACGATTAAAGCCTAATAGTATATTCAGAGAACAGAAACTAGATATATCAGCACTACTTAATGCCTCGGATGATCTTTCATCTTTTGCTTGTTCCTGTACAGAGTTTTTAAGCAGTATCTTCACCAATCAGGTTCTTTTACACATGAGTGAGATGGCTCTGAATCTAGTGCTCCACGCCAAGCTTAATTCCATGAGCGGAGTTGTGGTTGAGCTACAGAAATCGCTGAGAGTTATCGGCAAGGGAGAAAAGTATGCTGATCTGGTAATCACCATCAACAAGGGAAAGAAAAGTGAATGTACCTACCTCATCGAACTGAAGTACGCCGCTAAAAAAGACGCAACTGAAGCAAAGATTGAAAGTCTGAAAAATGAAGCAACCGAACAGGCACAAACCTACAAAACAGCCCTTGAGTTCAAGGGTAAACTGGTCAAAGCCTATGCCATGGTCTTTGCCGGTTCGGAATGCGTATATTGCGGGTAGCGATGAATACATGAACTGTTGCAAAATCTGCAACAGTTCAAAGCTCAATCAGCTCAAAAAAATGTTGAATTATTAATTTACTTTCGATTCAGTGCTCTCTAATTTGCTTTTCTGTTCATTGGTCAAAGGTTCATCTATAAACCTATAAATGCGATCAGCACATTTTTCAGTTGCTCTATTATCATCCAAAGCAATCCGAGTGTTTGACTTGACTATATTGTACAATAGTTGGCATTGAACAACAGTTTATCAGCTCAGAACATTTAATTTCTTAAAAGTCACTCTTCGCAATCATCTACTCCCAAATCTGCAGTGTTACAACAAAAGTCGGGTATTACTTTTCTAGGTTTAATTCCTTTTTTCCAATATGCATTTTATTCGACTTTTGATATTAAGGATTCAATATGATCGATTTCATCATCAGTTAAGTTGTACTTAGCATATAGCTGCTTTTCAATTTCCTCAATCGTTGTCTCCCAATCTATATCTGAATGATTTGTAAAATCTTGCATAGGAACAAAACGATACACGATTTGAGTTACATTCTGAGAATTCTTTACCTGTTGAACTATAAATCTAAGAAATCTTGTTTTTAGGTATTTTGCAAGATTCTCGGCCTCATCAACATTATCGAATTTTCCGATTGGAATGAGCGAATCTGTACATGCACTATTTGGTTTACCTACATATGGATATCCAATTACACGCGTATCGCTATTAGGATTGCCTGCAGATTTTGAAATGAAGACTTTGTAATTTTCAAAAATATCTCTGTTTTTAGTGACGCTTTCTGGCTTGATCCACCTAATAATGTTAGCTTTGCATCTAAGCGGAACACTACCTGCAAATGGCTCGGACTTGGATATGCTTTCAACTACAGCAGGCTTTCCAATTATTCCGAACGCATTTCTCCCTGTCGTTATTTCGGTTAAAGGGGTAAAGTCTACATTATGAACTTTCTTCAAGATCGGAATTGCTTTGATATCACTAATAACAATATCCATATCTCCAAAGAACAATGCTCGTTTAACACATGTAGTTTCACCATTATGAACTGAATAGAAATCTAAGTCTCCTGAATAGTCGTTCGCCGATAGATAATACTGGAGTCCTCCTTTGATTTCTACATTACTGAATATTTCACTTGCATCTGGGAAATAACATAATGACTGAATGTGATTATTTCCTTTGATGTAGTTCCTCAATTTAACGAATGATTTGTCCTGAGCATCCCCCGCAAACCATCTTGCTGGAGTAATTAATGAAACATATTTTTCGGTTATTTCTTCTGCAAGCATAATAAACTGTGGAAACAGTTGCTTGCTCAGTGATTGATTGTCTGTATCACTATTAATAGTTTCCTGATAAGGCGGATTTCCTACCACCGCATTGAAAATCACTTTTCTCACCTCCGTTGCATCACTCACATCATCCTTCAGATCGACATCAGCAAAAGTTTTGTTCTGCGAGAGCAGATTTTTTATTTTCTCAAAATCAAGCTTATCACTCTCTGAACCATCTTCTTTCACTTCCTTAATCTTTAATAAATCATAACTGTTAAATTGCACCGCTATGCCAGATAAGTCAAGCCCTAAAACCTCATAGACTTTCCGCGTAAACTCGTAGGCAATTGATGATGTAGGTATTGATAGTATCTTATCCTTTACTTTATCGAGAGGAATGCCTAAATTCTCGCAACGTTTCAAGATGGCAACGGCGAATTCTCCCATTTTACTGGACATATCTAAAATACGGTTATCATCACCATCTCTGAGTGCATAGAAGCAATTATCCGGAATAAGATTAATCATATCTATTGCCACGTTCTCCGGTGTGGTTATCTCGGAATCAGATATCCTGCCGAACTTTCTGATTGCAACTGCGGATCTCTGCATTGGCTCAACATCTTCATCGTGTGCAAGGGTATTAATGTTCTGAATCTTGTAGTCCAGCTGTCGTAGCATGAAGATATTCATGTGCCTATGCATAAGCTCAAGGATGTTCTTACTAATATTCAGATTGGATGCAATGCGTAAATTTTCCTTGATATCAAGACAACGAATAACATCGTCAAGAGATGTAACTTTATCCTTCGTTAGGAAAGAGAAGAACAAAATCCTTGAATAGTAAGTTCTAAACTTGTTCTCCAGTTTTTTGATATCATCTTTCGGTTCTATTTCAATCCCAGAAGAAGAATCACCGTCTGTTCCACTGTCGTTAGTACCATCAGAACCATCACCGTCATTTCCGTTATCGTCATCTTCCGAGTCCATGTCTGTGCCTTCGCCAAGATGTGCCTCAACGTATAAACCTTTTCGAGAACCTAGTTCCGCTTGACGTTCAATCTCTGCTTTTATGGCATCTAAATCAAGCAAAGACATATCAACCGGAATATCTCTCGTTTCATCAAGAACACCACGGTTACTAGAATATTCGCTGATTGCAGCAAGAATGTCTGTTGCCTTTACTTGTTCAATGCGATTATTATTAAGTGTGATAATCGGAGATATCCTTAATTCATCAACAAGGCGCTCTTTCAGATGCTCGTTTCCAGAGGCATCTGTGTTCGCATTGTATATCTGCGACTTCTGCTCCTGCATAACAAACATTCTATGCGGATCAAAATCCACAAGAAGTGTCTGTGGCTTCATATTGAATTTGATGACATCCCCGTTCTCCCCGATGTATTCACGGATATACTGATTTTGCAGGCGAAAAATTGCCTGATCGTATTCCTGCGGAGACGCAGTGTCCTTCAGAAAAATCATTGTGTCCCACTGTTCAACCGTAGACCCTGTAAGCATACGATTGACAGTGAGCGTAAGAGTTTTCTTACCCTCGATGGCACACTGTTTTATTTTTTCTTTGACAGCTTTAATATCACGATATTCATTCGGGCTATCCACACCGGAAATATTGATAATTGTATAGTTATTCAGATTTCTGAATTTAGATGCATTATCCTCAATCAACTGCTGCAAGGCATCACAGGAGGCGCAGTACGGCAAGACGCATACTATATGTTCACACATCTTTCCGTCTTTGATTTTATCGTAATCAAGGAAAGAGAGTACCCCCTCATCCTCTTTGCTACCATCAATGGCTTCAAAGAGTTCAAGAACTTCTGTTTCATACACAAATTTCTTATGAAGAGAATGTTCAATATCTTTTTTAACGGACTGCGGTTTCAATAACGCAGAAAACGCATATGTAGTACCACTATTTTTTAACTTTTCCAAAAGGGCAAGTGCAGATTTGCTTGGCACAAAAGCAAAACGAACCATTTGAGGAAACCCATAATACGGATTCTCCCACTCCTTAACATCGCTGGTATCATTCAAAAGGTATTCTTTGTCCCATTCTTCCTTATCTTTTACGATATCGGAGAACTGATAAAACGCAATGATGGCATCTTTGGAAAATTCACTCCCCATAAGAATGCGATATGGTGTTCCGGATAAATGAAGTGTGATTTTTACATTAAGAGATTTCAGTTGTTCTTCAGCAGCAT
Organism: Ruminobacter amylophilus; assembly: GCF_900115655.1. Lineage (GTDB taxonomy): Bacteria > Pseudomonadota > Gammaproteobacteria > Enterobacterales > Succinivibrionaceae > Ruminobacter > Ruminobacter amylophilus. The sequence continues at coordinate 15,756 of NZ_FOXF01000042.1, read as the reverse complement.
CAGCCTCAACAAAATCATCTTCAGCATGTTTTTCCTTGACATCTTTTTCGTAGTTTACGCCACGCAAAATCTTTCCATAGCTTTCTGCTCTTGCACCATAGTGGGTTTCATCCACGATAAGCAGATCTATTTGACTACCAAATACCTCTTTGTGTTTATCCTTGATATTATCGCCTTGTAGATCTTGGAGCGTAAGAAATACTACTGCGCCTTTGCCTTCTGTAAGATTGGTCCTGATAATAGATTCATCTCTAACAAGATCATCGCTCGATATGAAAACATAGTCTTTATTGAAGTTTTCGGCACTCTGGACGTTTTTCTTCCATTCTTCACGTACATCCGCTTTAGCAGATACTACAAGCACCAGTTTATACCCCTTTGCTTTGGCGCAACAAAGGGAAGTAAATGACTTGCCAAAACGCATGACTGCATACATCAGCAAATTGGTATGCCCACTGTCTACGGCTCTGACAAAATTATCAATTGTTGCCTGCTGATTCGGACGAATATTCCACATTCCTGAAGATACATATGTGAAAACCTCCGGCAATTGGCTTGTCGCATCATAATACTTGTATTTTCCCGTGTTCTGCTCATAGTTTTCTTTTATATCCGAAATAGCTTCAGAGATCTGTTCAGGGCTTACATCTGCAAAAAATTCATTTGAATAGTATTCTCCCGGAAATTCACCACGTTCCAGTCTATGCTTTCCTAAATCTTGCTCAAAATACTGATGGACAGAATAATCTCTAAAAAAAATATCATCTCCGATAATTGCCAAATCTTCAAACTCTTTTCTAAGCTTCGGAAAATGCTGCATCCATTCACGTAAGCGCACAGCAACAGGTCGGTAGGTATCACCAACTTTTAAATAGTTAGGTATTGTGTTCGTAGTGAATGCGTATATATGTGGCTTGACCCGACCAACAATTAGTTCATCGAGAAGCTTTTTATTATCACAATTTATCATATAGCTCGGTTCACCTCTTATTAACTAACGAATTAAATGTCACCGTTTGGTTCATTCTCCAATCACGAATTTTGCAAAAGCATGGTTCAGGCTCAACCCCATCAAAAAGATCAAATATATCCATCTGCTGATATCGCTCAGTAACAGTAGAAAAAGGGACTGTATTTTTTAAGCCATCCATCTGCCAGATATTCCATGAGATAACATAGGCAATTGGCTTCAATTCTTCACAAGACGGATCTTTACCAAATTTATTCCTATAATAATCAATGAATGTAAAAAGCAGATTTTCACGAGCAAGAAGCAGATTGTCCCCCTGATACTCAAAACCATAAATGCTTTCAAAGGCTCTTTTTACCCATTTCATCCACTCATCATATGTATTTGCGTTTTCTGACACAACACGAATTTTTCGATCAAGAAGCCCAATACGACTGCCGAGAGGAATTGCTTCCCCGGTTACGGTATCATACCTGCTAACAAGGTACGGTGCTTCGCCACATGTGATTTCCAATCGCTTTGCATCCACATAATCAGTCCAACGTTTTCCTCTTCTTGTTGAGAACTCAATAGGTTGCGTTGTTACTGTCCAATGCTTGTAGGTTTGAACGTTAAAAACACCTTCTCTGCCAAACCATGCCGCATCAATAAGGTTATTTTGTTCATTGCACACCCATGAAGGAGTAAATACTTCAGCCTTCGATTTAGTGCGCCCAAGTTGACTGGTCTTTTCCTTATAAATTCGAGGTTGTATGATGTTATTATTTTTGCCAGTAATTAAATGAATATTGATTGGGAACTGAGCCCGGTATTCTACTCCATATTCCTCGTAGTCAGACGTTCCCCAAATAATATTGCGGTGTGTTGTTCTGTCGCAAAGGAGAACATTGAATAGTGATTCTCCGTATTTAAGTATCTCATTTTCAGAAATATCTATCGACGCATTAACGTTCACACTTATCCTCCTTGATACATTCTTTCCTGGGAATAAACTCCACAATATCGTCTACCTTACAATCTAGCACAAGGCAGATTCTTTCAATCGAATCAAGGGACACGTACTCATCCCTTCGCATCCTCGTTGAAATATTGGCGCTGTATCCTGCCTTTTTCTGAAGCTCCGCAACCGTCATATTTCTGTCTATCAGCATATGAAATAATTTTTTGTAGCTTACGGCCATAGCACGCCCTCCGTAACGATGTACCAAAACAACATATCACGAAAACATGAATTTTTCAAATACTTATGAAAATACCACGATACATTAATTACTCATATTCCTCAATCTTTTCCGTTTGTAGTAGGCTCTTACCACCGATTGTTCCGCTTTACCTTGTAGTTCGGATTGTTGCAATAATACTGGTGTTTGAAATGGCTAACAAAATCTTCTCCGAAGCATATATGTGTCAGGAATAAAACCTTGAGAGAAATCAATATCTCGCATATATTTTCTGAAAAAATTCTACTCCCCCGCTCACCTCTTGACCAAATCTGCGACATACTTTGTACAATTGTCAACCATACGCACAAAAATTGCTCCATCCCCTACTAAATAATCGCCGATTAGACACTACTTCATAACAATTTTATGGAAAGAAAGCCTTTTCCTCTGTAAAATCCACGTTCTGTAATTTTGTTATCCAGATCACATAATTACTCGTATTTATCCAAGCAGACACCGCAAAAGATGCCTGCTTTTTTCGTATGAATCTTGACCGAACGTCAGATTTCACCAATCCCCCTGGCTACTTGTTAGGGGGATTGCTTTTTTTACCAAAGACAAAGGCTTTATTTACGAAACATGCAACACGGCTGTTGGATGTTACGTGTTCTGCGTCTTTTCAGATCTGGATACAGATTTTTAACCTCGCCTGCGTAAGCTCATCAAGTTGCAAATTGATGAGTGCATGGCTGAAACAGGCGAATTTATTTTAACCGTCCAGTGTCATGCACCACTGGTCACCTACCGAACGGGGTATTCCCCGAGGTGACCTAATGCACACAGTGACAACGAGCCGTGAAGGGCTACTCCGCTTCGGTTTTTCCGAACTGGAGAAGCCTAAATGGCAAATAAAAAACGTTATTACCCTCTTCGCAGCTCAACCGATCCCAAGAAAGTTAAGCTCGTTGAGATTACCGAGGAACAGTACCAGGCAATCTATCCTGAAATCTGGGCAACCATTAAGCGGGAACAGAGACATGGCCGATGCAGATGCCCAGCCAACTACCTGTGGACATGTAATGGCTACTGTTCTGACTGTTCCTATCACACCGTAGGAAATGAGGAGTCTATTGATGAACTGACAGATACAGAATTATCAGATGAGAAACCGCTGATGGATGAACTTATGGCATGCGACCAAATGCTGAAACTACTGGTTGCCAGATTCCGAGAACTTGAACCGGAGGCTGATCTCATCATTGAATTGCTGGAGGAAGGATTATCCGACAGGAAAATTGCGGAAACACTGGGACGCAAACAGCGAACCTTTGCAGATCACATGAAGAAGATCCGAACCGAGCTGCATAATCTCAACAGGTAGTTCCCCCTTTCATAAAGGCTTTTTCCCATAGTGGCGATGCCTGAGCAAGGCGTTTTGATTACGAAATAAACAAGTAATAAAAAATTTAAAAATATTTCCGCTCAAAACGCCCGCTCATGTCCAGTAGTAAGTGTAAGGCTGATTTTTTCACAAATTAAGGAGGTTCTCAAATGAACAAGTCTTACTTCGATTCCCGCGGGAAAAGCCATGAGCTGATTGCCGTACTCACGGCTATCTCTCATGTATCCGCAAAGATGGCAAGAAACCTTGAGCTTCTTGCTGAATTACGTAACTCAAAGAAAGGAAATACTACCTATGAACAACACAAAAGACATGGCTTCGAGCATCGTCGCACTGCGGCATGCGGCAGTCGCTTTGAATAACATTGCCGATTTTCTGGAAGATCTGAATGCCAAGGATTCTGCACCTGCTACTGAAAACCAGTCTCAGGAAACTGAATCCGCACCGTCGACCGATGCAGTTGTTCCGGCAGCAAAGGCTGAACCGGAAACCCCGAAATTATCCTTTGAGGATGTTCGCGGAATTCTGGCTGACATTGCCCGTGCTGGGAACCGTGAAGGCGTTAAGGCTCTGCTTGAAAAGTACGGTGCTTCAAAGCTTTCTGCTCTTGCCCCGGAGCACTACGCTGCGATTCTTAAAGATGCGGAGGAACTTAAGAATGCCTGATTCCCACGCAATCCTGTCAGCCTCGGCATCGCACCGCTGGCTGATGTGCCCGCCGTCAGTTCGCCTCTGTGAGCAGTTTCCCGGGGACGGAGCCAGCGAGTATGCGGCTGAAGGAACAGAAGCCCATGAGCTCTGCGAGTTCAAGCTGAAAACAGCCCTTGGCATGGATGCTACTGATCCTACGCCCGAACTTTCCCGTTACAGCGAGGAGATGGATGAATGCTCCTCCGGCTATGCCTCCTTTGTTCTGGAGCTGGTAAACGAGGCTGCCAAGTCCTGCTCAGATCCGAAGGTGCTCATTGAGCAGAGAGTTGATTTCTCGCAATGGGTACCAGAAGGATTTGGCACGGCTGACTGCATCATTGTATCCGATGGAACACTCCGAATTGTTGATTACAAGCACGGTCTCGGTGTTCTTGTCGAGGCTGAAAACAATCCGCAGATGAAGTGCTATGCCCTTGGTGCGCTGGAAATCTTCGATGTTCTTTACGACATCGAAAAGATCAGCATGACCATCTACCAGCCCCGCCGGGAGAACATCAGCACCTGGGAGATTTCCCGTGATGAACTCCTCCAGTGGGCTGAAAACACACTGAAGCCTATTGCCTCTCTGGCATTTGCCGGTGAAGGAAAATTCTGTGCCGGTGAATGGTGCGGATTCTGTAAAGCCAAACACGCCTGCCGTGCCAGAGCCGAAGCCAACCTTCTACTGGCAAAGCATGATTTCAAACTTCCAGATCTACTTGAGGACATTGAAATCGAAGTGATCCTTTCCCAGGTTGATGAACTTACCGCATGGGCAAATGACATCAAGGAATATGCCTTGAAGCAGGCCATTGGCGGTAAGGAATGGCACGGATGGAAGCTCGTGGAAGGACGTTCAGTTAGAAAATTCACCAGCGAGGACAAGGTAATCAAGGCTGTATGCGAGGCAGGGTTCGATCCGTTCGAGAAGAAACTCATAGGCATCACCGCCATGCAGAAACTTCTCGGAAAGGCAAAGTTTGACGAACTTCTTTCAGGACTTATTGCCAAGTCGAAAGGCAAACCAACGCTCGTACCGGAGAGCGATAAAAGACCGGCGGTTTCAAGTGCAACTTTAGATTTTAAGGAAGAATAAATTATGGCTACAAAAGTAATTACAGGTGTAAACACCAGATGGTCCTATGCCAACGTATGGGAACCAAAAGCTATGGAAGGCGGCAAGCCTAAGTTCAGTGTGTCTCTCATCATCCCAAAGTCTGACACCGTAACCGTTGGCAAGATCAAGGCTGCCATTGAAGAGGCTTACCGTGACGGTCAGTCCAAGCTCAAGGGTAACGCCAAGTCCGTACCTGCGCTCAGCACTCTCAGAACTCCGCTTCGTGACGGTGATTTGGAACGTCCGGATGATTCTGCTTACGCCAATGCGTATTTCGTCAATGCTAACTCTACCACTGCTCCCGGTGTGGTGGACGCCAACAGGAATGAAATCCTCGACAAGTCTGAAGTCTACTCCGGCTGTTACGGCAGAGCCTCCATCAGTTTCTATGCATTCAATGCCAACGGCAATAAGGGTATTGCCTGCGGTCTTAACAATCTGCAGAAGATTAAGGACGGTGAGCCGTTAGGCGGAAGAGCGAGCGCCGAGAGCGATTTTGCCACTGAAGAAGATGAAGACTTTTTAGGTTAGGAGGCATCATGGATTCAGGTGAAATCTTTCTGATGGGCTTTGGCTCCGGTTTGTTTACCGGCGTAGTGGCAGCAATCCTGTTTGAGTTCCTCGGATTTCTCTTTACCGAGTTCCTGAAACGCAGAAAGCGTCGTGTCTGGTAGCACCAGATAACTTGTAACGATTTAGTAAGGGTAGTGGTTTTGTCTGCTGCCCTTTTTTGACAGGAGAATTTTATGGAAACACTATCTTGTGATCTCGAAACATACAGCAGTGAGGACTTAAGGAAATGCGGAGTCTACCGCTACTGCGAGGCTCCCGATTTTGAAATTCTGCTCTTTGCCTACAGTGTAGATGGTGGTGAGGTACAGCTTGCTGATCTCGCCTCCGGAGAAAAACTTCCCAGGGAAATCATCAAGGCCGTGACCGATGACAGCGTCATCAAATGGGCGTGGCATGCAAACTTTGAGCGTGTATGTCTGTCCAGATACTTGCGCGACTTAGGCTTACTAACCGGTTACCTCAATCCCGAAGGCTGGCGGTGCGACATGGTGTGGGCGGCAACTCTGGGACTGCCGTTTTCACTCGAAGGAGCCGGTGCGGTACTGGGCCTCGATAAGCAGAAACTCACGGAAGGAAAGGAGCTTATACGCTATTTCTGCAAGCCGTGCTCCCCTACTCAGGCAAACAGTGGCAGAACCAGAAATCTCCCCTGCCATGCTCCCGACAAGTGGGAAATGTTCAAACACTACAACATCCGGGACGTGGAAACCGAAATGGGAATACAGCAGAGACTGAGTAAGTTCCCGGTACCGGACTTCGTCTGGGAGGAATACCACCTCGACCAGGAGATTAACGACCGCGGCGTAAAAATCGACATGGAATTGGTACGTCAGGCGATTGCCATTGATGAACGCTCGCGAAATGAGCTCATAAGTGCCATGAGGGAATTTACTCAGCTTGAAAATCCCAACTCAGTCCAGCAGATGAAGGACTGGCTGGCAAATAACGGTCTTATGACTGAAAGCCTTGATAAGAAAGCCGTGGCTGAACTTATGAAGAATGCCACGCCGGAACTCATCAGAGTGCTGACACTCCGGCAGCAGCTTGCCAAGTCATCAGTGAGAAAGTACCAGGCTATGCAGAATGCTGTATGTGCCGACGGCAGAGCCAGGGGACTTTTCAGCTTCTACGGTGCCAATCGCACCGGGCGGTTCTCAAGCAAAATCATTCAGTTGCAGAATCTTGCCCGTAACAGCATGAGCGATTTAGATCAGGCTCGTGCGCTTATCAAAACCGGAGACTATGACGCTGTATCTATGCTCTACGATGATGTGCCGGATACGCTCTCCCAGCTCGTAAGAACAGCCTTTGTGCCTCCGAAGGGAAAGCTCTTTTATGTAGCGGACTTTTCAGCCATTGAGGCCAGAGTGATTGCGTGGTTTGCTGGTGAAAAATGGCGGTCTGAGGTATTCCGTAAAGGCGGTGATATCTATTGCGCCAGTGCCAGTCAGATGTTTAAGGTTCCGGTGGAAAAGCATGGTATCAATGGTCATCTGAGGCAAAAAGGGAAAATAGCGGAACTGGCCCTTGGTTACGGCGGGGGGATGGGCGCATTAAAGGCCATGGGAGCACTTGAGATGGGGCTTAAGGAGGAGGAGTTACAGCCCCTCGTCAACGCCTGGAGAAACGCCAATCCAAATATTGTGAAATTCTGGTGGGCTGTGGATAACGCAGTTATGGAAGCAGTGAATAAAAGAACCACCACCGAAACTCACGGCATCACTTTCTCGTTCAAAAGCGGCATGCTGTTTATCACCCTGCCCTCCGGCAGAAAGCTCGCCTACGTTAAACCTCGTATCGGCATGAACCAGTTCGGCGGTGAAAGCATTACCTATGAAGGCATCGGTGCTACCAAAAAGTGGGAACGTCTCGAATCCTACGGTCCCAAGTTCGTGGAAAACATCGTCCAGGCAACAGCCAGAGACATTCTGTGTTTTGCCATGAAGACTTTACGGAACTGCAGCATAGTTATGCACATACATGATGAAGTGGTCATCGAGGCAGATCCACGCGTAAGTCTGGATGCTCTTTGTGAACAGATGGGAAGAACTCCGCCATGGGCTGAAGGCTTAATCCTTACCGCCAGCGGTTACACATCGCCCTACTACAAAAAGGATTAGCGCCTTAACTTGAACGGTATCTTGGTCGGTGACTTAGTCGGTCAGCACCGATCAAGTTATTTGGAATTAAGCACAGCTCCCGCATTAAGGAATATGTGATTACTTGTCTGACTGCACAGCTTCTTTTAACGTATTGCCTGCAGTAAATGAAGGTACTCTCTTTGCCGGGATTTCAACAGCCTCACCGGTACGAGGGTTACGACCGCTGCGAGCATTCCTTTCAGAAGTCTTAAAAGTTCCGAAACCAACGAGCTGAACACTGTCACCTTGGGCTAATGTTTCAGTTACTGTTTCTAAAAAGGCATCAAGCATCTTTTTGCTATCTGACTTGGTCGTATGACTCTTTTCAGCGATTATTTCAATAAGTTCCTGTTTATTCATGTAATCAAACCTCTCTCTTTGCAAATTTTATTTCAGTTTTTTGCCAACAACGGTACATTCCTTTTTGCAGAAACAGATACCGTATGAATGAACAGCTTTAATATCGTTTCTTCTGATGTACGGGTCAGCATATTTCTTTTTGATTATCTGCTCGACAGCATCCTCTGCTATCAAAAACTTATCTTCATTCTCATCAGAAGTCTGCTTTAATTCCAGAATTACAATAACGCCTCTGTTCTTTAAAGACTTTATTATCAAATCAATATAGCCGTTTCCTGACTCAAAATTAGATTTCTGCTCTTCAATGAGAGATGTGCCGTTGGCCAATAGTCCGTTCATGAAGCCGTGGTAATAGTTTTCCTTCGGAGCATTGACGGAGAAGTCTCTGATGGATACATACTTAGCCAATAGCTCGTTAAGGTTGTCTTCAACAACTCCAGCATCCCCTGTGAATAATCCTTTTATCAGATTACCGGTGCTGTTCTTCATAACATGATCATTTTTATAGAAATCCATGATTTTGGATTTAAAGCAATCCTTAATTTCCTCATTCGGGATATACAATCTGTACTCATTTTTATTAGAAGATCTGTACTGAAGATCAAATGTAAGGTAGCCGGTATAAAGTAGCAGAGTCCAGAAATCATTTATGTCATGGTTCTCTAAATCTCCGTAGCACAGCGCAGCTCTCACTTCTGCAATAATGAATTCACCATCCAGAAGGTTTTGCATCTTATCAACGTCATCCGGCTCTATGAACCCCATAAATTCTTCGATAACGTCGTTACCGCTGGTGTTTATCCAGTAGTTGCGAGCCTGAATGAGATTTCTGTCTTGACTCAGTTTTCTGTAGTTATCATTACAGAAGTTCATTACATCCCATGGGCAGTACATATGAGTTGTTCCAAAATGATACCCGTCGTAATTGCTTCTTACCTCTTCGTAATAGCCTGAAAGTCCGTAGTATGCGAGAACTTCCTGTGTTTCTTCTTTTGTGAAGCCTATTCCGGTTGATATATCAGCATCTCCGGAATCAAGAACCGAGCAGACCATAAGATTATTCAGTCCGGTAAAAATACTCTCCTTGGCGGCTCTTAAACATCCAGTGAGTACAGCTCTACCGAGATACGAATTTGTTTTTAAAGTATCGTTATAAAAAGGACTGATAAGATTTATCATTTCGTCGTAATAGCCATGATGAGCTGCTTTTGCAATAGGAACATCATATTCGTCAATCAGCAGTACAGGTTTTATCTTATGATGTGCTTCGAGAAGACAGGAAAGCGTCTGAAGAGAGCCGGTCAGAAAAGATTTATCGGTTCTATCTGCAAGCTTTTCGTAATTAATCAAATTGGCATACTGTTCCTTCTGTTTATCGGATAATTCCTTACTGGTAGCAAGATACTCAAACTGCAGTGCCAATTTGTATATCAGAGTAGCAAACTGATTATATGCATCATTAAAATTCTGATGAACAATGGTTTTAAACGACACAAATATTACCGGGAATTTTCCCATGTATTTAGCGCAAAACTCTTTATCATCAAAGATTTCAGTTCCTGCAAACCATTTTTCCTGACGGTATGCGTCACCGGGATTTTTAGGATCAAGAGCCAGAAAATCATAGAAGGTGGACATGGTGAGTGTTTTACCAAAACGTCTTGGCCTGGTTATGAGCATGACCTTTGAGGTATTTTCTTCAAAAATTGTTTTTATGAATTTGGTTTTGTCAACATAGTAACTGTTGCTCTCAATTAATTCGTGGAACAATTCCGCTCCAATACCTATAGACTTCAACATCCTGTTCCCCCGAGTCTGACTATTCACATGTGAAAAAGGCCTTTCACCGGTCCGCTATTCATAAAATGATTGAAGCGCAGAAAGGCTCTATCACCGTTATTATCCCACACACGATTCAATCGTCAACTGTCAATATCTTACTTTTTGATAAGAATAAAAGCATAAATTATCCACAAATGATCAAAAAATATTGATGTTCTACTTTGCTGGTAACTTAGTTGAGCTACCGGGTTAACTTTTCTTCCAATCACTCAGTCTTCTATATTTGCTCACTTCTTAACCTTTCAACAAATTTTCTGAAAATAAATCCGCTCAAAACGCCCGCTCATGTCCAGTAGTAAGTGAAGGCCTATAAAAGTCTTCGTGTTTCTTAACCTATTTTCAGGAGTTTTTTATGTTTGAAATCAAAGAAAAACAGAAAGTTCTGCCGGACGGAACCAGGATTACCACCTTCACTCGGGAGATAACCGGTGCAAATATGCTGGAGGTCGAAGCCGGCACCAACGGCTTTAAGGGCGGCAATGCAGAACACGGCAGCCGTACCTATTTCCGCATCACCGACATCGGTAATACCGACATGTTTGTTAAGACCTCCCGCAGGCCTTACAGCAACAACACTGAAAGTGCTGAGTTCATTCTTGGTGGTGACTGCGAGCTTGAAACCATCATCAGAGCACTGAAGTTCGTGGTTAAGGTTCTGGAAGAAGAATCAGCGGAGGTTGTGGACTGATGGCAATGATCAACCTTTACCGTGCCAATGTTATCGGCATCAAATGGAACTGTCTGTATCCGAACCACGTCGAGGTAACCGATGAGAAGACTCTGCTTTCGGCAGTAATCCGTGACTATGTATGCGCCGAGTACAAGGGAAACTACCGCAGCAAGGATAATTTCATAAGCAGCGACTGCCTGCCGGTGGACTGCGACAACGACCACTCCGAGAATCAGGCTGACTGGATTACCCCGGATGATGTGGCACAGGCATTTCCGAATGTTACCTTTTTCGTTCATTACAGTCAGCACCATAACAGAGTGAAGGACAACAAGTCTGCACGGCCAAGATTCCATATTCTGTTTCCGATTGAGCGCATGACCGACCATGCCGCATACGCGAATCTGAAAACCGTGGTGAACGGAATCTTTCCTTATTTCGACACCAACGCCCTTGATGCCGCCCGGTTCTTCTACGGCACATCAGATCCGAAGGTAGAATTCCATAAAGGCTTTATGAACCTTACGGAATTTCTGCAGGATGCGGCGCCGTTCGATAAGGATCTTAATCAGGGGCAGTATGGCAGCCGGGTAATTCAGGAAGGCAGCCGCAACAACACCATGAGCCAGTATGCCGGAAAGATCATCAAGAAGTTCGGAGATACAGACAAGGCCTACCAGTGCTTTATGGATGAAGCAGCCAAATGCAGTCCGCCACTTCCTGATGAAGAGCTTCAGACAATCTGGCATAGCGCTCAGAGGTTTTTTGCTGGGTTGCAGAAACAGGAGGGTTATGTTGATCCGGAAACCTACAACACCGAGGTCAGCTACAAGCCGGAAGATTACTCCGATGTTGGGCAGGCTGAGGTGCTGGCCAAGATTTTCGGGAATGAACTCCGGTACTCTCCTGCCACTCACTATATCCGCTATGTGGATAACCACTGGAAGGAAACCGAATCCGGAGCCCAGGCAGTGGCTCATGAACTCACCCGGCGACAGCTTGAAGAAGCCAATGTGGAAATCATGAAGGCTCTTGTCCACATGGATGAATGCGGCGCTCAGGAAATACTTGATACAGCAAGTTCCAAAAAGAAAGCCGCCAGTCTGATGAACGATGAGCAGACAGAAGCTCTTGAAGCCTTAAACGCCGCAAACACATACCGTGCTTTTACCATGCGCTGCCGTGAATCCAAGAATGTAACCGCGGTACTTAAGGAAGCCCGGCCGAAGCTGGAAATATCACCAAACGAGCTGGACTCAGATCCTTATGTTCTGTGTACGCCGACAGCCACATACGACCTGCGCAAGGGACTAAAAGGCGCAAGAGAACACTCACCGGATGACTTCATTACCAAAATGACCGCTGTGTCTCCCGGCACTAAAGGAGACAAACTCTGGAACGATGCCCTTAATCTGTTTTTCTGTCGAGACAGATTACTGATTGAGTACGTTCAAATTAACTGCGGTATCGCCATCATCGGCATGGTACTGGTGGAGGCGCTGTTTATTGCTCTCGGTATCGGACGTAACGGCAAATCTACCTTCTGGAATGTCATAGCCATGGTGCTGGGCTCCTACAGCGGCAATATCTCAGCAGATGCTCTCACCACGGGATGCCACAGGAATATCAAGCCGGAGCTTGCAGAGGCCAAGGGAAAGCGTCTCCTTATTGCCTCGGAGATGCAGGAAGGCGCAAGGCTTAATGACTCTGTGGTAAAGCAGCTCTGTTCCACTGACAAGATCTTCGCGGAAAAGAAATACAAAGATCCTTTCTCCTTCAATCCATGCCACACCCTGGTGCTCTATACCAATCACCTGCCGAGGGTGAGTGCCTCTGATGACGGTATCTGGCGAAGACTTATCGTTATCCCGTTCAACGCCAAAATTGAGGGCGAGGGAGACAGGAAAAACTATGCCAAATATCTCTTCGAAAATGCCGGTGAGGCAATTCTGGCGTGGCTTATCGAGGGTGCGAGGAAGGCAATCGAGCTCGACTTCAAGGTTCCCGTTCCCCCATGCGTCCGACAGGCCATTGAGGCATACCGCGAGCAGAACAACTGGTTCGGCCACTTCCTTGAGGACAAATGCGAGGTGGGCGAAGAGTTCCGGGTAAGTTCATCTGAGCTATATCAGGGATACCGGACATATTGTCTTGAAACCGGGGAGTATGTCCGCAATACGGGAGACTTCTATTCAGCACTCGAGAGAGCAGGGTTTGAACGCATCATGTTTGAGCGAAAAAGGTTCATCAAAGGGCTGCGTCTGAGCGGAGATTTCCTGAATTAACGACCACCTGTAGCAAAGTGTAGCAAGGTGTGTTCGCAAAGTGACTTTTGGTTAAAAAGTCATCAAGTGATACACATTGCTATACCTTGCGACACTTTGTACCCAAAAAGTTAAAACCCTTATAAATCAAGGCTTTGCAAGGTGTAGCAATCTGTTATATAGAAAGTCCCTTAGGGGAAAATTAAAGAGAAAAATTTATATATAGAGGAGTTTTATAGAACACATTGCGACACCTTGCACAGAGCCATAAAACCGGGGTGCGGAACAGCAATCCGCGCCCCTCTTGACGGAGAAAAAATTGGAAGAAAATTACAGCGAGTTTTATCTCGCAAAATGCCAGAAAAGACTGAAAGAATGGCGAGCACCATTAGACGGATGGTTCTGCAAGAAAATCATCGATGTACGCGAGGATAACGAGGATGCTCCACTGGCAACATGTGAGCTGTGCGATTGCAATAAGGTTCGATTTATCCATGTGATGGATCACGACCTTTATTTCGAAGAGGTTTGTGTCGGATGTATCTGTGCCGGCGTTATGCAGGGCGATATTCTGGCTGCGAAGGAGCGTGAGCGTCAGATGAAGAATCGAGCCAAACGCAGAAAGAATTTCGTTGCCGGGGAATGGAAGGAGACAGCTCCAATGGGTGCTCTCCGCACTTACACCAGAATGCACAGGGGCCAAAGAATATGGATCTCGGTTTATCCCGGAAACAGGCACTACGTAAGGTGCAATGAGAAATCAATCTCCCGGTACAAAGGTCGCCCCATTCGTGATTTCTATTCTGCAGTTTATGTGGCTTTCGATTTGGCAGATCCGGTGGAGGAATTACTGTGAACGAGAAATTTATCGAGAGGAAACTGGTAACTGCCGTGAAGGCCAGAGGAGGCATCGCACCGAAGTTCGTGTCTCCCGGTTATGCCGGAATGCCTGATCGCCTGGTGCTGCTTCCCAATGGTGTGTTTGCCTTCGCTGAACTCAAAGCCCCCGGGATGCATCCGAGAGCATTGCAGGTGGCAAGGCATGAGATGTTAAGGCGGTTGGGTTTCAGAGTGTACGTGATTGACGGAATTGAACAGATAGGAGGAATGCTGAATGAACTTCAAACCCCATGATTATCAGGCTTATGCCATTAACTACATCGAAGAACACCATGTGGCAGCGGTTCTTCTTGGGCTTGGCATGGGTAAGACGATAATTTCTCTGACGGCAATCTCTGAACTTATGTTCGATTCCTTCGAGATCAGCAAAGCACTGATCATCGGTCCCTTACGAGTAGCCAGAGACTCATGGCCTATGGAAATCAGCAAATGGGAACATCTCAGGCACCTCACCTATGCCGTGGCTGTCGGTACTCTGGCAGAACGCAAAGCGGCACTTGCAAAGAATGCCGATATCACCATTATCAACCGTGAGAACGTGGACTGGCTGGTGGAAAGTGGAAACTTTGATTTTGACATGGTTGTTATCGATGAGCTGTCTTCCTTCAAAAACCACACCGCCAAACGATTCAAAGCTCTGATGAAGGTACGTCCAAAGGTTAAGCGCATCGTAGGTCTTACCGGTACTCCTTCATCAAACGGTCTGATGGACCTATGGTCAGAGTTCAGACTGCTTGATATGGGCGAACGCCTGGGAAAGTTCATCACGAGATACAGAGAATGCTACTTCATGCCCGACAAGAGGAACGCCCAGCAGGTGTTTTCCTACAAGCCGAGGGAAGGAGCTGAAGAGGAAATTTACCGCCGCATCTCGGATATCACCATCTCCATGAAGTGCACCGACCACCTCACAATGCCTGAACTGATTTCAACCCAGTACGAGGTGGTGCTGTCAGATGATGAACGAAAGCAGTACGAGAGGCTTAAGTCTGAGCTGGTGATGACTCTTTCCGATGAGGAAATCACCGTTCCCAACGCCGCAGCCCTCACCAATAAACTCAGTCAGCTTGCCAACGGTGCAATTTACGACGATACCAAAAACATCGTGGAATTCCATGACCGCAAGCTTGATGCCCTGGAAGACATCATCGAGTCAGCCAACGGCAATCCCCTTCTGGTGGCCTACTGGTTTAAGCACGACCTAGAAAGGATCAGAAAAAGGTTTGATGTCCGGCAGATTAAAACCTCGAAAGACATCACCGACTGGAATGCCGGAAAGATCCCTGTTGCCATGATCCACCCTGCTTCTGCCGGTCACGGACTTAACCTGCAATCCGGTGGTTCGACACTGGTATGGTTCGGTCTTACCTGGTCCTTGGAGCTCTATCAGCAGACCAATGCCAGACTCTGGAGACAGGGACAGACCTCCGGCACTGTGGTGATCCAACACATCATTGCCAAAGGAACCATCGACGAGCGAGTGCTTAAGGCATTGTCGAAAAAGGAATTAACTCAGAACGCACTGATTGATGCGGTTAAAGCAGATTTAGGAGAAAACAAATGAACGCTAAAGAATTTTTGATGAGAGGATTTAACCTGGAGCGCCACGTGCGCAATCTGACGAATGAAATTGAGCATTACAGAAGTCTGGTAAACAACTGCAG
>NZ_FOXF01000072.1 GCF_900115655.1 Ruminobacter amylophilus | reverse complement strand
TGGCAAACTGAGTTTATCTGTGTATCATACGTCTGAAGGGGCATAAAGTATCTCTATTTGTTTTAGTTTGGTCACTTAATACTAGAATACTTTTGCCCCTTCTTCAATATCTACATTCCCAACAATTCCGAGAAGAACCAACAAATTTACTCGTTTAACACTTGTAAAACGGATTCAACTCGGAAAGCTCCATAATACTGATATCCTGATAACCGTCTTTAACGCATACTGCAGACGTGGACATATTCAGGATTCGCAGTAACGGGAATGCATACATATGTACGTTCCGGTAATCATGTTCATTACCGAAGGGAACATCTCCTGAATGACTGGATACGCCGTTTCCTCCTGGACCCAGTCCGGTGACGGCTCCGCCAAGAGCAGGCATGCATCCGGCCATAAAGGTAGTTTCTACAAGTCTCGCCGGTTCCCACATGCTTTCGCTTATTCCCGGTTTATCTATTTTTCCTTCACGACATGAACAGAAAGGTTTGGTATAAGCATCATCGGGAACACCGGGATTATGAAACTTCTTTGTTTTTCCTGTAGAAGCTCCGTCATTACTTGAAGATGAGGCATTGATTTTTATGCCTGAGACATAAATCGGAAAGATGCAATTCCAGCACAGATTATTAATTACCTGCGAAAAAGGTTCATGAGAAGGACATCTCGGATCCCCGGCAAATGAAACTGACGCAGCCAAAAAAGATAAAGAAAGAGCTGTAGTAACTGATAATTTATTCATTTCCATATCTCTGCTCTATGAATATTCTGTCTGTGGTTTTCTGATTGATTCTGCCCAGTTCATCCAGGATAAGAATGTGTCTTTCATTATCTGCAGAAATTACGGTCGGCGTGACCTGAATTCCCAGTTCATACGGAAGATTGTCCGGCATCAGGTAAATCCGCCGCTTGAAGTTTTGCACCAGCTTACTGTATTCGTTCCAGCCGTTCTCTGAATCGTCATGATAAATATCGTTTATCAAGAAACCACATAAAAATTAACACCATTCCCCCTCATGATTGTAACTTATCTTTTCTGAGAAATTCTCATGCGGACTTACGCTATACGTGATAATGTTTGAATATTTGCATTAGATTGCCGGCTATTAATTGAATTACGAGGGATTTTACGAAATAAGGGCTCATGCATTCAGTCCCCGCATTGTTGGGATTAAAAAAACGGATAGACCTCTTTTTGGCCGGAATAGTAACATTTTCGCGGTACGAGGATTACTGAATTATTACCATTAAAATGGCAAGTACTGGCTGTCACATACCGGTTGTAGACAAATTCCCGTAACCGATAAGGAAAGTGCATATACACTTTCCTTTATTAGAGCCGAGATTACTGTGCCTATATAAGCATTTCGCTCAGTTTAACATCCTCTGGCCAACTATCCAAAGACACATCCTCGAATGAGATTCTAAATAATTTATCCAAATCATCAACGGTGGCATCCGGACCTGTAGGACCTGTATAACCAAGCTCCTCAACAAAATCGTCATCATTGACGTATACTCTTGGCCTGTCATCCCCGGAATATAGTGACAGATCTCCCGTCCAACCGGATGTCGACATAAAGTAGATATTACATCTCCACTGTCTTCTGCCTTTATCATCCTTTTTCCATAAATTTGCTCTTACGGAACAGAATTTTCTGATTCGTTTGGCTCTTCTGTTAGTGACCCAAAATGCAATTTCCGACTTTGACACCATGACCCTGGAAATACCACTAAACTTGGAAATAATATATTCAGCGAATTTCTTAACGTTAGCCAGTACGTCTGCAGGAACTTCTTTTGAAATCAGATTTAAATAGTCATCAATATCATTCGTCCTCGTATGGTTCCATTTTTTGATATTATTCTGAACTGTGGCATTGCTTTCATCTGATGAAGCAACCGATGTAATTGACGACATTCCCAAAAGATACTCAATTCTGTTTTCCAATGACTGAGGCTCAATCAGACTACGTATAAGATTCAAAAGTCTTGAAATCTTTAAAGCGTTGTTTGCAAGGTATGTATTCTTCTGACACATCCTGTAAAGAACCTGCTCCCATTCCTCGTCAAATTCTCCAAGGTTAACAAGAAGCTCCTTTTTTTCCTCACTTATTTCATTTAAATGAAATTGTCTTGCAGTCATCTCATCCCAACTTGTAAAACCGGGTTCCTGTACAAGATATTCGTAAATATCAGGATATGATATCTGCAGACAGATAAGACCGTAGCTTGCCGTGTAATCACTGAGAGTCAGAGAATCCTCCTCGTCCTCAAGTTCAATGTTTCTCATTATGCTGATTAGAGAAAGTGTATTCATTAATCTTTTTATTGAACGGGGATTGGCACCTGTAGAATAATCAGTCATTTCTGAAAGCGCATCAATGGTCACTATATTTTGATTTTCTTCATCATCAGGAGTATAGATATATTTTTTTAGATTCGTATTCAGATCCTCTTCTTTCATAAATCCTATGCTTAAAATTGAATCTGTCAGGAATGTGGTTATGTCATATGCAGAAACAGGCATGGAAAAAGGCATTTGGATAATCTTATCGAAAAAAGAACGATATGCTCTGTCATCTATTCCCTGTCCCGGCGCATTTCCAAACTTTACCTTTAATCCCTTTACAACCACGTCATAATCTATGGCAAGAACAAAAATACAGCTGTTGACCTCAAATATATTTTTAAGCAATTCCAGAATTTTGACAGCTTCTTCCGGATTTATACGGTCAAGATCATCGACGAAAAAAATGAACCCCCTACGGTTTGATCCTTTTGATTTTTCTAGGGAAATACTTTCATCAATTACTTTAGCAAAAGCATTTTTTAGGTCATTAGGTCTGGTTTCCTTTACATTATCTGATGGTGATAAAGTGTCTTCAACGGCCGCATAAAATTCATTGCCGTCAACAAGCCCTCCGGATACGTTAGTAAGCGTTTTGGCTGCTGTTTTTGCTGCAATGTATCCTGTTTTTTTTAGGAATGACATTGTTTTTGATATCAATTGATTAGTAGAACTAGCCGAATTATTCTGCCCTTCCACCAGACTGGTACACTCGTCAACCATCCCCTTAATTACACCCATAAGAGTTTCTTCAGGAGTTCTCATAATTGAATACTCCCACATATTTATCCATATTCCAAAATATGGAGCATTTGGATTCTTATGGCCTTCAAACTCACACAGAGAATTCTTCAGCTGATTCATCAGAGAAGTTTTACCGGATCCCCACTGTCCCTGTATCGCAATGGTTGTCGGCATGGTTGCACGTTCCAAATAAGCACTTAATGCTTTAATATATTTGGTTAAACCTAATTTATCCTCATCACTTTTCATGAGAGGTGTATCGATAATATTTGTGCTTATTGACATTCCGTACCCCGCTTATAGTAGTTCTGGTAAACGATAAACATTAAAAATTAAACTGATATAATCAGGTCATTCAAGACATCAGTATGTAAATATGATGAAATAAACAAACGGTAATCCGATGAAAAATAGTTTATCTAATTCAAATTAAAATTTTCATAATCAGAAAAAGCTTATGGCCAAATTGATTTCATCCTTTTTGTACTGAATGACATTAACTGTAAAATCAGAAAACTTTTAACTCTTTTGTCCAGACCGGCAAACATATCCACCTTTTTTACACAGTAACAGACGCCCCGTAACCTGCAACATACACCTGCGTCCATCGGCAATTAAAAACATATCGTCTTACTGTATTGAAAATTTATAAATACGGCATATTGCCGAGTCTTTATTAATATTATTTCATGAGAACCGTGATAATAAAAAAACATCAATGAAATTTTATACATATCACATAAATACATACCTGTTTTTTGAATATATTGAACAGTTCCCGGAAAAAATGAAATTTAAAGGTTTTACCGTGCCTGAGGGGATAGTTAAATAATAAACTGATGTATTTGTCAGTCATTTTTGAATCGTTAATAGTGCTTCGTACCTGCATTTCTCAACATACCGGATACTGTTTTGAAAGTATTCAAAAACTCCTGATTATTTTGACCACGGAAACCATGCGTGAACGGACGTGCTTCTGATTTACCAGGTACAGCTCAAAATTGAGCATACGACTGTCAAATCATTCAAAATAACATAAATATTTTATATACAGATCTCAATTACAAACTTTTAGAAGACAATAAACTGGTCACGTCAGGAAAAATAATAATAGACTTAATGTAAATAGAATACCCGCACGTGAAAATTTTAACTAAATTGGAGATTTATCATGATGTATATAATTGATCATTCTAATGGCCAAAAAATTTTTGATGTTGATGTCAATTGCATAAAAGAACACCGTACCGGTAATAAGTTATTTGACCTTGATAATAAATTCATAAAAGATCATCGTACCGGTAATAAGTTATTAGATATTGACGGTAACTTTATCAAAGATCATCGTACAGGCAATAAGTTATTAGACATTGCTGGTAACTGCATCAAAGACCATCGTACCGGCAATAAGTTATTCGATATTGACGGAACTTCCGTAAAGGATCATCGTACGGGAAAACGGATTTATGATTTCAATGGTTCTACCCTTTTATCGTACCCGTACCTGTTTGCGGTTCTTCATGCCCTTGATATTCTCTGAACCACGATTTTTCAGGGCTTTTTACAGGCATTGCTGAGAGGCTTACACTCCAGGCTCTTGCGCTCATAAGCCTCCCGCTATGCCTGTATGTCGGCGATAAAATAGGTTTTGAAGGCTACGTGATACTGTCTGTTCTCGGTTTGTTCGTACTGCTCGGAGTACTGTTCATGATACTCGTTTATTCAGCATATTGTCATACCGTTGTGGAACAGGTTTTGTGACATAAATGGATGGAAAAAATACAAAATTAACAGGAAGCCCAATCATGGAACTCATGATTGGGCTTTACTGTTTTAGATATAACTCAAAGTTACTTTCTGGATAATACTTCTTCGCTGATATGCTTATCAACGATTGTAGCGCTGGCAGCTAAGTCAGGCTGAGTGCCGTCGAGATCAGGAAGGAGGTCGTTAGGACATTCTTTTATGGATCTTCTTCCTCCTGGAATGCTTGCTGCGTCCAGAGTCATAGGGGGAGGATTAAAGCTAAGAGTAAATTTGGTTGAATCATATCCCTGGTCGATATAGTAATCCTGACCTGCTCAGGCATCGATTGTTGTTCTTACATACGTTCCAAAACGGCTGTAAGCGGTAATGGTATGTTCACCCGGTTCTACTTCTCTGAAGAAATAACCACACCCACCGATTTTGGTTACAAATTTGCCGTCAAGGTATAAATCACGGTATACGTGGGTAGGATCGTGTTTGCTTCTGAAAACGTAAATGCTGGCCTTTTCCGGATTGTGATTGTCAAAATCCAATGCGTACGCTACATCCTTTTTATTCACAAGACTGTCATACCGTTGAGAAATCGGTTTTGTGATATAGGTGATTATCAAAAACAGAAGATTATTCCCTGAACTCCATTTTGTTTTTGAAGCTTAGGCAAAAGAAGATAAAAACTTCTCCCTCGTCCACAGGCTAAACGTGAAAATGCTTGAATATTTTGTCGCCGATATCGGCTATTCATTGAATTATGCGGCGGTTCTGTTAAATTGAAATTATAGTCTTACTGTTCTGAATGTGAATGCGACGGCACTTCAGTCTGAAGTCAGTCCCCGTGAATTTGAATATGGACAGGATAAGGAACATATTTTACTGAAGCAATCTCCAAATAATGAGCCTGTTCTATAAGGAAATTATTATGAGCAAATACCGTTTAAATGATGATTCAGGCGGATTTTACAACAAACTGTACAGAATTTTGATAATCATTTTCATGATTATCCTGCTGCTGGGGTTATGCTTAAATTCTGGAGGAGAAAAGAATTACATACCGATAATGATTATCAGTCTGGCAGTCATGATTGCGTTGTTTTTCTTTGTAATCCGTCATGAAAGGACTTCGCTGAATAACAATGACAACGATTCGGAATATTTCGGCTCACTGCTGGAATCCGGTGAATATTTCAGTTCCATGGAGTGGCAGTTCCTGTACCGGAAGTACGATGAGGAAAACAAACCACATCATCTGGCTTCACTTGGTACGCGTGAAGACATCTGTTTTCGTTACATTAAAAAGGTTCTGAGACGCGATTTCTATATTCCCCTGCTGATTTTTCCTCTGGTAGGAGGAACATTCGCCCAGATGATACAGGAGTACATGTTTCCGGACGCATCCTTCTTCATGTTAATGACCTGCCTCACGGCCGCATTTGAAATTCCTTATTTTGCCATTCTTTATCTGTCATCGTTAAGGTTTCTGAAAACATGGATTAATGATCATCCCCGGTATAAGAACAGCATGAAGGAGATAAACCGTTCATACATCACCGGAGATGCCTATGAATGTGCATACTTCTGTGTGGTAATAGGCCCTAAATACATTCACGGGTTTGACGGAGAAAAATTCCATACCGTGTTAAGGGAAAACGTTACGGCCTGTACATGGGATATTGAAAGGCTGGTTATCTATGCAACCGGAAAATACGGTGAAAGATACGTGGGGGACGAATACAGATTCAGCATAAAGTTTCAGTGTAAGGATTCCGACATCGGCAGCAGCTTTAAAATCACTCTGGATCAGTTTCAGATAAAGGCGATCATGGACCGTTATTTCCCGCAGATATCAAGCGACGAGAATCCGTCATATAAGGTCACAAAAGCGTACGGACACAGAGTTTCCAGCATAAAAGGATACGCTTCGGCTCCCGTAATCTGACCTTTTACCAGAATGTCGCCGTTTCGGACACGCTCTGTGTGTCGTGAACCAGGGATTGTTTATGAACCGAAACGGATACCTTCAGGGAAATCAGTTATCCACAGGATGTCATGACAACTGGCACCCCGTGTGAAAAGTGAGTTTTCCTGTACCGTGGAGTTTCTGATTGCGATAATACGGCTGTTTCAGCCCCGGATTTACTGATACTGACATGAAACGGCATCAGGAACGACGAATTCCCCCACTCTGCGACCAAAAACCGCTGTATAGTTTCTTATATTGAGCTCAGTTCACCACAGGGCCACACAAAAAACAGTATAATTAAACATAACTGAAACTGATTACGTATCTGACTTCCATTAAACGGAACAATAATAATTATGCCAAAACAAGTTATTCTGGTTCGTCATGCTCAGAGCCTCGGAAATGCCGGGCTGCGAACCACCAATCCTACCGCTAACATTCTTACAGAATACGGCAGACAGCAGGCAGAGGAATTTGCCGCAACCATTAAGGAAGCCCCTGATCTGATTTCATGGAGCTCATATACACGAACAATGGAAACCGCTGCCCCGCTTGCTCGCAGATTTCCTCAGGCCAGAACGGAAGAATGGCAGGATATACAGGAATTCACCTATCTTGACCCGGTAAGGTGTTTCAACACGACTCCGGAAGAAAGAAAACCATGGGTTGATTCCTACTGGAATGAGCTTAACCCCCGCTACAACGACGGTAATGGTGCGGAATCATTTGCGGACATGATTGACCGTGCGCGCAAGCTGCTTAGTCATGTCAGGGAAAGATCCGAGAACAGTATCTTCATCTTCACCCACGGACAGTTTATGGCGGCCATAAAAATCCTTCTTGAATATCCTGATGCCGATTATGCGCAGCTGATGAGAATATTCAATGAACATGACCGCGGCAAGAAAGTAGCCAACTGCGAAATACTGAAAATTATCTGAAAACAGATTCAGGACATGTATATGCACTCACGTGAATGACACCCGGATTCATACCTGTCGTAAATCCTATTCTGCGATAAATTGCGATAAATGCATAAAAAAGGGGTTCATCACGGAATTGTTGGGAATGTAGATATTGAAGAAGGGACAAAAGTATTCTAGTATTTAAGTTCCCACACAAAAATACAACAGAGATACTTTATGCCCCTTCAGACGTATGATACACAGATAAACTCAGTTTGCCAACCATTTACTGCTGTTTCACACAGCTTCGATCCCAAAACCTTAAAATCCGTTTATTCTTTCGAAAGTAACCGCCAAACGTCGGACATGAGATGTCCTTTTTGCGGGAAAATGAACGTGTATGTTCATGCCAGACATTCCACGGAAATTAAGGATTTTCCGTTTCTTCCAAAACACAGGCAAAGTCTTGTTTTTTACTACCATGGTTATAAATGCAGAGAATGCGGACATCATTTTATGGAACCTATTCCCGCAAAAGTGTTAAACGATCGCAAAAGTTGACCACCTAAACGAATTAAAGTTGACCACCTAAACGAATTAAAGTTGACCACCTTCAAACAAGAAAAAACAGACAACGGAGTGGTCATGAAAAAAGCCAAAAATCGTAAAATGCCGGAATATCTCGTAAGGAAAAAACGGTATTACAAGATGTTTGATTCAATCTTTCAAAATCAGATCAATGAACTTTCTAAACAAGGACAGTCAATCAGGGGAATAGCCAGAAAATTAGGAATTTCAAGGCAATCTGTTCGCAAATACATGAACGGAACCCCAAAGTACAAG
>NZ_FOXF01000021.1 GCF_900115655.1 Ruminobacter amylophilus | reverse complement strand
GATTATCAATAAGGCTCAGAAGTCCGAAGTTCTGAAAGAAATGTCATACGGCGAAATGATGGATGATCTGTCATCCGCATGGAGAATGACTGATGCGCCTTTAAATGTACCGGCATCATCAGATGACGGATACTGGGTTCACACCCTCAATACAGTGATGGAAACATTAGAAAAATTGGGACTTTCAGTTCCTGCAGCAAAACCTGAACCAAAGAAAAGAGGAAGAAAGCCCAAGGTAAAAGAACAGTCCGAAACAACACCTCGTAGACCGAGGGGGAGACCAAGAAAGGTTATAGTTTCACAAAACACTGAAAATTAGAGGTATAGTCCGTAGAATTGTGAAACTTTTAATTAAGAGTAGTGGCAAAAACTTCAACCGGAGAATCCAAAACAGCAACACCACACTGTTCTAATCGAGATATATTCTCCTCTTTGAAAATAAAGTCCCAAGAGTCAACAACATAATCATTTCCAAAAATTTCTTTAATTTTCTTCACATTATATCCGATACCTGTTGTACCCTGCTGATATGGAATTGCGTACTGGTTATCAGGATCTAGTTTGGATAAAAATTTCATTTTTACAGGATCGAGATTCTTATAATTTGGGATCTTACTTTTATCGAGTTTCAAAAAAATTCCAGTATTTATTTGGTGGGATACAAAATCTGAACTGGGGAAAACAAGATCATAGCCAGACTTTCCAGCCAATAATTTGGTCTCTAAAGCTTCATTGGTATAAAAATGATCAGTTACTACACGTATATTGGTTTGTTTTTCAAAATTAGACACTGTATCAGGAGCTTCATAATCATCCCAATTATATACATTTAACACATTATCATTGGCGGCATTGGCTGCAAAAGCTAATGAACTCATCAGTGGGGCTATGCATAAAACAAATTTTAAATTTAAAAGAGTTCTATTTGACATACTACAATCCCTCAGCGAAGTTGCAAAATAAAGATAACTGCACATCTAAATCAGTACAATTATTAACCATTTTATAGCATTGGTACTTAATAAAAAAGATGATTATCACAGATTTATTGGAAGATCAATCAAGAGACGGCATATGCCTAGTAAGACAATATGAAACGACCTCCACGAATGAATGTAAAAACGTGGATTTACCGTGTAAACTGTAGATGTCTATAAACAGATACGGATTTACCGCAAACATTGAATGAAGGTCGTTATGAATAAGATAATATATATTGGAATGGATGTCAACTCTTCTAACTTTACTTTGTGCTCTTTTTCAGAAAACATTGCGCACATACCATAACTTTCAGGTTTTAAACAATTATGATGTGAGTAAAATTATAGATCAACATATCACATTTTACATTGATGATAAATAGCTATGTAGCATATATACCCCAGCCACAATAATTAGCAAAATAACCACAGTTTTTAACGAAAACTGAAATGACGTACATATATCAACAATAGTTTCACAAATAAAATCAAACATTTTGCAACCATCTTCTTAAGATACCTACATATACTACTTTGATTATATCTACACGTAAAACATTGTAAACAAAAAGTGATGTTTATGTTTAAAAAATGTGATCAATATAAAATTTGTCTCAAAGTTATCTGCCATTTGATGTTTATTCTGCTCCTTTTGGTTTAGGGTAAGAATAAGATGCTGCACCTTTAAACATATCAAGCATACCAATAACATTGGAAGTGTTCCAATTGCTGATTGGCTGATTGAAGGATTTTGCTTCATAGAACATTTCACTCATTTGCAGTCTTTGCACTGGCATTCTTACTTTTGCACAACTTTGCGATAATCAGTGCTATTGTGATAATATTTGCTCTTGCAGGAGTTAAATTCACTGCTACGTATGAAATTAAAAGCTATAGATATGTTTGCAACTCATGCGGCTATATTGAGGAATGGGGGGCACCTAGACATCTGAAGCGTGTTGCATCCGGAATGAAACGGCTTAATGCTGACTATGATGAGATTGGCGAGGAACTAAGAAAAGAAAACAGAGAATCACGGTTCGGTGGCATAGCCATATTTATTCTGGCCATGACACTTGGTGCCATTCTGATGATAGCGTTAATGATTTTTTCTATTGCTGCAAATCACTAATAGTTTCTTCTGATGCTTAATAAAGGCTAAAGATATCTCTGCAATTTATAAGGTTATAGACTTGTAGCAAATACGAGAAGAAAAAATGAAGCAATCACCAAATACTTCTGTCGGTTATTTCAAAGAACCCCTGACAGCTGCTTTTGTATTAACAAAGCATTCTGAAAAATTATTATTCTTGACTGTTGTTTTTGCGTGTTTATGTTCAGCTTGTTCTGTCTCCTCAAGTACCAATAATATCCGTGTACAAAATGGTGGAACTTATCCGAAGGGGATTTCGGAACGTATCAAAGTCAATGTGTACGAGAACGGCAATCTAGTGGACTCGTTTACCGGGGAGAAAAACATAAGATTGTTTGTGAATAAAACCTCCACTCTATACTTTGAGCTTGAAGGTATCGATGAAGAGGCTAAACAGTGTATTTATACGAAAAAGGATGCAGTAACAGATAATATTTACCATACTGATGATTACGAACCTGATCCAGTTACCTCAGGGTTTATTCAAAAATGTAATGGCTTCTGCGCTATAATGGAACTTGGTACAACGGTGTCAACAACCAATTCAACTATGATTATTCCAAAAGTGTTGTTGTCACCGTCAGATACAACAACCATGGGGCTTTGGCATTACAATTATCCAAATTTCATGCAGTATTATCCCGCTGTAAAGGATACGGAAGAGTGCCGTATGTGGCTTGAGAGCCTAGACAGTCAAAACAGCAGTTTGAAAATTATGAGCAGTAATGATGCCCTTTTTAAGGACAAGGAATCTGAAGAAGAACCGGTGGGTAATAGTGATAAATGATGTACAACCCCGCGTAAAGGTAAGCATAAAATGAAAACGACATCAACAGATATATCTGCCCTAAAAACAAAGACTACTGATTCATCACTGTGTCCTGATAAACAAGTTTCATCGAAAGATTCTAACCTAGAAGAACTGTTGGTATTATGTAAAAATACTTTTTTAAACTGACAGTTATGACTCTGTTTTATTGTAAAAAAAGGAACTTAAGGAATTAATTAGACAGATTGATAATAAGTAGCTACGTAAGAACGGCAGAATGCATTTACTGCCATAGATATGACTGAGCACACCATGAAACCAGAGGTATATGATCCAGCGTATGGATTTTTTCCAACTATCAGCCTCATTTTTATATACCGGCGAACAGTTTTTTAAATTCATTAAGTTTTGCTCTGACAATAAAAAGATAAGCAAAACACATGAAATGAAAAACTACAATCACGGTCAGAAAAAGAATAAACAATATTGATAAGAAGTCAACTGAGCCTGATTCAATCAACATCTCACCAGTTTTACCGTCCACCGCAAAAGCAGATAAAATTAATAAGCATATAAGTGCAATCTTGAAGTGCGAAAATAGCAGAAACAGCACAAAAACAAACACCTCAGCAGATACAAATAAAAAAATGAAAGAGCGTACTCTGCTTACCAATTTATTACAGTATTCTGCTTTTGATGCAAGGTTATGGTATGTCGTTCCCAGAGCTGAAAAAACATCTGTAGCAGATTTTGTCAATGGGTCTGAAATACATTGGATAATAAACAACATAATAAAAAAAGCAGCCATAAAATAATTCGAATGACTGAATTTTACATACATGCCTGTCAACCCAATAGTCAGAATTATTAACGTTACGGATTGAAAAAATGCCATTAATGTAAGTTTTGAATATAATTTGTCACAAGAAACAGATAATTCATCTGATTCCTTTTGAAAACTATGCGACATCATATGAATTCTCTTCAAAAAAAATTATTGAATTTAATTATTAATATTTTAGCAGTAAATATAGCGTGTGAACTACCCAAAAAACGGGATCAGTTTACTCAGTCGTTTTTCATTTTCCTTCAGGCCGATGCTGTTCATGCTCAATTCTGTCTATTTCGTTGTTTCCTTCACTTTTCTCAGAAATATAGCTTATCAGGTACGATACTGCATAAAAAAACAGGCTGATTGCCACCATTACAGAAACAATCTCAAAAAACAGCATATCTAGACTGAGTAATCCTTTGATTCTGTTTTCGGCTAAAAGTTTCAGCGGTATATACTTATAGGAAATAAAGTCAGATAACAGTAAAGCAATGAAATCCACACCTGCTGAAATAATACAGGAAATCAGCAATCGACAGTTAAAAAAAGGTTTCCTTTCAGATCCGTTTCTAGATCCCATGGAAGAAAAATAAATAGCCTGAGGTCCGACAAAGACTGACAGCAATATAAAAAAAACTAGGGAAGCAATTAATTCAATAATTAGTACAACTAATCCCATTTTTAAATCCCGTATTGTATCCATTAAAGCAATGATATCCATACCTTCTGAAATAGTACAGGAAATCAGCAATCGACAGTTAAAAAAAGCCTTTTTGATCGTAAATCAATCAAGCACTTAGAAAAATTCTCTAAATTCCTTTCTGTCATCATAGATCTTCCAGTCATCTCAACCTTTCAATTTCTCTGTAAAACTCCTTTGTTTCTCGGCACAGAAGAAGAATAAATTTTTTTGTAAAAAACATATGCTTTTGGGCATTAGTTGGTCAGAGCAAATGTTTTTATTCGGGAAGTTTGGCGACCAGAATAGCCTGCTTTGGGAATTCTACCCCCTTAGAAATAAATCCTTATGTAAAACCGAGCATTTTCTGGGAGCAGAAAAGCGAAAAGAAGTTTCTGAAATTATTTTTGTCAGAAACGGCTTCTGCTGAACATAGAAAGTAGAAACAGATGTTTGGCACAAAGGAGATATGAAATGCAGATAAACGAATCAAAGACTGACAGTAAGGCCATCAGAAAATACACGGCTGAGGAACTTAAGAACGAGTTCAACTATTTAAGGGCCAAGCAGATCACCGGAATGATGCTCAGCAGAGGACTCATTACGCAGGATGAGTACCGTCTCATTATGGCAGAAAACAAAACCACGTTTCCGACCTTTCTCTCCGCAATACTCGATTGTTGAGTTGCTATAAACGGCATACAGAGTAATGGTATAGCCACGGGGGTAATTATATGAAAAAGATAATTGATTTCGAACAGAGTGGTTATTTTCTGCCGTTTAAATCAGAGGTTAAGCCTCTGACACCGGAGCAGCTTAAGACTGAATTTATGTTCTTATGGGCGGAAATGATAACAAGAAATATGCTGGACGTGGGAGTGATCTGCCGTGATGAATACCTTCTTATCATGGCGGAGAACAGGCTCTCGTTTCCGACATATCTTGCTCCATTATTCTGATTATTGAGTTGCTATAGCAGGCACACAGAGCAAATATGTTACCGAGAACAGAGGAGACAATGAAAAAGATAATCAAAATAGAGCCGTCAGCAGTTGGAAAAATACTGATGCGTAAGCGGGTGGCTGCTTACTGTCGTGTGTCAACGGGAACGGATGATCAGCTTGTAAGCCTAGAGGCTCAGAAGTCCCATTACGAGGAGTACATATCCTCAAATCCTGAATGGGAGTATGCCGGACTTTATTACGATGAGGGCATAACGGGCAGAAGGAAGGATCTGCGTCCGATGCTGATGCAGATGATGCAGGACTGCGAGTCGGGGATGATTGATGTGATCCTTACCAAGTCACTCAGCCGTTTTGCCCGTAATACCCTGGACTGCCTCAAATACATAAGACAGCTTAAGGAAAAAAACATAGCGGTTTACTTTGAAAAGGAGAATATCAACACGCTTGATGCCAAAGGCGAGATAATGCTTACCATAATGGCCTCCCTGGCTCAGCAGGAAAGCGAGAGTCTTTCGCAGAACGTTAAACTCGGACTTCAGTACCGTTACCAGCAGGGAAAGGTGCAGGTCTGCACCACACGTTTTCTTGGATATGACAAGGATGAGAACGGCAAGCTCATCATCAACAAGGAAGAAGCTGAAGTGGTAAAACGCATCTTTCGGGAATACCTGGAAGGTTACAGCTATAACAGTATCAGCAAGGGACTGGAGGCTGATGGTATCAAGACGGCGGCAGGTAAAACCAAATGGCTTGCAACAACTCTGCGTAAGATTCTCAGAAACGAAAAGTACATTGGCGATGCTCTCCTGCAGAAGACGGTAACCACTGACTTTCTTACCAAAAAACGAGTAGAGAATAAGGGACTTGTTCCGCAGTATTATATAGAGAACGATCATGATCCCATCATTCCAAGGGATCTGTTTCTGCGGGTTCAGGTGGAGATGGCCAGACGTGCCAGTCTTGAAACCAATGTGTTGAGACGCAGACAGTACAGTGGAAAGTACGCTCTTACAAACATTGTCTTCTGTGCTCATTGCGGTGAGGTTTATCAGAGAACCCAGTGAAACATACGTGGAAATAGGAGGGATGTTTGGCGATGTCTTTCACGTCTTCAAAAGAAACGGTCTAAAATCAATTGTCCTGCGAGAACGGTAAATGAACGTGACCTTCATGCGATAATCCTGAAGGCAATCAATGAGGTTTACGCCAAACAGGATGATTTCCTGCCACAGCTAAAAGCGAACATTGCAAAAGTTCTGGGCATCAGTAATTTGAAGGCTGTTGCTGAAATTGATGAGAAAATCAATGAGAAACAGAAGGAGATCATCAGGCTGACCAAGGAGCATCAGAACTGCAATACTCTCGGTGATGAGATTATTAAGCTCCGTGATGAAAAGTACCGGCTTCAGCTCGAGGATGCGAACAGGGAAGGATCACGATTAAAACTGGAGGAACTGGAATCATTTCTCTAAAGCAGGGAACCGAAGTTCAGGAGTACGATGATGCTCTGGTTCGACGCCTTGTGGAGACCATCACTGTTTATGATGACCGCTTTAAGGTGAAGTTCAAGTCGGGCATCGAAATTGAAGTTGCTGCGTAAGATTACTCTGCAATTTTTATAGCAACATAGCGGTTGACTTTTGTTTGATGCTAAGACGTATTATCAAATGAAAGTCAACCATTAGTCTTTTGAAAGATGTTTGTTTTATTCCACTATAACTCACTGTATTCCCTTTTTTTATGGTATAATTTATGGGAAAGTTATTGGAGTAAGGGAATGCGACAATTTAATTATTCATTGATCAAAGACCAAAAGTGGGATTCTGAGCTTCTTGGATTAATTGCGGCTGTATATTATGAAGCCGGAAAGCAGGAAATGTATCTGAAACAACGCCCTCAGGAGCTGGAAAAACTTGTAGAAATAGCGAAAATTCAAAGTACAGAAGCGTCAAATGCCATAGAAGGAATAGTAACCACCAGTACCCGCATCAGACAGCTTGTCGAAGAAAAAACTACTCCTAAAAATCGCGATGAACAGGAAATAGCCGGATACAGAGATGTTTTGGGAATTATCCATGAGAGTTTTGATGCAATCCCCATTACCAGAAATTACATTCTGCAACTGCACAAAATCCTGTATAGCCACATGAACAACCCTATAGCAGGAAGAACAAAAACGGTACAGAATTATGTTAGTGCAACATATCCTGACGGCCATACTGAAACACTCTTTACTCCTCTTGCACCTTATGAGACACCGGAGGCTCTGGATCGTATATGCGAAGAGTATAATCGCGTCATCGGAAACATGGAACTGGAGCCGTTAATTGCTATACCGATTTTTATTCATGACTTCCTGTGTATTCATCCTTTCAATGACGGTAATGGCAGAATGAGCAGACTTCTGACAACGCTTCTTCTTTACAGGAGCGGATTTTACGTTGGCAAGTATATTTCTTTAGAGGCCAAAATAGCCAAATATAGAGATCTTTATTATGAAGCTCTTGCTGCGTCGCATGACGGCTGGCATGAAGGACAAAATGATCCTATTCCGTTTGTGAAATACCTGCTTGGCACGATTCTTTCGTCTTATCGAGATTTTGCAGACAGATATACGATTGTTGAAAACAGACGTTCTGCTTTAGACATGGTGAGAATGGCAGCACAGAATAAAATAGGCAGATTTAAAAAACAGGATATCAGAGAACAATGTCCTTCATTAAGTATAAGCTCAATTGAAAGTGCCCTAAGAAAAATGGTTGCATCCGGTGAATTAAAGCGAGAAGGAGCCGGAAAAAATACCTTTTATTTCCGACTTAAATAGTCATAACTGTTTTTCCATTTAGGAACGCAGCGCGTTCCAAATTGACATGGACTCATTATCGGTAGATTTTAAGAGTTGTGTAAGATAACGACAGTCGGATATGGTTTCCCTGAGATGTATCCAAATTTGACACTTTGCTGTTATAATCTTAAAAAAATATTGTTAATCTGACTAATTACAATGAACTGACTAACAAGATTATAGAGACGGGGTGTTAAGGATGAACAAAGATCCTTTCAAAGACTACTTCAGAGAAGCAGAGCCAAGCAAGAGAGACAAGGGCTATGCCTGGCATACAGCCATTGGTTTGCAGGCTGTTGATGGGTTGAAGACATCTGATTACCTTATGCATACTGCTGTCCGCAATATCGAGGGCGAGATTTCCTTTGAGGAAGCTAATAAGCTTCTTCAGAACTATTACGAAGAAAATCCTGTGCGTGACACGGGAGATCGCACCGAGGAAGCAGACAAGGTTGCAGCCAGAATTGCCTCTCTTTTGTCAGAGAGAGCTTTCAGTTTTACTCCGAACGAGTATCTGTCCATTCACCGAAAGCTGTTTACAGGCATCTATTCTCACGCAGGATGCATTCGGGATTACAATATCACAAAAAAGGAATGGGTGCTGAACGGTGCAACAGTCCTTTACGGCAGTGCCTCAGAGCTAAGTGCGACGCTGGATTATGACTTCTCTTTAGAAAAGAAGTTTTCCTATAAGAATCTTTCGATGGATGAGATCATCCATCACCTTGCGGTTTTCGTTTCGAGACTTTGGCAGATTCACGTATTCGGAGAGGGCAACACCAGAACAACAGCAGTGTTCTTCATCAAGTACATGAGAACACTCGGATTTGATATGACCAACGACGTTTTTGCCATTAATGCATGGTACTTCAGAAACGCCCTTGTACGGGCTAACTATAATGATCTGAAAAACGGCATCTGTGAAACAACGGAGTACCTGGAACTTTTTCTGAGGAATCTACTGCTGAACGAGAAACATACTCTTCATAACCGGATATTGCACATAAGTGGAACGTTTTAAGAACCGGAATAAGCGAACATTGAGGAGCAAAAAGCGAACATTGGAGATTCGTTTACGGCGAAAACACTTTGACACCAATAAAAGGATAAGACAGTGAGTAAGTACCAGCCTCCGTTTCACATGACGGACAAAATTACAAATTTAATAGCAGCTATCAGTGAGCAGTTAGGACAGATCAAAGTTTTGTCTAAGGGAAACCTCACTCCTCATCTAAGAAAAGAGAACCGTATAAGAACAATTCATTCCTCATTAGCCATCGAACATAATTCTCTCTCTTTAGAGCAGGTTACAGCTATTATTGATGGCAAGAGAATTCTTGGCAATCCGGTAGAAATCAAAGAAGTTAAAAATGCATACACCTCGTATGAGATGATGCTGACTTTAGATCCTTATTCTGTTGATGATCTGTTAAAGGCACATGAAACCATGATGAAGGAGCTTATTTCTGAAAATGGCAGATTCAGAAGTGGCGGAGTCGGAGTTTTTAACGGAAAAGCACTTGTTCACATGGCTCCTCCGGCAAATATGGTTCCCGGTCAGATTCAGGATTTATTTAGCTGGTATAAGGCATCAGAAATTCATCCGCTTATACGAAGTGCAATCTTCCATTATGAGTTTGAGTTTATTCATCCTTTTGCTGATGGAAACGGGCGCATGGGAAGAATGTGGCACAGCCTGCTGCTCGGGCGTTGGAATGAAATATTCTATTGGTTGCCTGTTGAAGAGCTGATAAGATCACGACAGGAAGAATATTATAAAGCTCTTGGCAAATCAGACAGAGATGCTGACAGCAGTGCTTTTGTAGAATTTTTATTGCAGGTCATCCTTGACACTTTGCAGAATACTACTGTTGTCGGAAACGATGAAGTGGAGGAGCAAAAAGATCCTTTGGTTGATACACTGCGAGAGGCTATAGGAAAAGATACACTTTCTGCCACTGAAATTATGAAGCGTCTTGGATTATCTCACAGACCTACTTTCAGACAGAACTATCTAAATCCTGCACTTAGTCACGGCGTTATAGAAATGACAATTCCGGACAAGCCTAATAGCAGGAACCAGAAATACAGGTTGAAAAAATAACTTGATCGGTATAGACCGACCAAGTCACCGACTAAGATACCGATCAAGTTATATCTGATGGCAGCTGAATAGTTGATATGTTCATAATTTTTTCAGGGTTGAGACTTCAATCGACATATTGGTGAGTCCAAAGATGATAAACGCTTGATATAAAGGCTATTTCATCCTTGCACGTCGAGACCGTAGTTTTACTATCAAGAGAGAAATAGAGATCGGCTGAAAGCCCTTGAAATAAAAGGTTTCGCGAGGTGTGGTGCTTTTTTAGGCATGACTGTAAAGAGCGATTTTGACTGTATGTGAAAACATATCAAGGGCGGGAGATACAGCATAGTTGTGGCTACAGTTTTGCTTTTGGGTAGGTTGTAGATAGCGTTTTGCTATCATGAACTGCCGAGTTAAAAAACAAATAATGATTAATAAGGTTAGGTGTAATGTTTGAATATGTTCGTTATCTAGTGTGGGCTGGAGCAATTGCAGTTATTGTATTTTCAGCATGGCGTATTTTCAGAGTTGGAATTGCTACAAAAACTCAGCTTGAGAATGATTACAAAAATTTGGATATGATTAAGAATAAGTATGAAAACGATTTGGCTGAGTTAAGAAAAGAGTATGAGCAAAAATACCAGAATGCTGTCAAGCTAGAGGAAGAACGTCATAGGGAATGTATGAGTAAATTGGACGAAATTTTAAGAAGGCTGGAAAACATAATATAGATACATACTAATTTCTGCACTTATATTTGTTATCGGCTTATCGTTGTAGAATTCTAATGAATGCCTGTCGTAACAATTTTTACCTTCAATGATTTTTTGGTATCTCCATGATTAATCCATTCTTCAGAATTACCGCAGGATCAGCAGAGATACCTGTTTACCCAGACAGCGCTGGCTGTAGCCTTTCCGGTTAGAATATTATTGCCTGAACAATTTGCTCGAAGTCCGCCTTTGTTTTTTACAATGTCTGATGATTGGCATTTCTGACATATTTTTTTCATTTTAATTTTTTCCTGCTATTCAACACCGACTGTCTGTTTTCCCCATGATTTTTACCTGAAAAGCATCAATAATGACATGAAATCATGCAAAAACATAGCTGACAGGTGTGATTTGAAACCATTCCCCATGCTCGTAATGTTGCCTCTGTCAAAAAAACGTCATTGAAGTATGCCTGATAGTGCTGTCAGGTTTGGTTTTTGTACAAAAACCACATTTTTTATCAGGATAATATGATAGTTTTATATCATCAAGGTGTTTTCGGTCTGATATTGAGCCGTGCACCGCAGCATAATCGGTTCTGTCAGTCAGGACTGTGATCTTCGAAGATCGCTATAAAGGGTACAGCCTATGGCAAGATATCATTTTTCAGATCAGGAACAGAGCTTCTGGGAAAGTCTGCAGCAGTCATACGCGGTTTTTCAGTATGACGGTGGCGTTATTCCCCTGGCTTTGTCTGACGGTTTCGTTCAAATGTTCGGATACGGCTCCAGAGAGTCGGCCTGTAAGGATCTTATGCGGAGTAAAACCGTGTATCTGAACGTTCATCCTGATGATCTGGCAAAGGTTGAGAATGCCGTTTACAACTTTATTTATCATGACGAAAAATATGACATAGTCTACAGGGCCAGGAACGGTAATGCACGCGACTACAAGCTTCTTCATTCTCAGGCAAAAATAATGGAGACATCCGACGGCGTGAAACTTATTCACGTCTGGTATACGGATGAAGGCATTTATTCAGAGCCTTTCGAAGAACTCAACACCAAACTTAACAGACTACTGAGATCTGCTCTCCAGAGGGAAAACTACATCAAGTCCAACGGCTTTGATGTTCTCACCGGACTGCCGAGCATGTCTTATTTCTTTGAGTATACCGACGAATGGAAGAAAAAGATGCTTCAGGAAAACGGAAAACCGGTGATTCTGTTTTTCAATCTCCGCGGTATGCGCTACTACAATCAGGATAACGGGGCTTCACAGGGTGATAATCTCCTGAAGTCATTTGCCAAGATACTGACTCATTATTTCAGCAAGGAACAGTGCTGCCGCATGGGGTCGGATCATTTTCTGGTAAGCACCGTCGATGAGAATGTCGAGAAAATTCTTTCCAACATCTTTGAGAATGCAAAACTTATCAATACAGGTATTTCGCTTCCTGTTTCCGTGGGCATCTATTCCATAACCGATCCGGAAGAATCCACCAGTTACGCCTGCGACCGAGCAAGGTTTGCCTGTAATTCCCTGAGAAAGATTCATGAATCAGGGTTTAACCGTTACAATCAGGATCTGCTGGATAAATACACCAAGCGTGAATATATCATCACCAATCTGGACAGGGCGATTCAGGAAAAATGGATTAAGGTTTACTATCAGCCAATAGTAAGAGCTGTAAATTCAAAGGTCTGTGATGAAGAAGCCCTGGCAAGATGGATTGACCCGGTTAACGGATTTATGTCTCCGGCGGATTTCATTCCGGTTCTCGAAGAGGCTGAACTCATTTACAAGCTTGATCTGTTTGTGCTTGACGAGGTTCTGGAAAAACTTCGCATGCAGCAGGAGTTCAATCTTCATCTGGTTCCTCAGTCCATCAATCTTTCCAGAACGGATTTTGATACCTGCGACATCGTGGAGGAAATAAGAAAAAGGGTTGATGCCTCCGGATTCGCCAGAAATCTGATTACCATTGAAATCACAGAGAGCATCATCGGAAAGAATTTCGCCTACATGAAGGAGCAGGTGGAAAGATTCCAGAAGCTCGGCTTCCCGGTGTGGATGGATGATTTCGGAAGCGGATATTCTTCACTTAACGTTCTTCAGAACATCAGATTTGATCTCATTAAATTTGATATGAGTTTTATGAGAAAACTCGATGAGGGAAAGGAAGGGAAGATTATTCTCACTGAACTGATGAACCTTGTTACGTCTCTCGGGGTGGATACCGTATGTGAAGGTGTGGAAACCGAGCATCAGCGGCAGTTCCTGCTTGATATCGGCTGTTCCAAGCTTCAGGGGTATTTTTTCACCAAGCCTATACCATTTGAGGAAATCCTGATCAGATATAAGGAAGGAAGACAGATAGGTTTTGAAAACCCGAAGACCTCAAGTTACTACGAAATAATCAGCAGAATAAATCTGAACAATTTATCCATAATATCCGGTGAACGGAACATAAATAACAGCGGTGCATACAATTCACTGCCGATGTATGTTATGGAAGTACGCGGGGACGTAGGTTATCTTTTAAGAAGCAATCAGGCAGCCAGAGACTTTATCAGCAGTTACTATCTGGTTGATCTCAATGCCGAGGGAGCCGTCTTCATTAAAAACGATGATGCGTTCAGAGACAACGTCGTGGATACGTGCTGTAAACTTGGTGCACGTTCATTCTACGATGAACCTCTGACCAACGGAAACATTGCACACGTCTTTGCCCGGCAGATTGCCGTAAACCCTGTAACAGGCTATCACGCGGTGATCATGGCCGTGCTGTCCATTTCGTCTCCTAATGATCACACCACATATGAAAGTATTGCCAGAGCCCTGGCGGCCGATTACCACAATATCTTCTATGTCGACCTGAACAATGACAGCTTCATAGAGTATACTTCGCCAGAGGGCAGTGACAGACTTGCCGTGGAGCGTCGCAGGGATGACTTCTTCACATTCATTACCGGGGATTTTATCGCCAGAGTGCACGAAGAAGACCGCCAGAAGCTGATATCCGTAATTACCAGAGAAAACATCATCAGAAAACTTGATGATGCAGGCAGAATAAATCTGACCTACAGAACGGTTGAGGACGGTAAAATAACCTTCCTTTCCATGAAGATTACCAGAATCCCGAGAAGAAACAACATAATTATAGGTATAAGCATTATTGATTCCCAGATGGAGGATCTC
This sequence comes from Ruminobacter amylophilus, assembly GCF_900115655.1. Taxonomy (GTDB): domain Bacteria; phylum Pseudomonadota; class Gammaproteobacteria; order Enterobacterales; family Succinivibrionaceae; genus Ruminobacter; species Ruminobacter amylophilus. The sequence goes on along the minus strand of NZ_FOXF01000021.1, from coordinate 23,447 downwards.
AATCTGATGGAGCAGAGCCAGCGACGTCTGGAGATTCTGACCGGTATCATGGCTCTGTCACATGATTATATGTGCCTGTATTATATCGATCTTCAGAATGATCACTACATTGAGTACTCAAATTCACAGGAGTTTGCATCTCTGAGTCTTAACAGTGAAGGATATAATTTCTTCAGTATGATGGTTTCAAATGGAAAATCCATTGTTCATCCTGATGATATGGAGGAATTTGTCACCCGACTTAACAACGACAATGTTAAGAAGCAGATTGCAGATAACGGATTCTTCCAGCATAAGTTCAGAATTAAGCTGAATGATGAGTATGTTCTCATTGTCATGAAGGTCGCCAAAGTAATGGATAAAGGTCAGGAAAAACTCATTGCCGGGGTAAGAAAGTGGAGGGAGCGCAATTAATCCGACTGTAAGAAAATACTGAGCCATGGTCTTCTTTGAGTGAAATTACATATTATGACTATGTTCCTTATTCCCGAATGCCGGAGGGGAATAAAAAGCCGTGATACTGCAAAAAGAGTGTCACGGTTTCCTTTTTTTTACATGTAACAGGACATGATGATCAGCCTGTTATGGTTAGGCAAAAATATCTGTTAGCTGTCAGCATCCTGGGTGGATTCTGCTTATTTCTGGCGCTCAAGCTCTGCTTTTGCGCTATTAACTGCTTCCATAACTGCTCTATGGGCAACTTCTCTGTAGTATTCTTTATCATCATAAATCCAGTAACATTCCATATTGGTTGTAGTTAGTCCTACTTTTTTGAGTCTCTGATCTGCATCGCTGCGAATCCGTTGAAGAAATTCATCATTTCTGTCGTTTTTGAATATCTCTTCAACGGAAAATGAGGCTAACGTGAGGAGTACCTGTTCGTTCATGATTTGCTTTACTTTTTCTTCAATTTCGTGTTTGCTTTTGTTGAACAGAAAGTTTACGGCATTTTCTAAATAATTATTATCCTCCGAGAGCTGAACACTAAAACCCAGACTGATATCGATATGAACGTTGTTGCGTATGGGAGCATTCTTAAGATTAATCGGAAAACTGACTGCAGGCAGAGCTATGTACGAACAGTCATGTATTAAAGGTATTACAGGAGCGCTTCCTCGGATGATATATTTTACAATCCTGTCCGGTTTATTTTTCCTGTGAATCACCATAATGGTGCTGGATGGACATTCTTTGTAAATGGTCAGGCGCAGGGCCATCCATACTGCAAGGCAGATAAACAGCAGGCAGGCGAGTCCTCCGGCTATGGTTAATGTAAGATAACGATCCATGACTGTTCCTTTTTTGTCTGAATTCCCGGCTACAGAGCATGTGCACCGAAACTGATGCCTCATTCAGGTATTTTTCGGGGAAATTAAAGATATGAATGCTTTTGGGGGGATAATCTAACAGACTTTGTGTGATTATTCAACGGAAAATGAGGCTAACGTGAGGAGTACCTGTTCGTTCATGATTTGCTTTACTTTTTCTTCAATTTCGTGTTTGCTTTTGTCGAACAGAAAGTTTACGGCATTTTCTAAATAATTATTATCCTCCGAGAGCTGAACACTAAAACTCAGATTGATGTCGATATGAACGTTGTTGCGTATGGGAGCATTCTCCTGTTTAATCAATATATGAATAAAAGGGCTCTTCTGTCGTGAATCAGGTACTGCTTCTGCTTCTATAGTATTTCTGTGTTATGTAAGCTTCTTTATTTTTCAGATACCTGAACAGGAGCAGTTTATTCGTATAATCCTATTATGGATTCGATATCCATATTTACTGTATGTAATCCGCTTTTCCTGAGTTCATGCTCTATATTGTTTTTTGAATGTGTTTTTCGCGGGTAAATGAGGCAACTGCGGGCGGTATCTGTTTTCTTATTATTTTTTCCACCATGTCGCAAATATCTGGGTAACTTTTATTGAACAGCATATGTACGGCTTTTTCAATATTTTCCTCGTTTTCAACCATCATTACTTTAGCGTCCACCCATACGGAACTGATGACGAGACTGTCGTGTGTCAGGATATTTTCTTCCATTACATTTGCAAATACCTCAATGCTATCCATGTATGAGTAATCCTGAATATACGGTAAAACAAGAACTCTGCCGCTGCGCACATATTTCAGTACCTTGACGTTTCTGATTTTGCTGTAAACCACAAGAATCTTATCCTGCGCACATTGCTTAAAGAGCTGCTCTCTGCCTGCAATCCATATGAATTTGATGAACATGGAAATTACAACGACAGGGATAGCGATGCGCATGAAATCTGACTTCACTGATTACCTCTTTTCTGTTTATTTTTCTGATCGTAGTACAGATATCTGCCGGACTTTTTCTGCACTGCTAATCATTGCAGGTATAAAACACAATGTGTCTGTACGTATATACGGATTACTGAATCATTTCTGATTTTAAAGTATTCATTTACCAGATTTTCGGGAATTATCGTAACGACGTCTGAAGTTTCAGGTACATTGTGTATTAAGACTGCAGATGATCAGATTATATACGGCTGACTGTTTGATTTTAAATGTATTCCGGATATGCGGCAGACAGGAGACCTGGTTCATGGATCGTAACGTGATGTCCGGCTTCAGTCGAAACCTGATTGTGATGGTGATGAAGTTCAGACGGTGTATCGAAGAATTCATCAGAACTGCCTATACGTCAAAAAGCCTCCTGCGGGCGGGAGGCTTTGATCTTTTATGCAGAACCGTCTGCAGGAGATAATCACGCCACTGTTTTATTTCTTTTCAGCGTCGCTGTCAGCTCCGCTCTCATCCTTTGCAGCTTCTGCCGGATGCTCCTCAAGATTGATGAAATTGGAATAGCAGTCAATATATCCTTTTTCAGTTACGTACTTAACTGTATTTGCATCACTTTCCACATAGCGTACGTAACCGTTAACGGGGGTAATGAGCATTGTTTCATCCGGATTTTCGAGCCCCTTTAACAGAATCATGGCCCCGTCTCTGTTTATCAGTTCCCAGCGGTTTTTTACAAAACGCTGGATAGTCAGATTGTCATCCATGATACGCCACGGAATATTCGTATAACTGACTGTCAGCTTTTTACCGTTAATGTCATAGTAATTTCTTGCTATTCTGCGACTTCCGTTAATTTCGACGTCTGAAGATTCAGGATCAGCACATTCAACTGCGAAGCAGTTTGCTGTCAGACCGAAAAACATGACAAAGAATATAGTAAATCTTCTCATAGTGCCACACTCCTTTCTCGTATATTTCCTGCGGGAAATATGAGTGATCAATAGAAATCAAAGATAGATTTTATACTGGATTTTAAATAGCAATACTAACAGCACAAACATCCATATACATCTAAGTATAATCTATAAAAGCTGTTTGCTTCCAAAATCATGGTATTTTATTTAACGGAGATCAAGTAATTACCGGCGTATACTCAGGATATGTGTTGCGTGCACGAAATCGGCTGCTGAATCCGGTCATGGCTGTTTATAATGTTCAGGACGGGAACTGTCTGCTGCATATGCCTTTAAGGACATTGTCACCACATCTGTTTATGCTCCCTAATAACAGGATTGAGGTAAGTTCTGTATGATATAACCTTTGCCGTAAGCAGGTATGCACACAGCTGTTCGAAAATGCTTCGTGTGATTCAGATACCGGAAGTTAATTAAAAAAGTCACAGGCATGGTTAATCGGCATACGGATGAGGCTGAGAGACGGCTTTCATGAAAGACATGAGAGACTCGCGGAAATAAAACTGTTATCCGATGGTAATGTTTCATCTTCAGGTGTTCCGGTACAGAAAAGATTTAATTCTGATATAATCGCGATGCGCTGCGTTTTCCCGCAGGACGGAAAACATCCGGCTTTTTCCCGGCACGCTGTTTAGACGGCAGACTGTCACTGCTTCTGCGGCCGATACTGTAAGGCAGTTATTTTTAACTATGAATCTGAGTAATTATACGGAATAATTGTTATGTTGTGGTTCATGATTTATCTTGTGGTGTTAAACCTCTTAACCTGTCCGATAACACTGGAACTCCTGAAGTCTTCGTCTAGGAACGGTGACAGCGGGGATATCAACGGTATTCTGGCTTTCCTTTCGCTTGCGGGCGGAGTTATCGGTTTTATGGCGGGATTTACGGTCTGGCGAAAGAAACGAAGAATCAGACATGTGAGCAAGAATCTCAGCACTTGCGTTGCCTGCTCGTTTGCTGCCTTCTGGTTGTATTTTTCCGTTCTGGGAACCGTGTTTTCGATATGGAATTCAGTCGCAGGATGCATGACGTCCTGGCTTTCCTGGGTTTTCTGGGGGTATGCGGTTCTGATCAACCTGTTGTCTTTTATCTGGTACGGACTTGACAAGAGCAATGCGGCATCCGGCAAAGAGAGAGTTCCCGAGACCAATCTGCTGTTTAAATCATTTATCGGCGGGGCGGCAGGAGGTCTTGCATCCATGTTTATGTTTCGTCACAAAACAAGGGTATGGTATTTTGTGACCGGTAACATTTTAATGGCTGTCGCTCAGATCTACGTCACTTTGAGAATCATGTGGTAAACGGCATTCATGTACCGTCAGTGATATGTTCAATGACAAATCATGCAGGAATATTAGTCGTTTGAATCTGCATAACTTTCAAGTATTGATATACCAAAATATATTGTGCTGCGTTAATTTTGGGTGCATTTGTATATCATGTCCAGCATAAGAAAGTATAGCGTGTAGATATTAAAAATCAGAGGTAGTATCACATTAAGTGAGATGTTGTCATTATTGTGAGAAGTATAGATGGTTCAATTCGGATTGATTCCTATAAGAAAGATCTACTGTTAATGCTAGAGGATTATCAAATGCAGGTGCAAAAGTTTGTGGTGATGGTGCTCCTTATAAGACTGTTGAATTAAAAGCTCAGCTTGATAAATATCTAGTAAAAAGTTTTTCTCATCTTGTCCATTGTATGAACAGTAACGTTGCATCCACTAAGCTGAAGAAAGAATTATTTGATAAGATGGGTAATGCCTTTTTAAGAGGTTTTGATAAAAAATATGATCGTATAGTTGAATTCGATAACCAAGATTTAAGAGCACTTGATAAATTATTAAGGAAGGCTGTTTTTGAGGATATTGATAATATCTTATCTTTACAATCTAAAGAATACATACAGGCTACAAAGAATAAACAGACCATCTTTGCTCGTATGTTTCCTATACTGTTGCAGTGCAGAATTTAAAGTCTCTTTTTTCTGGTAAAGGTCAAACTAACGAAGCAGATAATAGTGTAGAATCTGTTGCGTTTCCAAAAGAACAAGAAGAAATTATCAGTTCCAGACGTGCATTTATGAATGAACGGATTCAGAAGGCAGAGGCTTCAAAAGAAATTGATGAAGAAACACAAAATCAAGCTTCTACTGAATCGCCACGAATGGCAATGATGCGGAGAAATATGGAAAAGAATAATGCTCGTGAGAATGTTATTTCCACAAGTCAAAAGAAAGGAAGATCTCGTTAATTTGCAAAGGAATATATTATGTCATGTAATCCAGCAAAAATAAAAGACACATTGCTATGGACTATATATACAAATGTAATAGATCATAAGAATATAAGATATAGTCACGTAGTAGATATGTATGTAAATAAAAGATGCAAAAATATTATTTTTGAGGATTACTTTTTTTTACAAAAGATGTTTTGTGTGTATGGTGCTTTCTTTAAATCAAAAGATATAAATGAAGTATTGAATTATTCAGAAAACATCCCTTATCTTACGCCAAATGAAAAAACTTTACTTTATAAAAATATATATCTTTTTTATAGAGAAGGTAAAATAGCTTACTTAAATAATAAATTTATATCATTATATAAACAAAATGAAATTGGCTTTTCTGAATTAGTAGATAATCTAACAACTGAGGTTTTAAAATGGCAATTTTAAAAGATTTTAGAAGAGAGATAAAGATCCATTTTGCTCAGTCTCTTTGTAGATTTGAAGGTATAAATCTTACAGATATTCAGACAGAAAAACTTCTAAATAAAGAAAACTTTGAAATGCTGGATTTCCCTGAAGAAGAGTCGCTTGTAATAGATAATGTCGTAAATACATTAAACTTCATGGATTCAATTGATATTTTAAAGTTAAATGTTGATTTAGAGCTCTATATAAAACTAAATTCGATGCTGGCAAAGGAACAAGCATTATTCACTGGTGCTTTACGAAATGGTTTAAGTTCAATTCCATGCATAGGTCAGATACCTATTCCTTCACAAGAAAGAGTTGAAGAGGAAATTACTAAACTGAATAACATTACTCCTGATAATTACAAATATGTTGTTTCAGAGTGTTTTTGTAATTTGTCCAGACTGCAACCGTTCTGGGATGGAAATAAGAGGACTACTCTTTTTTTATGCAATATTCAATTGATAAAAAAAGATTTTGATTTGTTGATTATTCAGAATGATAAATATGCTGATTTTGAAGAACATTTAACTGCTTTTTATACTGAAGAAAATAAAGATATCATTGATTATCTTGCTGATAATTGCTTCATCAAAACAGTTATAGAACATCAGAGTTCTGGACATGAATTTATGAATGGACAGATTCAGTCAAGAGCAGAAGCTTCAAAAGAAGTTAATGAAGAAACACAAAATCAAGCTTTTGCTGAATCTCCACGAATGGCAATGATGCGGAGAAATATGGAAAAGAATAATGCTCGTGAGAATGTTATTTCCACAAGTCAAAAAAAAGGAAGATCTCGTTAATTTTTTATTTTAGAAGGATAAAACTAAATGAAATGAACGCCTTATGTTTAGCAATGGCTATTTTACCTTTGTTATGTGCAGTAGAATCTCAAGCTGGTTTTGCGGAATAATATGATAATGCTATATGAATTGAATTTTCTGCGGTTTTCGTGTGTTTAAGCTCCCTCAAATTTTTTTCATTGCTCCATTGATAAAAAGTCATTTTTGATATGATAATGACCTCCGACTGAAGGCATCATTGCACAGGGAGGAATATGTAATGCAGCTTCCAATTGTTCCGCTTGTATTGAACACTGCTACGGCCTTATCCGTGGTTGTCATATACGTTCTGTCTTTTTATCTGGTGAAGAAAAAGAAGGAGCCTGTTGTTTCTCTTATACTGGGACTGGCTCAGATTCCGTTTTTTATTCATGCCGGAATGACGTTTTTAGGCGTTATCGCCGGTCTTTCGGCCCTGATTTTTCCGGCGGTGATTATTGTACTTTCAATAGGAAACATCAGAAATCAGTCTGCTTCCCGCGCTGCAGTTCAGTCTGACGGAAGGTTATGATAACCGTCAGATGATAATACAGGTATACCTGACTCTGTTCCTGTATCTGATGCGAAGGATATTATGGATGTTATTATAGCCAGGTGTCATTTTGAACTGGATGCCGGCCCGGAAAATTTTGAATGGGTGTAGGCAGGCAGACAGAATAAAATAAAAAGAGTACCGGAATTTGCCGGAAAGAAAAAGTATTATAACCGACATTTTTTATTATCTTCTGACTGCACTCAGCCAATGAGTCCGGCCTGATGTTTGAATTTACCGCATGCAGAACAGTTCTTTCTGCTTAAAGGATTTTTTATGAAGATATATGAATATGGTAACAGAGATGCGGACACTGTTCTGATACAGCCCGTTGATGATCATGATCTGGAAGGGATTGAAAACGAGGTTGAGATCATAACACGAAGCTCAAACAGAAGCTTTTATCTTCTGGCCGTTAAAATTGAGGACTGGAATACTGATCTTTCACCATGGACTGCTCCCGCCGTTTTCGGAAAAAACGGCTTTGGGTGCGGAGCCGAAAAGACTCTTATCAGTATTCTTGAACTGTGTACCGACAGCAGACGATCCTACTTTATAGGCGGTTATTCGCTTGCCGGTCTTTTTGCACTGTGGGCGGTGTACAGAAGTGATGTCTTCAGAGGGGCGGCCGCCGCCTCGCCGTCGGTATGGTTCCCGGGATTTACTGATTTTATGAGGAGGGAAAACATCAGGACCGGTGCGGTATATCTGAGCCTTGGGGACAGAGAGGAAAAAGTCCGCAATAGAATTATGGCTGCCGTAGGTGACAGAATCAGAGAGGCTTATGATTTACTCCTGGAACGTGAAATTGACTGTGTTCTCGAATGGAATGAAGGAAATCATTTCAGGGAACCTGACGTCAGAACGGCCAGGGCTTTTGCCTGGCTGATGAACCGTCATGATCAGCAGGTTCTCGGTTAGCGTGGCTGATTTGCGTTCAGTATGAATCATCAGACCAAGCAAAGTGGTCATCATAATCGGATATTCTGCATTCCTTCAGAACGAAGGTTTCCAGGTCGCAGGAAATACCGAGATGTCTTTTAATATTTTCGGTCTGATGCTCTTTTCTCAGAATCTTTAAAATCGAAACGGCAAAACTGCGGTCGTAATCACTTTCCATATATTCGGAATCTATGTCTTTATTTTTACATATTGTGTACTCTCCGTAACCGCGACAGCCGCTCCATCTGATGGTGACCGCTTTTTTCCCGTTGATTATCTCATCAATAAAAAGAGGTTCATGGATGTACACATCAAGTGTATAGTCTTCAGACAGCCGTTTCTCAACGGATTCAAGAACCCCTTCATTATTTTCAAAGTCGGCGTGGCAGACTTTACGTTTATCCAGGTTCTCCCATATCGGCTGCCTGAATGAGACGGCTCCGCAGAACATTCCGGAAAAATCCCTAACGGAGGCAGTGTTCCAGCACTTTACGGACTGATTGAAGCTTTTGGCCATTCTGAACATGTGGCTCATGTCTGCAACGGCAGAGGTATCCCAGCCGTCCAGCGGCTGATTGAATGATTCAGCACCGTAAAACATGTTGGTCATGCTTGTAACCTCGGATGTATTCCAGCTGCTGAGAGGCTGATTGAAGGATACGGCTCCTTTGAACATGAAACTCATGTCGGTAACATGAGACGTGTTCCAGCTGTCGAGCGGCTGGTTGAATGAATGAGCGCATCTGAACATTTCACGCATACGTATGACACGTGAAGTATCCCAGTCGCCGACAGGATGATTGAAAGTACCGGCGCCTTTAAACATGCGTGTCATATCGGAAACCAGAGACGTGTTCCAGCTGCCTACGGGCTGATTGAATGATTCTGCATCCATAAACATTCCGGACATGTCGGCAACCTTTGAGGTATCCCAGGTGTCAAGAGGCTGATTGAATGCACTGCAGCCGTGAAACATTCGGGACATTTTGATAACCTTTGAGGTATCCCAGGTGTCGAGAGACTGGTTGAATGCACAGCAGTCGTAAAACATTCTGGACATGTCGGTAACATTTGAAGTATTCCAGCTGCTGACAGGACTGTTAAATACCAGACAGCCGTAAAACATTTCGGACATGTCGGTAACCTTTGAGGTATCCCAGTCGTTGAGCGGCTGGTTAAAAGATTCATCATCCTGAAACATACAGCTCATGTCCGTAATGTTTGAGGTGTCTTTTATGTTGACATATTCAAGCCGGTACATATTTTCAAATGCATGCGAAAGTGAATGCACTGCAGGAGTCAGAATCACCTCAAATTCTATCCTGCGCAGAGCCTTGATCCTGTTTGCCATGATGAACGGATTTTTCTCGAGAGGTTCGCTCCTGTCTTTTTGAGATTCGATCTCATCATTGTACGTATAGGCAAACTCATAGTTTATGGTCAATGAGTCAAGATCATTATTTATGATTCTTTTTAAAAGGTCTTCGGTGATATCATCAGGGGAATTTAAAACAGGATTTCTGTTCATGGTTAAGTTTCCTTTTACGAGTGTGAAAGAAGGTTCTGAGGTGAAATACGGGGTATCGCTGAAGACGGATTGATTACTGATGCTCCTGAGAAGAGAGATAATCATCAGTCATATCTCAATTTATATGATACATATAAATTATCAATAATACAATAATTATATGTTAAAATTTTGAACTGAGAAACATTATGGGAATTCGACAGTATCAGAATGACAGGGGCGAATGGTATTTTTGACGCGGTAGATTTGAAATGTTCTTCACCGGAATCTCTTTTATGAAAGTGTTCATCAGGCTCATCATTTCTGACTGAAAGGAAACAGGACGGGCAGCCGACGTTAAATACTCGTGACGTGGCCGGATGACAGCGGTGAATTCAGAGTGATTTTCGGATATAACCTGAGCACTTGTCTCAAATTAGGTAAAAAGCAACACCTATATGCTTGAGAGTATCTTAAAACTACGTATAATCAGATCAAGTATAGTGATATTGCAACAGAGACGGATTGAATTATGAAGATCAGATTATTGGGGCTGGCAGCAGCCTGTTTAACGGCACTTTCAGGATGCGGAACCGAGGATGAGGTTGCGGAAAACGTCAGACAGTGCGAAGTTCTGGCTGAAGCGGATAATTACGCTGAGGCATTTTCATTCTGCAGAAGGGCCTGCGACCTCAAGGACGGATACGGCTGTCTGGTTACCGGTATCATTTACGGGGCAGGTTACGGCATGAACCAGGATTATCTTCAGGCTAAAAAATACATGGAAAAAGCCTGTGATCTCAACAACAGTCAGGGCTGTTACAATCTCGGCGTCATATATGATGACGGTATGGGAGTGAAACAGGATTATCAGCAGGCTGAAACACTCTACAGAAAGGCCTGCGACGGGAAAGATGCACTCGCATGCAACAATCTCGGAAATATCTTTTACTACGGCAAAGGCAGGAATGTTGATTACACTGAAGCCGGGAATTATTTTAAAAAGTCATGCGAGCTGAATTTCGGCGGAGGCTGTTTCAATTACGGAAAGATGTATATTGATGCCGCCGGGGTGAATCAGGATTTAAAGCAGTCTGCGGTTTATCTTGAAAAAGCATGTGACATGAACAATGCGGCAGGGTGCTTTATTGCCGGTCGCCAGTATTTTGAGGGAGCAGGTGTGCAGCAGGACTACAGTCTTGCCAACCAGTTCTTTGAAAAGGCGTGTAACCTGAAGGAGGGAGAGGGATGTTATGCTCTTGCCAATTCATTTATTCAGGCTGCAGGTGTGGAACAGGATTACGGTAAGGCTGTATATTACAATGATCTGGCCTGTTCCCTGAATTTCGGGCAGGGATGTACCGGTGCCGGACGTTTCTTTGAAGAAGGCGTAGGTGTTGAAAGGGATTATATCAGTGCCGGAAACTATTACAACAGTGCCTGCGCTTTAAACAACGGAGAAGGCTGCGCATATATCGGCGAACTTTATTACGAAGGTAAAGGCGTCAGTAAGGATTTCAATAAGGCGAATATCTATTTTGAAAAGGGCTGTAATATGGATGCCGGTTTCGGATGCTTCGGACTGGGAATTTCATACGAGAACGGAAATGGGGTGGATCAGGATTATGCCAAAGCCATTCAGCTCCATGATAAAGCCTGCGACCTAAATGAGGGCAGAGGCTGCCATAATCTCGGCAACATATATCTGAACGGCGATGCCGGAACGCCGGATTATGCAAAGGCTTCCCAGTATTTTTCCAGAGCATGTGATCTGAACAATGAACTGTCATGCAACAATCTCGGAGTCATGTACCTGAACGGCACTGGTTTTAAAGCCGATCTCGGCAAGGCTGTAAACTACATGGATAAGGCCTGTTCCATGAACAATGACGTGGCATGCGTTAATCTCGGTTTAATCTATTCTGAAGACTCAGGAATGGAAAAGGATCCTGCTAAAGCCGGAGAGTACTTTGACAGAGCCTGTAAGCTGGGAAATGAGAAAGGCTGCGATCTGGCCGGTGAAATTAAAGAATAGGCCAAACGGCATATCTTCGGTAACAGGATAAAAATTTCGTAAATGGTCTGAAATAACCGTTTCAGACCTGAATATTATGCCATGTTCCACGGCATAAGTTTATCTAAGACGTCAGAGGTAATATGATGTGCTTTGTAGCCAGTAACAGTTCCTCTCTTGTCTTTTTCAAACTCTATTTTATCCATATGAAGTGTCATCGTAGTAATGCACTTCATCATGTAGCTTCTGAAATCCACGTTATGAAGCATACATGTTTTATACAGTGAATAGAATTCAGTAATATTTTCTGCTCCTTTGCAGGTATCACTTGCCATCATACCGTTTCCTGAATCGGTTTTCCCAGTGCAGTGCTACCTCCGGCATACCGTCCTTATCTCGGATAAGAAATCCTGCATAGCCTTTGATGATCACCTCGGGCAAATCAGTCGGCCTGTATTCCACCAGGTTCTTAAACATCTGATACACATCTTCAGTCATCGGAATCTTGCGGGTTCCGGCATTGGTCTTAGTCGGAGTGATAAGGTATTGTCCTGCTCTGAATCTTTGCAGCTGATGGTTGATATCGATTATTCGGTTTTCCAAATCTATATCCTTTAGTGTCAGACCGCAGAATTCCGATATGCGCAATCCAGTGTGGAACAGAATGTAAAACACCTCATAGTACTTACAGTAGATATTGTCCTCTCGTACAAATTTAAGGAACTTATACATCTGCTCCTTTGTTATGGCCAGTCTTGTTTTTTCGGTGTTGTAAATGACACCGGCAAGCTCAAATCCGAAAGGATTCTTGACCAGAAAATCATCATCAACCGCCATCTGAAAAGCAGGTCTCAGCACTCCGCGTACAGTTTTAATGGTACTCGAGCCTCTGCTGTCCTCCTGCTGAAGTTTGATGAGAAAAAGCTTGGCATCGGATGTTCTAATCTCACACATCCTCCTGTTTGAAAATTCTTCCTTTTTAAGCAGATTGCGAACAAAATTATAATTGATAAGCGTTGATTCCCTTACGCCGGTTCTGGTCTTAAGATATCTCTCAACCAGCTCCATGACCGTGAGATTTTTACGCATCGGGTCCAGCCTTGATTCCAAATCCCGATCGACGCTTTTTTCAAGCTCGCGCAGTGATAAGCACGGCAGCCTACCTGCAGGTTGCGGGTCTGTCGGGGTAAGGCGCCAGCTGTATAAGAATTTCGGCTTGCCGTTAACCATGTACTTAAACTGATATTTGCCGTCTCTTCTGATAGATTCTCCGGTATGGAGAACTCTATGCTTCGAGTCTCTTCTTGGTCCTACCGTTCTTGGCATTTGCAAGTTCCTCCTGTTTTCCGTTACTTAAATATTTCATAAGTTCTTCCCTTACAATGAATCGCTGCTGTCTGCCGTAATGAACCACAAAGCTGAGTTCAACCTCCCGGATCAGACGTTTGAATTTCCCCCGGCTGAGATTAAACAGCGTTATGGCCTCCTCAACAGTAAGCAGCTCCTTTTCTTCCAAGTTAGCTGGCTTCATCATGCTCACCGTTAAATCATCTGGGTACTGATGAGGTACTCCTCAAACTTCGGGCGAACAATCAGATACCTGTTACCGCATCTGATAGCAAAAACACCAATGTTGCATTCCGCAAGAAGACGCAGTCTCGTGTAGCCGATGTGGAAATACTGAGATGCTTCGTTAAGTGTTAATGTGTAGCGTTCATTAAAAGGAATTTTTGTAACTGCATTTTCCGGTTTGATTACAGTAATTGGATCGCTCATTGAATTGCCTCCGTTAGTAAGTTGATTTTTCATTACAGACTCCTGTTTTTGCATAAAACTTTTCTCCTCTGATTGACTGTATAGTCCCGTACAATTTCGGGTATAGCAACTACTTAATCCAGACAAAATGCCATCTGAATCAAATAGTTGTGAAGAGCAATAAACCGCTTTTTGCCACGGATAATCGAGAATTACCAAAAAACAAAGAAGGCTACTCTCCGACGAAATCATCAGTAGGGGAGCCAGTTTCATACATGGAAAATACCTCAGGTATATAAATGGACGTGAACCCTATGTTTTGACGAAGGCTATAGAAAAATATTTTTTGAATGATTAAAAGTTGCACAGCAGTGTATCAAGATGAACGTTAAGGTAATAGAAAATTGGTAATTTGATAAAAAATAAAGATTATTTATTATTATGATCACGGATAAAAAATTAAATAAGTGTAAAATCACTAGAAAGTGATACATTTATTTTAAAAAATATAATTATTTTTAATCATAATGTTCAATGTAATTATTGCTTTAAGGTTAGTAGTATGAAAATTTTATCTATATTGGTTTGCTTATTAGGATTTATTTATTCATTTGTTGAAGCAGTTTATATCGGTAATCATGCTCAATCAGTTATGCACCAAATTTACGGTGGTGTGCATGCAATAATGGCTACAATTTTCTTATGCTCCATGTTTATCATTGTAGCTATATACAAGAATAAGCAGTAGTTTGTTTAGGATTTAGTACCATTTTGGTGATGTTTAAGCGTTCAATCTTTTGATGATACGCTTGAAAATGCTTATGCTTGTATAAAAGGGAAAATAAATATGTACTGTAAATTTTGTGGCAAGCAAATTGACGATAATTCTGTCTTTTGTAGTTTCTGCGGTTCTCGCTTAATTGATACTTCTAGTGAAGTTAAATCTATTTCTCAGCGAGAAAATAATATTCAGAACCATGAAAAAGAACAGAGTAGTGATAAAGCAAGTAAAGCGATTGTAATTGGATCTAGCGTAATAGCTGTAATTATATTTTCTTATATGCTATTTCAACGAAGTGAAATAATAAAAGCTGAGAATAATATTACACTTAATTCACCTGCAGATCTTACTGATGAAGTGATATACAGGATAGCAACAAATGATTTAGATACCTTAACCATAAATTATGAGTTTACAAGATGTCCAAAAGATAAAAATGAATTATTATTCGGCTCTTTATGGTGTACGGCTACGAAAGAATGTAGCGCAGATATGGAAAATTGGGAAAAGTTTAGACTAGAGCGTAATCCATTTTGGATTGCTGGTAAAAAATATGATTTTCTAGAAAGAAGCAAAAAGTCACAAGTAGAATTGGATTTAGACGATACGACATCTAAACTATTTGGACTAGATTCTATACAGAATACTACGATTAAGAAATTTGATTTTGAAATTATTTTGTCTCCTAAAGTTCATTCACTGGCGTGTGCTTTTGCGGATTTCCGGGAGTTACAATCAATCAATATAAAAAGTACTTCAAATATTACTGATATGAGTGGAATGTTTGCTAGGGCACAATCTTTCAATCAACCTATTGGCAATTGGGATACTTCTAGTGTGACTAGTATGACAGGAATGTTTGCAGATGCAAAATCATTCAATCAGCCAATCGGCGATTGGGACACATCAAAGGTTACAGACATGAGCGATATGTTTAAAGGTGCAACATCTTATTCTTACCCTAAACCAAAAGGAGAAAAATAAACATCAAATGGCAGACTGTAATTCCGGCAGTCTGCCAAATCCCTTTATTCCCCCAGTCGGCTATTCACTTCTTGAGCCAAATCGCCCAACTTTCCGAATAGCCAGTTTCCAGGGCAGGACTTTCGAGCAAACCAGCGGTGAACCGTCAGCAACATCTCGTCAGATTTAACCTCATAGCTCAATGCCTTATCCTATCAATAAGGAGGATCTATAATGTACACTATCCGATTAATGAATGAATTTTTACATGGTCCAATATGGATATATGATCAAGATGAAACAATCCGTTTGAAGCATTCTCTGATCAGCAATGATACAATATTGCAGAATCTTAATGAAGAAGCTGCAACTTTGTATGATTCATTTTATGATTTTGATGTAGGTGATGAGCCTTGCGTTTTTGACGATGAAGGATACAAAGCCGCGTTTCCTAAAATGAAAGAACTTATTGAAAAAATTAAGCAGAGACTTAATGAGATCAATGATGGGTCTTTCACTGTAGAAGACTACATTACTAATCAGAAGTTCGATTAACCGAGAGTCAATCATTGTATTTTTAGCCGAAAGAGTGGTATTGGCGTCTTTCTGCTGGGAATTCTGAGTATTTAAGGCCTTGCTGATTTCCTTTGTTACCTTGCTCTGCTCGCTACCGAGGTCAGTAACAGTTTTGGTCTGTGCCTGAATTGAATCGGTTACAGTCTTAACGCTGTCATCAAGTCCGTGGATGGCGGCATTGGTGGCTTCTGCCTGTTTGGCGGATGCATCAAGGTTTGCTCCCATGGCGGCAGCAGAGGATGAAACAGCGTCTTTCATGGCCGTCATCTCTTCGGCAATTTTGCTGAGTGAATCAGTCAGAGCAGACGTATCGGCAGAAAGCCTGATGGTGCTGTCGTTCATTTTGAAACTCCTGAAAACAAAAAAGGACCTCACATGGAGATCCTTTTACTCATTATTTGATTTGACAGAAAAGGTTAGTAGCCTCTTTCGTTTAATTTTCGGTAGTTATCACAACCTAGCTGATAGCCAAAATCACAGGCTTTACCGTGGTACCACTTGGCCGTGTTTTTGTTCTGTTTTACACCTTGACCGTTGTTGTACAGAACTCCAACGTTATCACATCCCATTCCGTTTTTTAAATCACAGGATTTTTGGTAGTAGTTCATGGCCTGCTGGAAATCCTGTTTTGCGCCTTGACCGTGGGAGTATGAATATCCTAAGTCACTGCAACCGGCACCGTCATCCAGGTCGCAGGCTTTTTTAAAGTAGTGATTCGCCTGATGATAATCCTGCTTAACGCCTTTACCTTTATTGTAAGAAACCCCTAGGTTATAGCACCCTGTGCTGTCATTCAGATTACAGGCTTTTTGATAGTACTGATTAGCCTGCTTAAAATCTTTTTTTACGCCTCTACCATTGATGTATGAATTTCCAAGGTTAATGCATCCTGAGCTCTCATTCAGCTCACAGGCTTGCAGGTAATACTTATTGGCCTGCTTAAAATCCTTTTTTACGCCTTCACCTTTGTAGTATAAATTCCCAAGGTTAAAGCATGCTGAGCTCTTATTCAGCTCACAGGCTTTCAGGAAATACTTATTAGCCTGACGATAATCCTGTTTAACGCCTTCACCTTTGTAGTAAGAAACCCCAAGGTTATAGCATCCTGAGCCGTGATTCTTATCGCAAGCTTTTTGGTAGTAATGATTAGCCTTCTGGTAATCCTGTCTTACACCTTGACCGTTATCATATAAAAGTCCAAGATTATAGCATCCGATGGTATCACCAAGGTTACAGGCTTTTTCATAATAGGTGGCGGCCATGCTGTAATCCTGTTTTACTCCTTCACCATGGTCGTACGCCAACCCCAAATAAAAGCACGCATCACTATCGTTTAGATTATTGCATTTGTCGTAAAGTGCACGTGCTTTTTCATCAATTGGCGGGGTATCTTTCTGTTCTGTCTGTTCAACAACAGTATTATCAGCGGTGTCATGGCTACTTGTACAAGCTGTAGTCAATGCTAAAAATGCGGTGGCGGCAAGCGCTAAATTAATGATTTTCATATATTCTTCTTTTTATCCTGTTATATTTGCTATTGTTTTTGTAGGAGGCAGTTGATTATACGAATGTTTTACAGAATATTAAACAAGTATTTACTTTTTGTTGACTTTGGTGCTAAAAAAGTCGGATTGGGCGGTTGTTAATTTTGTTTCACTCTGCGAAATTTTATACATTTCTATTTAATCCAGTTTTTCAATCAGGCACTGGTGATCCTTGGTCTTGGTGCTGTAATTTATTCCGACAAGTATGATATTTCTGTACTGTCCGGCATAGCGTTTGAAATATTCTTTTTCCTTTATCTGCTTAATGGCTTCTTCGGCAGAGTCGTCATACTTAAACTCAATCAGAATAAGAGGCTGTCTCCTTGTTATCGGCTCATACACTAAATCAACACGCCCCTTTCCTGCCTGATCTTCCCGGTGGTAGCTGTAATCATCAAGAGTTGACCATAAAAGCCCGGTCATCACGCAGTATGTGAGAGATTCTTCATCGTTGTAATCGAGGAGAGATACTGCTGATGAATTGTGGATTTCCTGAATAATTGTGGCTACGGTTGTTCCGTCAAGTTCTTTGATGGCTTTGAGCAGGTTTTCTGAACGTTTGATGGTTTCCATTCGTTCATACCAGTTCTGCTCTCTGACAATATCCATCAGCACTGCTTTGATTTCAGCATTCGGAACATAGGCAACTTTACGATATTGATTTTTTGTTTCTGCACATCCAAGGTAACCGAGACATACCAGAAGACTGAATACATCATTTTTATCTTTGATGTTTACCATATCATTCTGGAAATTTGCACAGCTGAAAGTAACTTCATCACCTTCGATTAAGTTGATGATGTCTTCCTTTATGCCTTGAAAATCAGTATTGATGAGGCGGACAAACTCTTCATTGGATGATGTCCCGCTCCAGTAGCTGATGCATTCGTTTCGGCTCACGGCCTTGCATACGGAGTTGGGGTTGTATATATCAATGCCTTTGATTTTATAGCCCTCGTACCATTCCTTTAATTCCTGATGCGACACTTTGCATTTAGGTGATTTTACAATGTCTGCAACTTCATCCTCGGTAAACCCGAAGTATGTCGCATACTCACCAGGAGCAAGCATGTTATATTCGTCAAAACCGTTAAGCGCAGACTGAGAGTTGTATTTTTTGATAGGAAGAATACCGGTAAGATATGCAAGCGCAAAGCAACTAAGACCGTCATCAGATTTAAACAGACCGCGCAGAAATTCTATAAATTTTTCTTGTAGCGCCGGCTCATTTTGATACTCTCTGCATATCAGATCCCATTCATCCATAATTAAAATAAATGGCTCGCCGGTGTATTTGAATATAACTTCCAATGCCGATGACAACGACTTCTTTCCAATCAACGGATCGTTGCTGATTTGTTCAGCGTATTCTTTATTCTCCTTTAGATCACGAATAACCATATACTGGAGAAAATCCACCAGATCATCAATATCTTCGATGTAGAGAGATTTGTCGGCTTTATACGAGATAAACTTGTCCTTTATAGAATTCATGTCAATGTAAATAACATTGTATTTATTAAGATGATCTGCAAAACCGGTATTCTCTGAAATTTTCAAACCGTCAAATATCTTTTGTCCGGCATACCCTTTGGAATAATACGCTGAGAGCATATGCGCAGTTACGGTTTTTCCAAATCTGCGAGGACGGGTAACAGCAAAAAAACGATTTTGAGCATTAATTTTTGCAGACATTTCTTTTATAAAATCTGTCTTATCTACAAAAATTTCAGAATCTTTGAATTTAACCAGTCTTATAAAGCTGTTATCGTTACCAGGATTCAGAATATTGCCCATAACACTTAACCTCCCCGAACTTCATGACATCCCCATTTTAGCACAGCACAGAATTTTGATCCGTGATATGCAATTGAACTTAAAAGGCGCTGATGTCAAAACCTTTCTTTCTGCCATCTAATTTAACGACTATACGCGGATTATTCAACATTTATCTGACGTTAATCCGCAAAGTACTAAACCAATATGCATTTTATGTCATCGATATTTACCTTCGATTCATCATTCTCTTAAACTTCTCAATCTCTCCGGCACAGTCGGATTCAGTCATTCCATCACGATATCTTTCATGAGGATATGCCTCATAGTATTCCTCCTGAAAAACCACTGCCCAGTAATTGAACTCGGTGGTGGGGTATTCCAGAACTTCTGAGATTGGGCGGTGAAGCTCACGGGCAATTCTCACCGCCAGTCTGAATATAAAACTGCCCCGGATTAGTTTTTTAGGTTGTTCTCATTGGTGATGTTGAGAGCCGAGAAGGCATTAACGAGCTGGAGCAGTACCTTGTTCGGCACTGATTCCATAAAGGCTTCAAAGTCCTTAGGCTTTTCGGTAAGTTTACCGTTCTCATCACAAAGAGATGCATGCATCATCTTAAGGACACGAAGCTGTAAATCCTTCTCGCTTTCAAAGTCGAGACGCGCCTTGCCTGAAAGCTCACGCAGATAAAAGTCCACACCGTCAACGGTTACCTTGCTGACTTTGAATTTCAGCCCCTTGATTTGATCTAAATAAGACATGGTTATTCTCCTTCGTTTTCAGTAGTCTGAGTCTGTTCAGCAACATCGGCATTCGACCACACAACATCAGATGCCTGTCTGCCTGAGACCTTAAGCTGCATAAAACCATCAGCAGAGCCGGACATAATCTGATAGCCGAGGAGCTTCAAATCATAGGTAGCTCTGGTGCCATTCGGCCACTGATGACGGATGCGGACTGTCTGCTGTGCCTCGGCGGCAGCCAGCTCACTCTTGCCCATCTTCTTGGGTATTTCAACATAGGCGGTATTGAACTGCCTGTAGCCGTTTGGCTTTAAGGTTCCAAAAAGGTCACGGATGATCTGCTCCTGCCAGTCGATAAGTTCAAATTTCTTTCCCGCCCAGGTTCCTTTGGTGTGGCAGAGACATTCGATAAAGTTCACCGCATAATCGGCAGCCGCATTATCGTATTTCGAGCCCTTGGCCAGAAATCTGGTGGGGACGTATTTTTTAGTTTCCGCATTGCCATTCTGCCTTCACCTCCTTACAGGCATAAAAAAAAGACCGCCGAAGCGATCTTTCATGGTATAAAAAAGGAGCCGTTAAGCTCCTGTTGTAGTTTAATTTAGAGTTTGATTTTCTTTGAAAGGTTAGTAATCTTATCAAACGGCGTTGCAGGATTCATAGCCCAGAGCTTTTGAATATCAAAATGATGTAACTCAAATTTACTCTTTAGGTTTCGCTCCTTGAGCATATCTCTTTTAAAATCTTTTTTACTTTTTGAATGCAGCAACTCTTCAATGTTTTTCAGTCCCATGGCTCTAATCAGCTCATCTTCGATGTTTTTCACCTGTAAACATCCTTTATGTTTGAAGATTTTTTTGCCTTTCTGATGTTTTCATTAAGGATTGTAGGATCTCCCACGTCGGTATCAAAAACAAAAACTAAAGTTGTTCCATCCTGTAATGTTCTCAGTTTCAGATCAGTCAATCTTTCCTGCACGACATTCAAAATCTGGACTTTACCAGGGATAATCAGGCGCATGTCGGTCTTAAGAACTTCAATTAATCTCTTTTCGTCATCGCCTTCTACAAAGTATTGAAATATTCCGGAAGCTTTCATCGTTTAAATGTCCGTTAATGCAAATATTTTTTCCAACATAGGGGCGGATGAGAACAGATCGTTCTGAACCGCAGTCTTCACAGAATCTCTGTTTTTCTTGATGTAATCTCCGGCATTGATGACGGAAATATAAGAGACTCCGTCGAATATCTCCTTACGCAAAAAATTAAAACTGTGCTTTGGAAAATTCATGTCAAGAATGTCCGTATTATGAGTGGTAAAGAACAGCTGTCTGTCTCCTTCCAGCTTTTCCACCATTAGTGACAGGAATGCCTTTTCAATGTCGGAATGGATAAACGAGAACTTTTCATCACAATAAAAGAATGAATACATTCCGCTTACCATTGCTGCAAACATATTTGCCAGACTGACACCTTCTTTGGTTCCGCTGGAAAGAAGCCCGTCATCGACAATGATCCCGTTTTTGATTATCACCTGTTTCCCGCCAATCTTGATAACATAGGTATCATTCACTTCCTTTACTTTTTCGACATCCGTGATAAGGGGATCCAGAGCCTGTAGGGTATTTTTCAGAATCTGCAGATATCTCTCTTCATTTTTTGGGGGATAGCTTGCAGCCAGATTTTCACTGACCCGTGGAAACTCAAAAGCCCATGACATTGGTTTAATTTTTTCCAGTTCTCTGATGTAGTCGTTGCAGTAACCGGTGTCTGATTTTGAATCCAGTTTTTCCAACGTCTTTTCGTAGGTGTCGCTTTTGCCGATTTCTGTCTGCTCAACTTTTATCAGAAAATCACTGCTTGAATAGTTTTTGCTTTCCTTTTTTCCTTTAATTATTGAGGAAACCCTGTAAAAGTCATCGTTTACGACAAACTGGATCTCAAATTTCGCATCTTTCTTAGAGTCATTTATACATGAAGCGATACTGGCATATTCCTTCCTGGCAATGAAATTAAGAATGTTCAATAGCATTCCGCCGATGGAGGTTTTACCGGAGGCATTGGCGCCCATAAGAATGTTCAGTTTTTTATACCTGAAATTCAGATGATCCTTAAGGCATTCAGTCATCTGGTTTCCAACGATTTTTTTTGCATAAGTCATGGACATCTCAAAGTCATTGAAAGCCATGTAGTTATCAAGTTTCAGCTTCATCAAAATCATTGTTTTATCCTTTGTATTAGTTCCGTTTCATGGAAGTAATACCATTTTACTATTCTTTTTCAAACAGATCAACTGATGTAGATTCCATAACAAAAGACCGCCGAAGCGATCTCTTTAGGTATAAAAAAGGAGCCGTTAAGCTCCGTACTAATTGTTGGCGTTCTTCATCGCCCATTCAAGAGCATGACCTTCGTCCATGAAATCTACGCCGCTTACCTCGCGAAGTCCGATCTCAGCCTCGCAGCCGGTGTCCTCGGTGAGGAACTCGTAAACTGCGCCGTAGTAGGATGGCTTGCCGGCTCCGTTGTAGTAGTGGCCTGCAAGGATCACCTTATCACCGAATCTTAAGGTATTGCTCCAGCGGCATTCCAGATCCTCCGGAGTGGATGGATTCGGTAATCTGTAGGTTCTTGCTCTTTCTGTCATCTTGCTCATTTTTAAGTCTCCGTTGTTGTTCTCGATGACTGTATATTCGCTCTGTACCGAAGGTATAGCAAGTCAATAAGTGCCTTATTTTGTACTATTTTTTTCTTCTCATTAATCGTTTGTTTCTTCTCAAATCAAGCTAAATGAGAAGAATAACCAAATAATGAGAAGAAAACAGGAGGCATCTATAACCTCCTGTTGTTCAATTCAATCCCGCATTATGCCTCTCTTTCACCGAGCTTTTCATGGATTACTTCGAGGATTTTTTTCCAAAGTTTGATACTTAATCGGTGACAAACCCTGTATTTAAGCCAAAAACGAGCTTTTAAGGTGTTGTGTACATCGATTTTAGTATTTTTGAATGATAGCGGTTTAAATCTTCAATCCTCACATATCTGGAGTCAAATTTGATCCCCAGGATTTTATCCAACTCATCCACTACAGACTCTCTTTTGTTCAATGAATATATGTCCTTGGACAATTCTGTTGCCATGGCAGAATTTAATCCGTCTATTATTTTCCTGCCGGAGTACTGATGTTTCAATCTGAGCTCAAGCATTCTGAGCATGGTGAGAGAAATGAAACAGGTAAGGAAATGAGCTTCTATATGTTCCCTTGTACGCACAAATACAGGTCTTCCTTTCAGGTCTGTTTTTGTAATTCTGAAAGATTCTTCTATACGCCACAACCCTCTGTATTTGGAAATAACTTCAGAAAGTGACAACTGGGTCTCTGACGTGACAATGAGATAATATCCGTCTAAAGCTTCATCTTCTGATATTTTTTCTAAATTAAGCTCTGTTTGTGTTGTTACTGTTTTATTTTTCAGTCCCGTAGTCTTATCTACTGAATATTCATCAATGTATTTC
>NZ_FOXF01000096.1 GCF_900115655.1 Ruminobacter amylophilus | reverse complement strand
TCTTGCAGGATGCAACTCAAACATAAAGGAAGATCCTTTTTTATTCAATGCATAAATAATTTTTATTTTTTGCAATCACATAAAAAAAGTGATTGACCCGGTTTTATCATGGAATTCATGATAAGGCCTGCTGAACGGCATTCTCAGAAACAAAAAAAATCTCCGATCATACGCGACCGGAGATTCCTGATTAGGGCGGAACGGAAGTCCCGCCCTTTTTCACTGTTTATGCTTCGTTGTAGATTTCCAGGTTTTCGGTTGAATCATTCCAGGCCTTGTCTGCCTTGGCATCATCATTACGAACCTGATCAAGGAAGTTCAGATAGTTTTCATCGATGTCGTTGGTAATGTACTGACCGTTGAACACTGAGGTTTCAAAATTCTCAAGTTCAGGATTTTCCATTCTTACGGCCTTCTCAAGATCTTCAAGTGACTGATAGATGAGAGCATCGGCACGGATTAATCTGCATACTTCTTCAGCGGTCTTGCCGTAGGCAATGAGTTCCCTGCTGGAAGGCATGTCGATACCGTATACGTTAGGATATCTGATTTCAGGAGCTGCTGAAGCGAAGTAAACCTTCTTCGCGCCGGCTTCATGAGCCATGTCAACGATCTGTCCGGAAGTGGTGCCACGAACGATTGAGTCGTCAACCAGCAGTACGTTCTTGCCCTTGAATTCGGCAGGAATAGGATTGAGCTTGTTGCGAACACTCTTCTTTCTCTGCTTCTGGCCCGGCATAATGAAGGTTCTGCCGATGTAACGGTTCTTTACAAAACCCTGACGGTACGGAACACCGAGGCATTTGGCGATTTCAACCGCGATGTCGCAGCTGGTTTCAGGAATAGGAATAACCACGTCAATGTCAAGGTCGGCAAAATCACGCTTAATCTTTTCACCGAGCATGGTACCCATGTGAACTCTGGCGGCATAAACTGAAACGCCGTTCATGATTGAATCCGGACGGGCGAAATATACGTATTCGAAAATACATGGATTGAGCTTGGTTTCTGAAGCACAGATTCTGTTGTAGAGCTTACCGTCTTCAGTTACGAAAATCGCTTCACCAGGAGCGACGTCACGTACCAGCCTGAAGCCGAGGATGTCCAGAGCAACGCTTTCTGAAGCAACGGCATATTCGGTCTTGCCGTTTTCACCTTCTCTCTGACCGAGAACCAGCGGACGGATACCGTTAGGATCTCTGAAGGCTACCAGACCTACGCCGAGGATCAGTGATACCACGCCGTAGGCACCTCTGATCTGATCGTTTACTCTGTGTACCGCATCGAAAATCTCATCAGCGGTGATGTCATCACAGTTGCACTTGTCGATTTCATGAGCAAAAACATTGAGAAGAACTTCAGAGTCTGAAGTGGTGTTCACGTGACGATGGAACTTGTTGCACTTTTCACGAAGCTCCTGAACGTTGGTCAGGTTGCCGTTGTGTGCAAGAGCAATACCGAAAGGACTGTTTACATAGAATGGCTGAGCTTCAGCTGCGGAAGATGAACCGGCGGTCGGATAACGGACATGACCAATACCGATATTACCCTTCAGCCTGTACATATGCTTGGTTTCAAAAACATCACGCACCAGGCCGTTTGCCTTCCGCTGTTTGAAATTACCGTCATAGCTGGTAACAATACCTGCAGCGTCCTGACCTCTATGCTGTAAAACGGTCAGAGCATCATAAAGAGCTTGATTAACAGGGGTGGTGGCTACAATACCAACGATACCGCACATTTTCTACATCCTATTTAATAAACTACGCCCATACGGCAAAATTTGGATCACAGGTCAAAATTCAGCGACCGGACCTGTGACAAAAATACTAAGCACGCCTATTATAAACTTTTTCAAAAATTTAACTACAAAAAAGAATAAAACATTTTCACAAAAATACTCTTCGTGCGGATTTCAACCAGTGTGAAAAGTCAGC
>NZ_FOXF01000097.1 GCF_900115655.1 Ruminobacter amylophilus | reverse complement strand
TTTCGTATTAGGTCTGTACGAAGAATTCGCCACCAAAAAAACTCCAAAATTGTCATAAAAATCAATACATGTTTTTAAAAAACACTTAAACCGCATGGATTAAGGTTGCGCTATGTTTTTCCACTCAAAATCATGTGGGAAAGTTGAGTTAGATAATTTTTCAAAAGGGGCTTAACAAGGGTTTACACGGAATCGCGTTCACTCTCGCTTATTTCAGTTTTTTATATGCAACACCGCATTCCTTTTTACAGAAGCATATGCCGTATGTGATAACTGCCTTGATATCGTTTCTTTTAATATACGGATCGGCGTATTTCTTCTGAAGTATCTGCTCAATAGCCTCTTCGGCAATCAGTACCTTGTCTTCATTTTCATTAGAAGTCTGCTTCAGTTCCAGAATTACGATAATGCCTCTGCTCTTTAGAGACTTTATTATCAAATCAATATATCCGTTTCCAGATTCAAAATTGGATCTCTGCTCTTCTATGAGAGATGTACTTCCAACCAATAAACCGTTTATAAATCCGTGGTAATAGTTTTCCTTTGGGGCATTGACGGAGAAATCTCTGATGGACACGTATTTTTCCAGAAGTCCGTTAAGACTGTTCTCCACGGTTTCAGCATCCCCCTCAAACAATCCTTTTACCAGTTTACCGGTATTGTTTTTCATGACGGAATTGTTTTTAAGGAAATTCAGAATCTTGGATTTAAAGCATTTTCTGATTTCTTCATTCGGGATATACAGACTGTAACTGTCATTTTCCGGAGAACGGGACTGCGGATCGAAGGTGAGATATCCGGTGTACAGCAGCAGTGTCCAGAAATCGGTGATGTCATGTTCTTTTAAATCACCGTAACACAGAGAGGTTCTTACTTCCGTGGTAATTGATTTGCCGTCCATAAGATCCTGCATTTTATCGACGTCTTCAGGCTCTATAAAACCCATGAATTCTTCGATTACGTCGTTACCGCTGGTGTTTATCCAGTAGTTGTCCGCCGTAATGGTTTTATTTTCCATTCCGACTTTTTTGTAGTTATCATCGCAAAATGACATGACATCCCACGGACAGTACATATGGTTTGAGCCAAAGTAGTAACCGTCGTAATTATTCCTCACTTCCTCGTAATAGTCAGTAAGACCGTAGTAAGACAATACCTCTCCGGTCTCTTTTTCAGTAAAACCAATTCCCTGAGAAATATCATCCTTGCCGGTATCAAGAACTGAACAGATTTTTAAATTGTTGAGCCCGGTAAAAATACTTTCTTTGGCGGCTCTCAGACAGCCGGTAAGCACGGCTCTGCCGAGGTAAAGATTGGTTTTTAAGGCATTGCCTAAGAACTGACTTATGATGTCAATCATTTCCCGGTAGTAATCGTTATGGGCAGCCTTGGCGATAGGGACGTCGTATTCGTCAATAAGCAGAACGGGCTTAACGCCGTGATGCTTGTACAGAAACATCAGCAGGTTGCTTAATGAATTTTTCATTTTATTTTTGTTTCTGATATCACAGATAAAGTCTTCATTATCAGCCACATCTTTAAATGATCTGAGTTCCGTATCACTGAGTTTTGAACTGTCAGCCAAGTAGCGGAAAGAATTGTACATGTTGAAAACAATACTGCCAAACTGTTCATAGGCTCCGATAAAATCATTACCGGAAACAGCCTTCAGGGAAATGAAAATAACCGGAAACTTTCCCATGTATTCACGGCAGAATTCCTTATCCTCAAAGATTTTGGTGTCCTTAAACCACTTTTCCTGACGGGACACGTCTCCGGGATTTTCAGGATCAAGAGACAGAAAATCATAGAATGTTGACATGGTAAGAGTTTTACCGAAACGTCTTGGTCTTATGATAAGCATTACGTCCGCTTTGTTTTCCTTAAATACGGTCTTGATAAAAGGAGTCTT
>NZ_FOXF01000020.1 GCF_900115655.1 Ruminobacter amylophilus | reverse complement strand
CTACATCAAGAATATCTCTAGGTATTGGCATATCAAACTCCGTAAATATATAGTCTAATTATAAGTTATAATTAGACTATATTCAAGAAAAATTTCACAATTTTGTCGATATTTTTTAATTTTTTTAGGGAGAAAACAGGCTTTATATCTACATGAAAACTGAGGAAGTTATGTTGTTGATTGGTATATGGAGTAAATAATGAGATATTGAAACAAGATGTGCTCAATATTTGCACATCTTATATAGTATTATTAATTGGGAAAGTTCTATTTAAGGATAATCAGCAATGAACGCAGTAGAATGCATCAGAGGACGCCGCAGTGTCCGTGAATACACAGAACAGGACATCTCATCCCAGACTCTCAGAGAGGTTATTGAAACTTCTTCTTTTGCACCATCCTGGAAGAATTCCCAGACGGTGTCATATGTCGCGGTAAAGAATCCGGAACTTAAAAACAGAATCGCTCAGTACGGAGTAATGGGATTCACGCCAAACATGCATCGCGTGACTGACTGCAACGTGCTGATGGTGGTTGTAACTCAGAAGGGCGTATGCGGATACAATGATGACGGAACTCCGACAACCTCAAAGGGAGCCCACTGGGAGTCATTTGATGCCGGCATTGCGACTCAGACCCTGTGTCTTGCAGCTCATGAAAAGAGTATCGGTTCCGTGATTCTCGGCATTTATGATGAAAAGGCGGTTGCCGAAATTTTAGGTATTGATCTGAATGTTTTCGGAATTTCCGCACTTGTCGCCATGGGATATACTGATTCTGAACCTCGTGCGCCGAGGAGAAGAAGCGTTGACGATCTGTTAACGGTCATCGATTAACAGACAAGTCTGATGACACGGCGGGTTTTCTGTCATTTTCTGGCTGTGTCTGATCTGTCCTGAAAACGGAAACTGAGGGTGGTTCAGTTTCCGTTTTTTTATTCACATGTTCTCAAGGTGTTTTGTGCCCGGACAGCAGGTTATTCACAGATTGGGAATTTTTATGGCTACGAGCCGTACCGTCGGAGGTTACATCAGGCTCATGATTCATCAGCCGGCCGCTGTCCGGAAATTCCGAACAGCTGTCGAATCCGCTGCGGACGTGGGCGCAGAAGAAAAGGCCTTGTTCTTCATGCCCGGGACTGTCAGATGACTGTGGGGTTTTACAGGTGCGGTTTTCAGAGTCTTTTCTCTGATGAGTGTTCTGCCGGTTCTTTCAGGTAATTTTTTATTATATGCACTAAAAACAGGTAAAGAATGTTTGATAAATAAAATAAGCATCTTTATAATTATCGGCGGTACTTTTTTGTTTTAATTTTCGTCAGAACCGGTATTTGAATGTTGTCAGCTGTTAATGCTGTTGTAAATACGGCTTTTTCATATATTGGAACTGTCTTTTTATGTTAATCATGGGGATTCTTATATGACTTCTAAGGTTGTTGTACCTGCAGGTGCCAAGATTACTGTCCAGGGTAACGGATTAAACGTTCCTAACAATCCTATTATTCCATTCATTGAAGGTGACGGTATCGGCAGTGATATCACTCCTGCAATGATCAAGGTTGTAGATGCTGCTGTTGAAAAGGCATACAACGGTTCAAAGAAGATTTCCTGGATGGAAATCTACGCAGGTGAAAAGGCTACTAAGGTTTACGGTCAGGACGTATGGCTTCCTGATGAAACCCTTGACCTTCTGAAGGAATACGTTGTTTCCATCAAGGGACCTTTAACCACTCCAATCGGCGGCGGTATCCGTTCATTAAACGTTGCTTTACGTCAGCAGCTCGACCTCTACATCTGCTTACGTCCTGTACGTTACTTTGAAGGCGTTCCAAGCCCGGTTAAGCAGCCTGAACTCGTTGATATGGTTATTTTCCGTGAAAACAGTGAAGATATCTATGCCGGTGTTGAATGGAAGGCCGGTACTCCGGAAGCTGACAAGGTTATCAACTTCCTCAAGACTGAAATGGGCGTTACCAAGATTCGTTTCGACAAGGACTGCGGTATCGGTGTTAAGCCTGTTTCAAAGGAAGGTACTCAGAGACTGGTTAAGGCAGCCATTGAATACGCTATTGCCAACAACCGCAAGTCTGTAACTCTTGTTCACAAGGGTAACATCATGAAGTTTACCGAAGGCGCATTCAAGCAGTGGGGCTATGATGTTGCCAGGGAACAGTACAACGGTGAACTCATCGGCGAAGGTCCATGGATGAAGATTAAGAATCCAAAGACCGGCGAAGACATCGTAATCAAGGACTGTATCGCTGACGCATTCTTACAGCAGATTCTCCTCCGTCCTGCTGAATACGACGTAATTGCCACCCTTAACCTCAACGGTGACTACATGTCTGATGCTCTTGCCGCTCAGGTAGGCGGTATCGGTATCGCTCCTGGTGCAAACATCGGCAGCACCTGCGCAATGTTCGAAGCTACCCACGGTACTGCTCCTAAGTACACCGGTCTCGACAAGGTAAATCCTGGTTCAATCATTCTTTCTGCTGAAATGATGCTCCGTCACATGGGCTGGAATGAAGCAGCAGACCTGGTTATCAGAGGTATGGAAGGCGCCATCAAGGGCAAGCGCGTAACTTACGACTTTGCACGTTTAATGGAAGGCGCTACCGAAATCAAGTGTTCAGAATTTGCTGACGAAATCATCAGCAAGATGTAATCATCACCTGATTTAAGGCTATGTGCGGGGC
This sequence comes from Ruminobacter amylophilus, assembly GCF_900115655.1. Lineage (GTDB taxonomy): Bacteria > Pseudomonadota > Gammaproteobacteria > Enterobacterales > Succinivibrionaceae > Ruminobacter > Ruminobacter amylophilus. The sequence goes on along the minus strand of NZ_FOXF01000020.1, from coordinate 39,784 downwards.
TTCGGATCTCAGCGGATCCGGAGCCCCGTTTTTTCTTCTTGATGGAAATTATCATTTCCCGGAATGTACTGGTCATGGCATATATATGTTCTGCTGTGAAAAATGATTAAATTTATGGTTCTTCTCGGAATTGTTTATTTTTCACGTACGGGGGAGCAGTATTCCGTAGGTAACATCACTGAGGGCAATACCGCGATTGTCGCCGGAATGATTGCCGATAAAACCGGAGGCTCTCTGTTTGAAATCAAGTTTGCCGACGACGTGTATCCGGCAGGATACAGCGAGCTTATAAAATTCGCACAGAAGGAAAAGAGGCAGAAGGCAAGACCAGCCATTACCGGTACCGTGGATAATTTTGCGGAATACGACACCGTGTTTATCGGCTATCCGAACTGGTGGGCGGAAATGCCTATGCCGGTATACACTTTTCTGGAAAGCCATGATTTCACCGGCAAGAATGTTGTTCCTTTCTGCACCCATGAAGGCAGCGGTTTTGGCGGTACGGATGAGAAAGTAAGGGATGTCACCAGGGCCAGGATGCTCCGCGGCTTTGCCATATACGGGCATACGGCTCAGAAGGATCGTGATTTTGCCAGAGAAAAGGTAAATGAATGGCTCAGTTCCATCGGTTTCTGATTTCAGGAGAATCTATGCATAAAGTAAGGCTTAACAATGGAACGATGATTCCGGCGATTGGTTTCGGAGTGTTTCTGATACCTGATGACGGTACATGTGAAAAGGCCGTCGGCTGTGCTCTTGAAACCGGATACCGTTTCATTGACACGGCGGCTGCCTATATGAACGAAGCCGGTGTCGGCAGGGCGGTAAGAGCCAGCGGACTGCCCCGTGAGGAAATATACATAACCTCCAAGCTGTGGCTTCAGGATTACGGGTATGATGCGGCAAAAAAAGGAATAGAAAACTCTCTCAGAAATCTCGGTCTCGATTACATCGATCTCTATCTTCTGCATCAGCCGTACTTTGATACTGCCGGAGCCTGGAAGGCACTGGAGGAGGCTGTAGACGAAGGACTGATAAAGTCAATCGGCGTAAGCAATCATACCGTAGGTTTTCTGGAAAAACTGATGCCGTGGATGAACATCCTGCCTGCAGTTAATCAGATGGAATGCAATCCGCTGTTTCAGCAGAAGGAACTCAGAAAATATCTGAAACCTCATGATATCAGAATGCAGGCCTGGTATCCGTTAGGACACGGCAGTTCCGCACTTATGCAAAATGAGGTGCTTAAGGGAATTGCGGAAAAATACGGCAAGACCGTAAGTCAGATAATTCTCAGATGGCATGTCGAGGAGGGAATCATCCCCGTGCCGAAGTCAGTATCCGTTCAGCATATCAGAGAGAATTATGATATCTTTGATTTTTCTCTTGATGAAAATGATCTGCAGGCAGTCAGAAGTCTGGATACCGGCAGAGGCAGTCATAATCCTGACGACATGTCATATGGCGAAAAGCTTCTGAAGGCATACAGAATTCACGACTGATGTATTCCGTTAAAACAAAAACAGCAGCCTGAAAGGCTGCTGTCTCTATTGGTGGAGATGGCGGGATTTGAACCCGCGTCCCAAAAGGCTAGATCTCAACGTCTACATGTTTAGTCGAATCTTTTAATCTCGTAAACCGGACGCGGACCGACACGCTGCAGATTTACCAGACTGAATAGATTTAAGGCTACTCCTTCAGTCAAGGATTCACCCGATACAATATTGGGATCCGGAGATTCTGAACCTATTGTCAAACCCAGGCTCCGGGTAGTCCAGTAGTTTTTTAGGCTCTGACTACGGTTTTTGCTTGTCGCTGGTTATTAAGCAGCTAAAGCGTAAGATTCATCGTTTGCGATTATCTTTTTGTGGGTTTTTTAAGAGGCCACCCACGCCTCTACATGCTGTCTTGACTTCACTCTTCCAGTCGAATCCTAATCATCCCCTTTATTCTGTGTCAGATACGCGCTTAAAGCGTCCTACTGATTCTAAATATATCATCTTTTATGGAGAATTCAAGAATAATTTTGCTATTCAATAATTATTCGCGTTACTCTGTTAACGGGCAGCCTTCTTCATTACTCTGGCCTGGTCACGCTTCCATTCGCGTTCCTTGATTGAATCGCGCTTGTCGTGACTCTGCTTGCCTCGGGCAAGGGATATTTCAAGCTTAACCAGGGATTTTTTCCAGTAGAGCTTAAGCGGAACGATGGTGTATCCGGCTCTTTCCACGGCCCCGATGAGCTTGTCGATTTCACGACGGTTCAGAAGCAGTTTTCTGGTTCTGGTCGGATCGCAGATTACGTGGGTGCAAGCCTGATCCAGCGGAGTGATGTTGGCACCGATAAGGAATATTTCACCCCTCTTGATGGTTACGTATCCGTCCACGATACTGGCTCTGCCGGCTCTGAGGGCTTTTACTTCCCAGCCCTGAAGGCTGATGCCGGCCTCAAAATGCTGTTCAAGAAAGTAGTCATGGCTGGCTCTTTTGTTTACGGCAATTACCGCTGATTTTATATTCTGTTTGCTGTTACTGGCCATTTTTTTTATTGATTCCATTCTAAAAATGTCGAAATAAGGTTCCATTTATAAGAATGTCGAAGAATGCCGCATTCTAAAATGTTTACGTGCGCGACTGTTTTAATCATTGTCCCGCATATCGGATCCCGGCTGTTTCAGGCCTGTTTCATCCTGTTGTTTCCGCAGATTCCGAAACAGAATCATATACAATTTCAGTCCGTAAAATCAAGCATTTTGACGTAAATACCGGGGCTCCGCGGCTGTCTGTCACGGTTTGCCGGGAACTGAAACATCCGTTGAGCCCGTGCATCTTTTTTTAGTTTAAAAAGATGGCGGTAAATATTGTATAATTACGGCACTTATACATTAAGCCCCGGCGGATATGAGAAATTCTGCACATGTGCAGTGCACGTAAAGTCCGTATTCAGCGGGGGGTATACAGGAGAACGCGGCTCCTGCCGCGTCTCTTACAACGTTCGGGAGTTTTTTCATGTCCATTACAATAGCCCTGTTATGCGTGATACTGGGTTTCGTTATTCTCATATACAGTGCTCAGAAGTTTGTTGACGGGGCATCAGGTCTTGCCCTGTGTCTGGGGGTTCCGGAAATACTGATTGGTGTACTTATAGTAGGTTTCGGTACATCCGCTCCCGAAATAATGGTATCCATTTTTTCCGCTCTTGAAGGAAGCTCCAAGCTTGCTCTCGGTAACTCCTGGGGATCCAACATCTGCAACATTTCGCTGATACTAGGTGTTACCGCTCTGATAGCACCGCTCTGGGTTCAGCGCAGTCTTTTCAGAAAGGAATATCCTCTGCTGCTTCTTTCAGCTGCGGGTCCGCTGATTTTTGCCATGGACGGATATATTTCCAAGGCTGAATCCGCCGGTCTTCTGGTATTCATTTCACTGTTCGTGATGTATACCGTTTACGAGGGATTCAGAGCCAGAAAGCTTGCCAGGGCCGGAAAACTCGCACAGGACAGCGAAGAGGCCGACGTGCAGATTGAGGAATGTTCCGAGGAGGCAAGAAATCTCGGACCGTTAAAATCATCTCTGTACACTTTCTTCGGTCTTGTACTGATGGTGGTAAGCTCGAAGGTGATTGTTTTCGGGGCCGTGGAAATCGCCAAGGTTCTTGAGATAAGCGAGGTTATCATCGGTCTTACCGTGGTGGCAGTCGGAACCTCTCTTCCTGAACTCACGGCTTCAGTCATTGCTGCCAGAAAGGGTAACAATGAACTCGCCGTAGGCAACATCATCGGTTCGAACATATTCAACAATACCGCGGTACTTGGCCTTGCCGGCGTGATTCTTCCGTATGACGTGGACAGGATTGAGCTCGTAAGAGACGGCGGTTTCTGTCTGTTTCTTACCATGAGTCTCCTGCTGTTCTCCATGAGACTCAGAACAAAGGAAGCCAGACTCGGCAGAAGAATAGGTGCATTCTGGGTGACAACATACATCGCATACATGGCTCTGCTCGTATACATGACCATGCATCACAACAGTCTGCCGGAATTTCTGTCCTTTATCAGCATGAAGTAGTTAAAGACGGTACCAATCTGATTGTTTCAATTCACTTGAAGAGGTGCGCATGACAGCCGCAAAGGATGAAGAATACATTACGGATAATGATTTTAAAGACTTTGAAAAATATCACTGTAAAGACATCCGCACCTATCCTAAATACCGTAAAAATCATGTTCCGGCTCCGTTTCTGCCGATGAGCAGAAAGGAGATGGATAAACTCGGATGGGACAGCTGTGACATCATTATCGTCACCGGTGACGCCTATATAGATCATCCGAGCTTCTGCACCTCCATCGTCGGCAGGTATCTTGAGTCATTCGGTTTCAGGGTGGGGGTTATTTCCCAGCCTGACTGGCACTCCAAGGACGCTTTCATGACTCTCGGCCGTCCGAATCTCTTTTTCGGGGTTAATGCCGGCAACATGGATTCCATGATAAATCACTACACCGCCGACAGAAAAATCCGCAGTGACGATGCCTATACTCCCGGAAATGTCGCCGGCAGAAGACCGGACAGGGCAGTGACTGTCTATACCCAGAGGGTTAGGGAGGCATATAAGGATATTCCGGTCATTATCGGAGGCATCGAGGCTTCGCTCCGCCGTCTGGCTCACTACGACTACTGGTCTGATACCGTCAAGAATTCTGTTCTGCCGGATTCAAAGGCCGACATTCTGGTGTTCGGTAACGGGGAACGCCCTCTGGCTGAGATTGCCATGCGTCTTGCCGCCGGAGAATCAGTCAGGGAGATAAGGGATGTCCGCGGCACCGCGGTAATGGTTAAAAAGGCTCTGCCGGAGTGGGTGGGGATTGATTCCACCACCGTGGATACTCCGGGATTCATTGAACCTGAACCGAATCCGTACTGCGTGATGTGTCATACCGACGACGGCGGAAAAGAAAATCCGTCTGCAGGCGGGGAGGCAATTCCGTTTACGGCGGAAGATGTCCCGCAGAATTCATCTCAGGTGACAGGTGCATCCGACAGAAAGATTTCTCTTGAAAAGAAGCTGCATGACAGGGAATACATCCTGCTGCCTTCGGTTCAGGACGTAAAACAGGACAGAAGACTGTACGCCCATGTACGCAGGATATTCATCAGGGAGTGCAATCCTGAATGCGCCAGAGCCCTGGTGCAGAAGCACGGTGAACGCTACGTGTGGGTCAATCCTCCGACATTTCCGTTAAGCTCTGCCGAGCTTGATTATGTCTATGCTCTGCCTTTCAGGAGAGTACCGCATCCGGCATACAAAGGTCAGGAAATTCCGGCCTTTGAGATGATTAAGAATTCCGTCTCCATAATGAGAGGCTGCTTCGGCGGGTGCAGTTTCTGTTCGATAGTGGCTCATGAAGGCAAGAGAATTCAGAGCCGTTCGGAAAAATCAATCCTGAAAGAGCTTAAGGAAATCAGTGAAAAGACTCCGGGATTTACCGGAGTGATTTCGGATCTGGGCGGGCCGTCCGCCAACATGTACGGTCTGGGATGTACCAATGCCAGAATGCGCAGTCTCTGCCGCAAGCCGTCATGTCTCTATCCGACACCGTGCAGATTTCTCAACAAGGATCACGGCAGACTGATACAGCTTTATCGTGATGCCAGGGCGCTGCCTTTCATCAAAAAGATTCTTATCGCTTCCGGGGTCAGAATCGATCTGGCTCTCTTTGATGAAAACTACATCAGGGAGCTGGTGACATATCATGTTGGCGGACATCTGAAGATTGCTCCCGAGCACATGGCTCCGGAGGTACTGGAGCTCATGCTCAAGCCTGATGAAAAGATTTACTATGATTTCAAGAAGCTGTTTGACCGCTACAGCAGTGAGGCGGGAAAGAAACAGTACATAATACCGTACTTCATGTCGTCTCATCCCGGCTCAACCGTGGCTTCAATGATAAATCTTGCCGTATGGCTCAAGAGAAATGATTTTCAGGTGGATCAGGTGCAGAATTTCTATCCGACGCCGATGTCCGGAGCTTCGGCAATGTATTACACCGGATTCAATCCGTACAGACCGATTACGCGGGAAACCGAACCGGACGTTTTTGTGGCCAAAGGTGACGTGGCAAGAAGAAGACAGAAGGCGATTCTGCGTTACCATGATCCCGATAATTACGAAACCGTGCGTGAGGCTCTCATTGAGCTGAACATGCCTCAGTTTATCGGCAGAGGCTCCGGGGCCCTGGTGCCTCCTTATGACCCGCTGACGGAAGGCAGGGGAAAGGTGCGCGGAAGATCCGGTTCCGGAAAACCTGACGGCAGGGGAAAGCCTGCAGGAAACTCCTTCGGCAGGGACGGCAGACGTTTCGGCTCATCACAGGGCGGAAGCGGCGTAAAACACGGAAAAGGATCCGGACAGCCGGACCGCCATTCACAGGGAAACGGCGGTTTCGGAAAAAATAACGGCAGAAAGAACGGTAAAAAATCACCGGTAAAATAGACTAAAGCGAACAGATTGTATAAAATCTGACAGACTGGGGAATCAAGGATGCGGCGGAAAGGTGATATGAAGCCTTCAGATCAGGTGAATCCGCACTGACTACGGGAAGAGAGTATTGAGATATTCGGATAATCGTATTATAAAAACAGGCGATCTGGTCTGTCTTAAGGGAAAACAGCTGGGAGTCGTGGGATGCGTCATTGACAACGACGATTACACCGACGAGTTTCCCAAAAGTGATTATGCCTATCTGGAGAGAGGCATCATGCTGACTCTGTCCAACGGCAACGTGCTCTATCTGGAGGAATACATTGAGGATCTGGTGCTGATATCCAGAGGAAAGGAAGAGGACATTCCCCGGTATGATCCCGATGACAGCTGGTAACCGGTTCGCGGATGCGACCTGAATGAGGATTACCGAAGGACAAACAATAACAAACAGAAAAGAAGAGAAGGATATTCCGATAATGAAGTTTAAGTCATGGCTTATTGTACTGTGTGTGGCTCTGTGCTGTGTTAATGTCACAGGCTGTAAAAAGAACAAGGAGAAGATTTCCGAATACGACGTTACCATTGAAGGCATCGACAGTGACGGCAGCAGAATACGTGATGAAATCGAAGAACGCATGCAGAAGGAAATGGCGTCTGAGGTTAACGAATACGAATACAAGGTTCTTCTGCAGAATGCAAAGTCCTTTCAGGAAATCCTTACACTTAATCTCGAAAGCAGACCTGAAGTACTGCTGGCAAGGGATCATATGGATCAGGCCATAAACTGCGGTATTCAGATTTACGGCGACGGTCTTAATTTTGACCACTACACCATTCTGCTGACCAAACTGCGTCAGTGGTATTTCAATACCGAGGAGCGTCGTGAAAGACGTCAGGACTTTATCGTGAGATCCAGAGAATATCACTACACCAACACCACTGCCGTTGATGAATATACCTGTGATTTTGATGTTCCTGACGAACTGATGAAATCCATCGAGGCACGCATGGAAATCCGCCGCCAGAAAAACATAGAGGAACAGCAGAATAAGGAAAACGGTGAAAACGCGCAGAAGCCTGATGAAATTCAGGCCATTGCCGAGGAAGGAGCCAATCTTTCATCCGTCTCTAATTAACCGCCATACCGGTATCATGAAAGTACCGGCGGAAAACGGCTGAATCCTGCCCGGCATGATTATACCGGGAAGTTCAGGAGGATGCGGCAGGTCATATCTGCGGAAGAAATTCCTGAACTTACGGAGAGACATCAGCGGTTTTCTGATAAAATCAGACTGATGGTGTAATGCCGGAGTTACGCGGCACAACGGAAAGGCATGGTCGGAAGGCTGTTTTCTGGATATGAATAATAAGTAAAAATGTTTTTAAGCAGATTTTTTCCCAAAAAACAAAAATTAAAAGTTACAGAAATGGAATCAATAAAGTTAAATAAAAAAGACAGAGCCTGCGGTATGGTTAATCTTCCGGGCTCAAAGAGTTTATCAAACAGAGCCCTGCTGCTGTCATCACTTGCCAGAGGCAAGACCAGAATCACCAATCTTCTTGACAGCGATGATACGAGGCACATGCTTAACGCCCTTGCTCTGCTCGGTGTTGAGTATGAACTCAGTGAAGACAGAACCGAATGCACCGTATACGGTCTCGGCGAAGCCTTCAGTTCATCCAAACCTCTGGAACTGTTTTTGGGAAATGCCGGTACTGCCATGAGACCTATTACCGCGGTGCTGTGCAATTCATCAGGAGAATACGTGCTTACCGGGGAACCGCGCATGGAAGAGCGTCCGATTGCTCATCTGATTGATGCGGTACGTCAGCTGGGTGCGGATGTCACCTATCTGAAGAAGGAAGGATACCCTCCTCTTAAAATCCGCGGAAAGAAGCTTACGGGCGGCGTTGCCGAAATCGACGGTTCCGTATCCAGTCAGTTCATTTCCGCCTTCCTGATGGCTGCTCCTCTGATGGACGGTGACGTACTTCTTAAAATAAAGGGTGAGCTGGTATCAAAGCCTTATATTGATATTACAATCGGAATGATGAAATCATTCGGCGTAACCGTTGAGAACAGGGACTATAAGGAATTCTTCATTAAAAACGGTCAGAGCTATGTAAGTCCGGATACCTTTCTGGTTGAAGGTGATGCATCAGCCGCTTCATACTTCCTGGCTGCAGGCGCCATTGCAGGCAAGGTAAGGGTTACCGGCGTGGGGCTGCATTCCGTACAGGGTGACGTGAAATTCGTGAAGGTTCTCTGTGCCATGGGGGCCAAGGTTGTCATGGGGGATGATTTCATAGAGTGCGAAAGAGCTCCGCTGCATGGAGTGGACATGGATATGAACAGTATTCCTGACGCCGCCATGACTGCCGTTCCTCTGGCTCTTTTTGCCAGCGGCAAAACGGTTATCCGCAATGTTGCCAACTGGCGCGTGAAGGAGACCGACCGTCTCAGAGCCATGGCCAATGAGCTCAGAAAGCTGGGAATTGAATGCGTGGAAGGAGAGGATTATCTGGAAATCACACCGGGTAAAATCAACAGGAATGTTGCCATAGACACATATAATGACCATCGTATGGCCATGTGCTTCGCTCTGGTTTCATTCGCAACAGATGTGATCATCAACGATCCGAAGTGCTGTGCCAAGACCTTCCCTGACTTCTTTGAAAAATTTGCCGGCATTGTTGATTAGATTTGGAGTCTGATAATGAATGTTTTTACCAAACTGCTGCTAGGCAGTGTGCTTATGACCGGTGTTTCCGCTGCAGGTGCCGAAACCATCAGCATTGACGATACCGAGTACAGCTACACCACGGGGTTTGAAGTGGAGGAATCACTGACAGCTGAAGCTGCAGGCAGAGAGGCCGTAGGCCTGTTTTCCGGTCACCATGTTTATAAGAGTGCCGCTCCGAAATACACTCTGAGACCTGTTCTTGCCTATCTTCAGGAAGGTAAAGACATCAGTGCCGACAGGGAAGGTGTTCTGCTTACCACCACTTTTGTTTTAAGATGCGTGGATTTCAACAGGGAATGCGTAGGCAGTGATCTTCTGGCGCTGGCCAAAATGAACAATGTCAACGAAACCTACAAGCTCAGAACTCTTGAGGTGAAGAATCTCGATGACTGGCACGGGGTATATGACTACTACCTGAGTCATAAGGATGAATTTGCCAAGTTCTATCCTGTTCTTGACAAGGGCAAGGCTCTGCATAACAAGGATACCGGAGTATTCGGCGGAAGCGAGGCTCAAAAGCTGTTTGTTTCCCAGAAATAACGGCTGAAGCCTGAAAGCCGGCGCTTTTTCTGATTCTAATCGCTCTCACTGCACTGACCATCGACTTCTTTTCAAAAGAGTGCGGTATCGCATATCAGAATGAACTGAACAGCGTCCGGCTTCCGGAAAAATAAAACCGCCGCCGTGCGACTGCCTGAGATTTCCATCATTTAAGAAGGAGAAAAGGGCGGGAAATACGGCAAAGGTCTTTTATCGGTAATGTTCTGAACGTCGCATGCGGATTCGCATGCACGGATATGAGAGAGGGGAGGTGTTCCCCTCTGTTATTTTATGAACCGAAAAACGGTTATCTGTTTTCGGTTACCTTGGGCATAACTTCGTTTTTCAGGTATTCCCTGAATTCAGCTCCGAGCTTTTCGTTGTTCATGGCATATTCCACGAACGCCTTGATATATCCGATCTTTGAACCGCAGTCCAGACTTCTGCCCTTGAGGACGTATGCCTCAATTGATTTTTCCTTAAGAAGCAGTCTTAAGGTATCGGTAAGCTGGATTTCTCCGCCGGCTCCCACCGGGGTTTCCTTGAAAAGATCCCAGATGTCAGAAGACAGAACGTAACGGCCCACGATGGCCAGATTGCTCGGTGCCTCTTCCTTCTTTGGTTTTTCAATAAAGCCGGTAATCGGGAGAGTTTCGCCCTGGGCGATGTCGCGGTTTTTGCATTCTTCAGGAATATTGACTACACCGTAGGATGACACCTCGTCAGGAGATACCGGTTCAACCATGATCTGACTTACGCCGGTTTCCTCAAAACGTTCAATCATTTCCCTGAGATTGTCTTTTCTGAGGTCGGAGGCGTATTCATCAATAAGCACGTCCGGGAGAATAACGGCAAAAGGCTCGTTGTTGACGAGCGCGGCCGCACACCTGATGGCGTGAGCCAGTCCCTTTGCTTCACCCTGACGTACGTGCATGATGGTTACGTCGCGCGGACATATTGACTGGATTTCATCAAGAAGCTGGCGCTTAACACGCTTTTCAAGAGTGGCTTCCAGTTCGAAACTGTGGTCAAAATGATTTTCTATGGCATTCTTTGATGAATGAGTTACCAGGATTATGTCTTTGATTCCTGCGGATGCGGCTTCATTCACCACATACTGAATCAGAGGCTTGTCCACAACCGGCAGCATTTCCTTCGGAATTGCTTTGGTTGCAGGCAGCATTCTGGTGCCCAGTCCTGCCACTGGAATAACAGCCCTGGTAATTTTCATTAGAATGATGCTCCGTTCATCTTGGCGGTAATCTTAAACGGCTTAACAATGCCGGTACCTTTCTGGTAAACGCCCTGATGCCAGTAAGGATCGTCTTCGGCCCAGGCTTTTGCCTCTTCAAGAGAATTGAACTTTGCAATGATTGCTGAGCCTGAAAAACCTGCTTCACCAGGTTCTTCTGAATCAATGTTAGGGTTTGGACCTGCAAGTAGCAGACGATCTTCTGCAATCAGTTCCTTGAGTCTTGCGATATGAGCAGGACGAGCCTTACTTCTTACTTCGTTTGAGTTTGGAATGTCTTCCGCGTAAATTAAGTACCACATGATGTCTTATCCTTATGGTTGGCAATTGAACTTTACTGAATTTATTTGTTCTTATTATAGTTAAATGCCGGCTGCATATAAAATGATTTTTTGCATATTTAAAGGTTGCGTCTTAGCGGATGATGCGGGATACGGTGTCTCCCGGTTATACGCGCGGGAGGTGACGTCAGGCGCAGAGAATTCCCCGGTGTATCGGGGAATACGCATCTTCCTGATTCGGAAAAAAAGTGCGGCATAAAGGATACGTTTGCTGAGACATGCATTTAACGCTGTTTCATGTCGTTTTATCCTTAATAATTATAAAAACAGCAGCAAGATTTATATAGAATATATTACCGATATATAAAACATCAGCCTGTCAGATACAAGCGTGAATATTTTTAATATTTGTTTATAAATACTGTATAAATGTGGTAGAATGGGTCAGCTTTACGCAAGGACTGTCAAAAAATGAAATTACTTTTAAATATCCTTCCTGCAATCTGTTTTTTTCTGACTTACAAGTTTTCTGATCATAACCTTATCTACGCTACAATTGCCGTGGTTATCTCCTCAGTCATAACGCTTGGAGGAAGCTGGTTTTTACAGGGTAAGATTACCAGAATTCAGATTGTGGTTATTCTGGTGCTTTTCATCTTTGCCATACCGACAATTCTCGTAAAGGATCCTGATTTCATTAAGTGGAAGGTTTCGGTGGTAAACAGTGTCATCGCCGTTGCCATTCTGCTGTGTCAGTTTGTTTTCAAAAAGGATATCATTGAAGCTCTGACCGGGTGTAAGACTCCAATTCCCGAGAGCGTGCTCAAAAAGGCCGCAGTGGCAACAGCCGTGTATTTTCTGCTCTGCGCATGTTTAAACTACGTTATCGCATTCAGACTTCCGGAAATCATGAATATCAACAGTGATGAAGCCGAAAATCTGTGGGTTAACTATAAGACCTACGGGAACGGCATTCTGAATACCGTATTCATGATAGGGGTTTTCGGCTGGGTATACAGTCAGCTTACCGATCAGCAGAAAACTGCTCTTGAGAAGCTGGTTGCTGACGTTAAGGATGAACACATCGGTTCCGGCAAAAAAAATGCCGGGGAATGTTCTTCAGAAGAATCAGATAAGCAGTAATTCTGCGCGCTGTGCATTAATTTCTTAAGAATGCACGGCCGTGTTCCTGAAGCACTGGACGTAATTCCGGTTTTTTACGGAGCGTGTTCATGTTCCGTTCAGTCTGATGTATCCGCACACCTGCATATTTACAAGAATTTTTGATTTGTGCATCCTGCAGAATCAGATGTTAAATCCTCAGAAACCTGATAAGCCCCGGCAATAACTGCCTGATATCTGATACCGTATTTCAAAAGTTCTGCGTGCTTTCTTCTGCATCATCGTCGCAAAAACAAAACCTTTGGGATCAAAAACTGAACCAATATTCCGCAGCATACCGCATGATGTCGTCTCTCAGGATTCATTAAGCAGAAAATCAGTATTTGTCTTCGCTGAGAACCGGGCCGGATGAACCTCCTGAAGGAGGTAATATACCGTAAAACATTTCCTTGTAGCCGTATTCGACGTTCAGACAGTCTGAAACATCCGGGAAAAAATGGTCCATAACCATTTTTATCTGAAACTGATCAAGGGCAACATGTATGCTCCTGACATCAGTCAGCAATTTGATGCTGAATACATAGGTGTCCCGGTACGATTTGCGGTAGCTGCGGTGGTGATGCACGCTGGATTTGGAAAAAAAGGTCAGAATTTGCACTGCTTTAGTCAGATTCATAAATGTCCGTTGTGAAAAATGAATCTTATCATTTTCATTTATGCGTTGAATCCGGCATTTAACCTTTTTTATATCCTTTTTAGGAACGCTGAAGAAATCTTCTCCGTCAAATCCGTGTATGTAGGTTGAGCCGATAACGAGACTGAAGTACGAATTGGTAAAAGCATAACCGTCGGCATATGAGTTTTTGATTATATGGGCGTCAGGGAGGTCTTGAATCCATCTGTTGAAAACAAGGCGGGAAAAGAGATAAATGAGCATGACAAATAAAAGATTTTCGGCTGCAATTGTCAGAAGAATTCCGTATGTTTCCTCCTTGGCACTGCGTACAGGATTTACGTAATCTGCGATATATCCCAGCCACAGAACGAATCCGGCAGGTATTGTCAGGACAGGAACCAGAAAGCTCTTCCGGATGATCTTTTTCATGTATTGCCATGACAGATCGGACATTATCGATGCGGCTCTGAGCTGGTGTTTTTCAAGCGGATGTTTTTTCTGGTATTCGCTGTATTTTTGTTCCCAGATTTTTCTGGTGAAATAGTTATTTTTTTGTAAGACAGTCTTGAGAGCCTCTACTTTACGGTTGGCTTCAGATATGATGTCCCTGTCATCTTTATCTAAAAGCCACGGGCCACAAATATAGATTACAATACATGGAATCTGGGCAATATACAGTATACTTCGGTCTGAGAAGGGATAAATAACCGCATATGTTACGGGCAGGATGATAAGAATGCATAAAATGACGATATAATATATCTTCTGTTTTTTTGAGATTTTCATGGGCGTCCTTTGTCACAATGGTTATCAGGTAATTGGTATTACACTGTTGTTTTTTCGAAGAAATCAGTAATTTTCTGTGGAAAACTGAGACAAAATCCTGTTCCGGAACAGAAGTGTAATCTGAACTGTTTTTTTTGATTTCACGCTACGGGCTCATTATCTATTAATTCTTGGTCAAACATATTCTCACTTATTTATATTCTGCGGTAATCATTGTTTTTCATCCGGCGTTCATACGAAGTTTTAAAAATTAGGCACTGCATGCATATTCATGCGGTGCTTAATTTTACTGATGCAGGCGTAAAACCGTATTTATCTCCCGGCAGTTCGACACGGAATGCTACTTCACTTTTCTGATACGGCTTTCCGCAGTCTTCAGAGCCTTGTCAGCCGTCTGTCTGCCGCTTGTCGCGCGTTTGATGGCTTCTCTTACTGAACTCCAGAAGATGTTCATTTCCGGAACGTTAGGCATGATAACTCCTGACTGGGCGTTCTTCATGGTGGTCATGATGCGAGGATCACTTTCAAGTTTGGTTTCAAAGGATTTGAGAGCCACTGAACCAAGTTGTGAAGCGTTGTTTACTTCCTCGTAACCGTAGTCGGTGAGCAGATATTCGGTCAGAAACTTTCTGGCGGCTTCCTTGTGGGATGATGATTTGTTTATCACCAGTCCAAGCACGCCTACAAACGGTTTCCCCTGTTTTCCTTCAAGGGTAGGGAATGTGTTGACGCTGTAGTTCATGTTCTTGTAGTTTTTCCATCCCCACGGGCCGTTGATGATACAGCCGACTTTGCCGGCAATGAATTCAGCTTCCATGGATTTATATTCGGTCTGGATCGGAAGATGTCCGCCCTGAACCATCTTTACAATGTAGTTAAGGCCTTTCTGAGTTCCCTCATTGCTGACACCGATATTCTGTATGTCGTATGAGCCGTCTTCGTTTCTCTTATATGAATACCCGCCGTTTGCGGAAAGTATAGGGTAGGAATAGTAGACGTTGTTGTAATCCCACAGAAAAGCATGTTTGCCTTTTTCCTGCATTTCAGCGTCAAGAGTCATGAATTCCTCAAAGGTTTTAGGAGGATTCGGAACCAGATCCCTGTTGCAGATTAGTGACACGGCTTCAACCGCAAAAGGATATCCGTAATATTTGCCGTTGATTTTCATGGCATCCCAGGAGATGTCATAAAATTTTTCAAGTTCTTCTTTAGTAGGCTTGATTTCTTCAAGAAGTCCGAGTTTTGCCCATTCACCGTAGCGGTCATGCGCCCATACCAGAATGTCCGGTCCGCCGCCGCATGAGGCTCTTTCCTGAAACTTTGCCGGAAGTGAGTCAAAATGTTCTACGTTAATCCTGTATCCGGTATCATGTTCAAACTTGGCAGCCACCTTAACCATGCCGGTGTATCCTTTATGCTCGCTTACCCAGATGGTTAACTCATCCCGACTGAGAGGTTCGTCGGCATAAGCGGATGAAGTCAGGCATGAGGATAATAATCCGATGCCGCAGAACAGTAATTTGTTTTTCATTGGTTACGTCCCCCAGACAGCGATTTGGAAGAAATTCAGATTACGGTAATACGAAACCAGAACAATCATCATAATTAAGGTTTAAATCATGGAAATCTCTGATTTGTCTATAATTTAAACTTTAATCGCTTAATAATGAACCGGTCAAGTACTGAACATCCGTTATGCAACGGATGTTCATAATTTTGATAAAAGTGTCTGTGCGTAATGTAAATTACAAGTTATTTCAGCATCATTTATAATGTTTTCAGGTACAAATTCATGAATCGGAAGCAGTAAAAAGATTACTGCAGGAATTTTATAGAGTTTTTATGTGTCGTCTGATGATTTTTCATATGTCTGAAAAACTTCTTAAAAATCAGTATTCACCGATGTCGATGCCGTTTTTTTTCAGATATTCTTCAACTGCCGTAAATGCCGCGTCTGTAATACGGTATTTACATGCCCATGCGGACTGTCCGGCACTTTCGTCATCGTCATCATAGTTCAGCGTGTATTCAAAAAACTTCACCAGACAAAGCTGTTTTTTTACATACTCCATACATTTGGCGCAGCCTTCTGACGTAAGCGACATCGAACCGTTTTTGTTTATTTCAATAAGTCCCTGTTCCTGCGCTTTTTTCAGATGTTTTTCAACAGTCTGACGACGATCAGGTGACATATTGCACATGTTCATGAAATCCTGAACAGTGAACGTTTCCGACTGAGGATGTTCCGAACCTTCGATAAGAAGGTAAATCGGATCCAGCAGGTCGTATCGCGTTTCACTTATGTAGGCATGGAGAGCAGGATAGATGATGGTGATGTCTTCTTCATCGAGTTTTGGCAGATGGCGTTCTTCGACGTACTGCAGAATATCCTCTACTGTTTCATCCTGCATTAGGTTTCTGAATGCGGCGGCGTTTCTGCACGCTTCAAGAGCATCTATTTTAAGCGTATCTTTGAGATATCTGGCGATTCCTGCATGAATTTTCTGGTATTCTTCAACGGTTTTGGTTCCGAAATCGTAAATTTCAAAACGGTCGCTGTCGTCAGGAAAGGCATAGCCGTATTCTACCAGGTACGAACATGGAATTTCTATCTCTGACAGAGGCATGTTAAGTTCTCTGGCAAGTTCTTCCTTTGATGCTGTTTTCCTGCGGGTGCGTTTTAAAATATTATTGAGAGCAAGAAGATAGTCACTGCTTAAATCACATTTATAGACATCCTTATCCATGATGATTCCTTTTTTAAAGGTATAATGTACAATTTGGTATTTATATTGTATAAATATAAGACTGTACATTATGTGTTCCGGTTCAAGATGTTTTCATCGGGCGGAAAATTTAATACCGCAAATATTCAGGAACGTCACTGCTGACGGAATGAGACTGCCGGCATTTCGAGAGGAATGTCAGACATGCGTTAAACATGATTCAGAAATATCCGTAGCTCGAGTAATGTTTGTCAATCCGCTCAGTCACAGCTGATTCTGTTGCAGGCGAGGGTGATGAAACCTGTGATCCCGTTGTGACCGAATCTGCGGTAATGGACATGGAATTCCTCAACCACGGACAGCGGGAGATCATTTCTGTTTGCCGCAGTGAATGTTATTATTCCCTCATCCGGGGTTCCGGTTACCGAGCTTATCAGGACTTCCTTGAAATCCACAAAACGTCTGATTATCGGATAGATGGATTTATAGAGACTTTCCTTGGCGGAAAAAATGACTCTCAGGGCATCCATGGTAGGCAGCTGGATACTGTCGAACTGACTTATTTCATTGAAAATGCAGATGTTGTCGGCAACTTCCAGAGCATTCTGATCCGTCATGCTGACACACAGATCTATTCCTATGCCGGAGTTTTCTCCCGCTCTTGGGAGCACCACGGCACAGGCTATTCTGCCGTCATGGCTGATAGAACCGGTGAAACCGTCAGGCCATGCCGGGCTTCTGTCGGCATTGATGCTGACCTGTCCGCTGTTTCCGTAGGAATCAAGCAGTCTGCGGCAGGCGATTCTTCCGGCAATGAATTCGGCCTTTCGCTTGGCCACGGCTCTGTCAAGACTGAACGGCATCTCTATTCCGTATTCCTCAGGCAGTTTATCGTAAAGCCCGTTTTCATCAAATTCGATGATTTCCACGGAATGTGAATTTATGACGAGCTGATTCCGAGACCTGATGAATTTATCCATGATTGCCTCCGTTAAGGTATATTACGGATTGTTTCGTTTAATTTTGTCCGGTTATCATTATATTTTCTAGTATGGTGAATTTATCAAGGATATTTCGTTTTTCAGAACGGTTTTTAATGCCTCGGTCACTTTATTCAGCGTCTGATCCCCTCCTATGAGCGGGTAATAGGTCACAAACAGTACATTGTCATCAGAGATGCTCAGAGTCGGGCCGACCTTGTTGTTAAGTTTGGCACCCAGAACATCAAGAGGTGAGTAGTTAAGAGCTCCGGTAGTGCGGATAAACGTGGTTCCCTTGAGAAATTTCGGATGCTTCATGAATTTTCGGTGCAGTACGAGAGAGACGGTAAATGATGTCGGATCGTCCTTTTTTCCTGCCATGCGGTTTCTGAGTGCGAATTCAAGAAACTTGTACATGGTTACGTCAAGCTTGTTTTTTCTGAATATTTCCACCTGTTTCACGATGTCCTCAGCCACGTCCATGAGTGATTTGCTTCCGTCGGTAATCAGCGGGGCATAGGCACAGTAGTTTCCGATCAGCTTCTGTCTGTGTCTTGCAGACAGAATGTCGGACATCATGCGGAAGGAGATCATTTTCTTTTCCGGGTGACCGTTCATGCTGCCGTTTACGTGATAAAAGGCTTTAACAAGCAGGGCTGTTATAAGGCTGTTGATGTTCACGGAGGAATTTTTCTGCTGGTAGTGCCTTACGAGCGGGTTCAGGTCGAAATAATGCATTTGTGGATAATGCTTCTGCCGGCGGAAGTTTTCCCACTCTGATTCAATAACGGGATATTTAACCGAAAATCCGCCACTGTCGCTGAGCTTCATGGTTATCAGTCTAAAGAGATTTTTCAGCTGCTGCCACGGACTGATTTTAATCAGAGAATCACTTCTGCCGAATGAATATACTCTGTCGCTGGAGACCGTGGAGGCATCGGAAACTGTCTTAAGTATCCCTGTTTGTGCCTGAACGTTGTTTTCCGTCAGGGCATTGTAGTATTCGGTAATCATGTTAAGCAGAAATTCACAGCTTCTGCCGTCGCAGTAGGCATGGTTCAGTGTCTGTACCAGATAAAATTTTCCGGTAACGGTCACCGGTTTTTCATCAGTCGCCCCGGAGCCGTTGTCTGCCGATTCGGAAAATACCGTGAAAAACAGAGGAAAGTAACGGTATTCACTGCAGAGGTCAAAGATGGATGCGGTGAATTCCCCGAAACTTTCATCAAAATTCCGCGTATGCAGAAGTTTAACAGGCGGAACAGGCCTTTTCATTTCCTTCCAGGTGATGTTTCCCTCATCGGTTCCGGTAAGTTCATACTGGAATTTGTCAACACGACTGAGCACATCCTGCACGCTTTTCTGAAAATACGGCAGATTCAGGGTGCCGGTGAAGTGATAGGCGATTGAATTTGCAATGTTGCAGTGAGCAAGGCACTGCTCAAGGTAGATGGTTTCAGGTTTTTTCATGGCTGTTCCTTTTTACGTCAAACTGTCGACTGATATGTATTCGGTGCGGAAAAGCCCTGAGGAGCCGCACGCGAATGCGACTCCTGATTGTTGTGATGAACCGTGATGTAAAGCTGTTGTTCCTCAGTCTTATCCGTTCATTATTATGCAGGTTGTTTAAATATTCTGCCTGATAATTATTTTCACTATATTTTTATTCTGATTAGTTATGAAGAGGTGAAAAGTACTGCAGAATCAGCGTTTCCGGCGTTTTATGCAATCTGAATGAGAATTCCCGTAGTGATAAAATTTGTTAGTTAATGCTAATTCGTGTTAACAACGGCTAACACATGTGGTATCTTAGCGGGGCTTTTTTGACTGGTATCAAAAACCTGCGGACTGATGAACCTGACAGGATGCAACCAATAATCATAATTCCAAATTGCAGAAAACCACCATATAACGATTTTTATCCTCTGTCTTAAAAAAGAACAGGGAAACCGGAGAAAGATATTTATGAATGCGGACAACAGAAAAAGTAGACTGGTGATGACAGCCGTGGCATCATCGGTAATGCTGGCGTGCGGCCAGGCATCGGCTGATGAAGAGTATGATTTCAAACTTGATACCATCAGCGTTACGGCAAACAAGTACAGTCAGGATCTTGTATCACTGAGCGGTCAGGCCGAAGTCGCCGGCGAAGAGGTTCTCGAAAGGAACGAGGTCAGAGGGGTAAAGGATTTGACCAGAGTGGCGTCAGCCATTACTCCGGCTTCAGGTTTCGGAAGCAGACAGCTGACAAAATACACCATCAGAGGCATCAATTCCGGAAACATATATAATTCCGGCGTAACCGTGTATGTTGACGGCGTGGCTCAGCCGTTTTCTCAGATGAACCAGCAGTTTAACGATGTCAGCAGCGTGGAAATTCTCAAAGGTCCCCAGGGGTCTGTATACGGAAGCGGCGCTCAGATCGGTATTATCAACGTAACCACCAGAAATCCGATGATTGACGGCAATTATGCGGATCTTGAATCAGACTATTCAAAACTCTACTGGAAAAACAAGGTTGATGCCGGCGGAGCTCTTTACGGCAAAACCGTTTACGGAAAGATCGGGTTAATCAATCAGAAAGACTACGGATGGATTAAGGATACTGACGGTTCAAACTACAACACCGGAGAATCCTACGGAATTAACGGAGCACTGTATTTTGACGGCGGTGAAAATATTCCGATGGTGGTTACTCTCGGAGGAGCGTATACCAAGGACAGGGGACATCAGAGTAATGTGGCTCTGACCGAAGAGGAATACAGAAACGGAAAACTCAGCGGCAACGGTATTAATCGCAATCCTGACTTTACCGGTTCGTATCTTGCCGGAGTCATGGCGTCGAATCCCGACGTGGCAGAGTATTTCGGCGGCTATGAAGAGGCTTACCAGGCTCTGATTAATTCAGGACACATACAGGACGAAATTGATCCCGTAGAGGACAGAACCTCATATACCGCCTATGTAAAGCTTGATTATTACCGTGATAACGGCGATTCAATCAACAGTATCACCAGTGTCAATGATTCTGATTCATGCGAACTTTATATGATGGGGCAGGGCAGATGCGGAAACAACAATATCAGAACCAGACAGTTCACACAGGAAGTACGTTATGTTGCCGAACTCGGTAATTCCGGAGACATCTATGATTCCGGGAAGGCTGTAATCGGTGTTAACGCCACAAAGTCAAAGGTTGACAATTACGTTCTGGCTCAGATTGATATTTCAGACAATCCTGTTTATCAGGAGCTAATAGGCGGAACAATGTTCCCAATCGGTCAGGTTGACCTGAGAACTGATGACCTGAGTTTCTCTGTTTTCAGTGATGTGGCTTATAACTTCGGTGTCGGCAGTGAGTCAATCTTTGATATTGACATCGGACTGCGAATGGAACATGACCAGGCCAAGGCCAACGGTACCTATAATTTCGGCTACAGTATGGATCATGTTGAAAACAGTTATGACTTGTTTGACTACAAGGCTGCCTTCGGATATACCTTTGTTCCGGGACAGAGAGTCTATGTTCTTTCATCAAGCGGTTCAAAATCTGGCGGGTTCAGCAGATTTCCGACTTCAGAGCTGGATGCGGAAGGCTACAGACCTGAAAAAACATATAACTATGAGTTAGGCTATCATATGGCATATGACAACGGTTTTGATGCCAATGCCGCTCTGTTCTATATGGATGTTCATGATCGTCAGGCCTATACCATTGTGGAAAACTCGTATATGACTCCTCTGAGAAACATCGGCAGAATGCATTCTGCCGGCGGTGAACTTACTCTGGGATACCATGCCGAACGCGTGGCTGCGGGAATTTCCATGACCTATGCCGATGCCAGAAACGACACCGGTGACTATACCAAACATCCGGCCAACGCTCCGAAATTCGTGGCTACCGGGCTTATTGACGTGACAGCCCTGAAGTTTGCGGATTTCTCGGCTCATTTCGGCGGCAGCGTTCGCTACCAGTCCAAGACCTATTTCGGTGAAGGTTACACCTCCGTATTCGAAAACAGCGGACTGGACCAGGAATCCCAGGGCGGATACACTATCTTTGACATGTACGCCAGTGCCGAGATTTTAAAGAATCTTGAAATCAAGGCTTATATAGAAAATGCGGGTGACAAGAAGTATGCCAATTCAATAGATAACGGCAGTACTTACGGAGTCCGCTTCTATTCAATGGCTGCTCCTCGTAACGTTGGCGTTAAACTTAAGTACAGTTTCTAGCGTTACAGCTTTTGCCCGTTACATAATCTGTCTGTAACGGGCTTTTTTTTATTTCCTCTGCATTCATTTTCAGGAGGGTGTCAAATTGAATACGGATAAGAAAAAAGGTATTCCGAGACTGCTGGAAATAAGCGGTGAGAAAAAATGGTTCCTCATCGTCTCCGCGGTGCTTGCCGCAGTGTCAACTGTCATTCAGATTGTTCCCTACATAGCTTCCTATAAAATCATAAGCATATATATTGAATCCCGCGGAACATCTTCACCTCAGGATACCGATGAGGTTTTCTTCTGGGGAATCACCGCCGTGGCAAGCGTTCTGCTTTCCATGCTGTTCAACGGCGGAAGTTTCATACTGAGTCACTTTGCGGCCTTCAGAATAATTTTCAATCTGCGAATCAGACTGGCAGAGCATCTGGCTGCTCTGCCTCTCGGGTATTTTACGAGGGTCAGTACCGGAGAGATTCACAAGACCATTCATGACAATGCGGATCTGATTGAGCTCTTCATATCCCACAAAATACCAGATATGGTCATGACTCTCACCGGTGCCGCCGCGGTGTTTACCATGTATCTTTATGCCGACTGGCAGCTGGGGCTCATCTGTATTCTTGTTTATGCCCTTTCACTGTTCATTCAGTTCCGCATCTACGGTGATGAGGGAGTGAAAAAGGAAATAAGGGGATATTTCAAGGCCCTGGAGGATATCAATGCCTCCTCCATGGAATTTGCCAGGGGAATTCAGGTTTTTAAAATGTTCAGTCTGAGCGCCGGTTCTTTTTCATCACTGAAAAAAAGCGTCATTACCTATCGTGATTTCGCTCTGAGATTTGCAGACAGGGGAAGCCGGGATTTCATTATCTTTACCATCCTTGTCAATTTCTTCATCTTCTTCATCTATCCCGTGGTTATCTGGATCAATTCATCATCACCGGAGAATTCCGGGATTGTGCTGTCGGCACTGTTTTTCACCGTGCTGTCCAATGCGATCCTGCCGTCTCTCATGAATATTATGAACATATCAAACGTGGTAATGACCATCAATGAAGGCGTGGAGAGAATTGATGCGATATTTTCGGTTGAACCTCTTCCAGTTCCCGAAAACCCGAAAGAACCTTCAGGTTCCTCCGTGGAATTTGATCATGTAAGCTTCACTTATCATGATGAGAAATACGGTTCGGAAAGTATTACCCGGAATTCGGGAGAACTCAGCGAAGGACATCATGCCCCGGGGGGAGTCAGAGACATAAGCTTCAGGGTTGAGGAAGGCCGGAGTCTGGCGATCATCGGCAGAAGCGGTTCCGGAAAGAGCAGTATTCTGTCTCTGCTGTCGAGATTTCACGATGTTGATTCCGGATGCATAAGAATAGGCGGAACGGATATCAGGGAGATGTCTGAAAAGTGTCTTATGGAAAAGGTGGGGATCGTTCTTCAGAAGACCTTTATGTTTGACGGAACCATCAGGGAAAACATTATGGCAGGTAAAACAGACGCCACCGATGAGGAAATTCTGAATGCTGCGAGACTGGCTCAGTGTGATGACATTCTCATGAAATACGGCCTTGATTATCACATAGGCAACAGCGGAGATGTTCTGTCAGGAGGTGAAAAACAGAGGCTTAACATTGCCAGGGCTATTCTTAAGAATTCTCCGGTACTGCTTCTTGATGAGGTGAGTTCAGCTCTTGATTCCGAAAACGAACTCAGGCTGAACAGGGCACTGAATGAACTGAAAAAGAACAGAACCATAATTATGGTGGCCCACAAGCTTAACAGCATTACCGATGCTGATGAAATCATAATGGTTGACGACGGGAGAATCGTCGCAAGGGGAACTCATCAGTCACTGCTCGGAAATTCCGCTGAATACCGTAAATTATGGGAACTTTATGAGAATGCTGACAGATGGAGTCTTAACAGCAGGGAGGATATGGCATGATTGAGGCTATACGCAATCTTACAGGTAACAGAAGCGGTCATTTTTTTAAATCCCTGGCGGCTACCTGCATCTGTGATCTGGCCAATTTCGGAGGCTTTTTCTTTGTCATCGGACTGCTGTATCTGCTGCTTGATCCGTATCTCGGAGGGGAGCGTACGTCCCCGGCGTATCTTTACATGATATGCGCAGGCGCGGTCCTGTACATGTTTTTCTGTTACTTTGCTTCCGTACCGGCATACAATGCCAATTACGTGGCCACCTACAACAATTCCACCAGGGGCCGGTTAAGGCTTGCCGAGCATATTCGCAGACTGTCACTCGGTACCCTTGATAATCTGAATCCCGCAAAAGTAAGCCACAGCATGATGAAGGATTTTTCGAATCTGGAAAATGCCAATTCACATATCATCCCTCAGCTGTTTTCATCACTTCTGATTACCGTGGCCGTTTTTACGGGGCTGTTCTTCTACAACAGCGGTCTTGCGGTAAGCTTCTTCTGCTGCATTCCTCTGGCTCTCGCGGTATTGTTTGCCGTCCGCTTTATAGGAGCCGGCCTCAGCAGAAAACAGATGAAGGCCTCCGTAGAAGCATCCTCAAGACTTACTGAATACATAGAGGGTATTACCACCATAAAAACCAATAACATGCAGGGAGATCGTTTCAGAAGATTTGAGGAGAGCCTGAATAATCTGCGAAAGGAAAGCATCAGACTTGAGGTTACCCTGATGCCTCTGGCTCTTACAGCCATGTCATGTGTCGGCGCCGGAATCGGCATCATGGTTATGTACGGTCAGTACAAAATGGTTCAGGGGGAAATCTCCATTATGGAATTTCTTGTTCTGATGCTTGCCGCTTCACGCAGTATTGCTCCGTTCATAGCCTTCAGCATCAATTTCATGATGCTGCAGTATTTTTCCGAGTCCGGAAAAAACATAGCCGGACTGATGAACAGTCCCTGTCCCGATGGAGCTGTTACCGAACTTCCTTCAGGATGCGATCTCGTAATGAGAAACGTCAGCTTCTCCTACGATAAAAAACGTAAGATTCTGGATAACGTCAGCCTTGAACTCCGAAGCGGCAGCACGGTGGCGGTCGTCGGTCCGAGCGGATGCGGCAAATCGACGCTGGTAAAGCTTCTTGCGGGATTCTACAAACCTGATGAAGGCAGGGTTTTAATGGGTAACGCGGAGACAGGGGAGCTTACGGACATATCCCTGATTGAACCTGAATGTCTGATGCGCAGATACGCCATGGTTTTTCAGGACTCATACCTTTTTAAGGGAAGTGTTGCCGACAACATCCGTCTCGGAAAAAAAGACGCATCGGATGAGGAGATTCTAGAGGTGATGCGGAGAGCGGGGGTGGATTTTGCCATGCCTGATGACAGGGTGGAGGAAGCCGGCAGAAACTTCAGCGGCGGGGAACGTCAGAGGCTCTGCATTGCCAGATGCATGCTCAAGGATGCTCCGGTAATACTGCTTGATGAGATAACCTCAAGTCTGGATGTCTATAACTGCCATGCGATGCAGAAAGCCGTGGACAGACTGGCTGCGGGAAAAACGGCGGTTATTATTGCCCACAAACTGAAAAACATCGTCCACAGCGATCTTATCATCGTAATGGAGGAGGGCAGAATAGCCGGTATCGGAAAGCATGAACAGCTCATCAGGGACAATCCGGTATACAGAAGACTGTGGATACAGGGTAACAACGGTGAGCCGCCTAAAAATCAGACGGTATGAAAAATTGTCGCATGAATGATGTGAAGATGAAGTGTGATTCCTGTCTTAACTGACAAATTTTTTCATAAGTGAAACTACTGATTTATCTAATATTTCTTTTTATATAGAATTACGTTTGTGTTAGCTATAGCTAACATAAATATGTCTGTTATTTCAGTTAAGGCTTCCCCGGGAGGCCTTAACTTTTATGTTCTTTACACGGCGGTTTTTATCCGCAAATCAACGCTGTCAGTAAATCGGAGGTAGACATGGGGAACATCAAGGAAATCGTTGATATAAGTATTTTCGTGATACTGGGGCTTATGGGATTTCTGGCTCTGTGGTATTCAATTGAAAGATATATTTTTCTGAGCCGCTTCAGTCCGGAAGGATACGGCGGCAGACAGCAGATTGAGACCGCACTGACAAGAAACATGACAACCATATTCATTATCTATTCAAACGCTCCGTACGTCGGTCTGCTGGGAACGGTGCTGGGTATCATGATTACCTTTTATGAAATGGGACAGTCCGGAGGACTGAACGCAAAGGACATCATGGTGGGTATGTCTCTGGCTCTCAAGGCCACTGCACTTGGACTTGTGGTGGCGATACCGGCACTTATCGCTTATAACGGTCTGACAAGAAAAATCAGTGTAATCGCAGGCAATCTTCCGGAGCAGAAATAATCATGAAACTGATACCTTCAAGGGCTCCGCTCAACATAGTGCCGTTCATTGACATCATGCTGGTTCTGCTGTGCATGGTTCTGAGCGTATCCACATTTATCGCCCAGGGGGAGATTAAGGTTAATCTGCCTCATGCCGAAACAGACGACAGAACGGCCGATTCGGAAAATAACGTTAAGCTGCTGGAAATAGGTGAAAACAACGATATTTACTTTGACGGCAGAAAGATCACAAGGGAAGAACTGAGTGTTTTTCTGAACGAACTCCACTCCGATGTCCATCTTGAGCTTCGCATAGACACAAAGGCGGATTTCGGTCTGTTTGTTATAGTGCTAGATAAGTTGAGAGATCTTCGTCATGAAAATTTCAGCATTGCCACCAAAAAGGCAGAATTATAATTCAGTGGCGTTCATCCTGGCTGCGTTTCTTTATATACCGCTGGTGTTCGGCGGAATAAGACTGGCAGGACATCTGAATTCAAAGACCGTCATGAATTCCGGGGAACAGGTGGTGAAAATCATGATGAAAACCCTGATGCCGCCTGCTCCCGTGCAGGAGGTTCCCGTGGCTGAGCCTGCCCCCGTCATTGAGGAGGTGCCGGTTCCGCCGGAACCGGAGATAAAAAAGCCGGAAAAGCGGGAGGCGCCTCCTCCTGTCAGCCCGAAAAAAGAGGTGAAAAAGCCAAAGCCGCTGAAGAAAAAGAAGTCAGAGCCGGTCAGACGGAATGAAAAAATAACACCTCCGGTCAGGGAGAATCCTGCTGCCGCGGTTCCTGCCGAAAAGGTTCGTGCGGAGGCCGTGCGGGGAACTCCGGTTCAGGCGGAAAAGCCGGTAACCATGGTATTCGGTAAAACCGATAACGAACTGATGGCTCAGATTGTAAAGAGTCTCAAGGCAGGTCTTTATTACCCGTCTCAGGCAAGGAGAAGGGGGATTCAGGGCGTGGTGCTTGTATCCTTCATTGTCGGAAAAAACGGTCAGACCAGAGATATCAGGGTTGTCAGGAGTTCATCCGGCGAGGAGATACTGGGGCAGGCCGCCATGGTTACGGTCAAAAACGCGTCCAGCAGATTTCCAAAAACCGAAAGGGATATAAAGGTTGTGGTGCCGATTGAATTCAGATTGAAATAAACAGAATAAAAATAAGGATGGAGAAAATGCGACTGGTTGACATTATCCTGAAGTTCAGAATACTGAGTATTATTCTCTCGCTTCTGCTGACCTTCGGAATAGGTCAGTTCATGCAGAAACTGAAGCAGGATAATTCATATGAGAGTTTTTTTGCCGAAGGTGATCCCGCGTATGTGGGACTGCAGAACTATTATGATACTTACGGCAATGATGATTTTATTTTTCTTATGGCGGACAGCCATGGAAAAATGGATGTCGGATTTCTGAAAAGGGTAGATTCCCTGGTGCACAGACTGGACAGAGAAGTCAGTTTCGTGGATCGGGTAACCTGGCTGGGAAATGCCGAATCCGTAAAATCTGTTAACGGATCCGACACCGTCAGTATTTCTCCCGTGCTGGAAGGATTTGATCTTTCCGACGGACAGATAGCCTCTGTTACAGCCGGGGCAGCAGCTGATCCTGCATACAGGAACAGACTCATAAGCGCGGATGGCGGTATTCTGGGAATAGTGGTCAGCTTTACGGAATATCCGGAAAGCGGAACCGGCAGTGTCAATGAATTCAGAAATCAGGCTCCCGCCAGAATTTATGAAATTCTTAAGGATTACCGTGATCTGGACGTGAGAGTCGTCGGAAGTCCCGTAGTCAGTTATTTCAATGACAGGGATATTCAGGAGGAAGGGCAGATCTGGGTACTCACAGGTCTGATTGGCATGCTTGTGATGCTCGCCGTTACGACCAGAAGCATAATAGGCACCCTGATTCCTCTGCTGACGGTTCTGCTGTCAGTCATTCTGACCATGGGACTTTATCAGATTTTCGGCTTCACTCTGAACATGCTGGCCATGATGATACCGATTCTTATTCTCTGTGTGGGTATAGGCGACTCCGTGCATCTCATAGCGGAATTCAGAAGTCTTTACGTGGAGGGAGTATCCAAAAAGGAGGCTCTGCACAGAACACTGAAGCTCATATCACTGCCGATGCTGCTGACAACGATTACGACCGCTCTCGGTTTTTCCTCCTTCGTTTTCACGGATCTGCTGCCGCTCAGGGAACTTGGCATTCAGGCAGCCATAGGTTCCGTCATTGCTCTCGGCATGACCTTCTTATTTGCGCTTCCGGTTTTAAGCTTTACCAGAGTCAGACCTCTTGCTTCCGGCGACGCGGGGAATAAGGAAAAAATCACAAGACGTTATGATGTTTTCGATCATCTTGTAAGACTGACAACCGTACCGGTTATTAAATATCCCGGAGTTATTATTATACTGGCTGCAGTCGCAGTGGCCGCGGCCTCATTCGGAGTCATGAATCTGAAAATCGAAACGGCGTTTATTCAGGATCTGCCGGTAACCGATCCTCTGCGTCAGGATTTTGATTATGTTGACGGCCGCATGGGCGGTTCCATGTCCGTGGAGCTGGTTGCCGATACCGGAAAGGAAAACGGTGTCAAGGATTTGAGGTTTATAAGGGATCTGGAAAAACTGCAGAATTATCTGGACGGACATCCTCTGGTGCTGCAGACTTCTTCGTTCCTTGACCAGATGAAACAGGTAAACAGAGCGATTCACGGGAACGATGACAGATTCTATGCCATACCCGAGAAGCAGGAATCAGTCGGTGATCTGCTCCTTCTTTATGAATCAGGCGGAGGAAAGGAATTTGATAAAACCGTAAGCTTTGCCTACGATTCCGCTCATATTCAGATTAGAACCAGATCCCTCAGTACCGGGGATGTCAGGATGCTTGAGAAAGACGTAAATGACTTCGTAAAGAGGGAGACTCCTTCTCTTAATATTGAATTTACGGGGGCTTCATGTCTTCTGACCTGGGTTGCGGATTATCTGTCCGAAAGTCAGCTGTACAGTTTCATATATGCCTTTCTGACCATTTTCGCGGTAATGACGCTGGTGTTCAGATCGGTAAAGCTCGGCCTTCTGTCCATGATTCCGAACGTGATCCCTGTGGTCATTACGCTCGGACTTGTCGGCATGACCGGTGCGAGAGTCAATATGGTACTGGTTATTCTTGCACCGATTATTCTGGGGGTATGCATAGATGACACCGTTCATTTCATTTCCCGCTACCGCTTCTTTTTCAGCAAATGCGGCAGTTACAGGAAGGCTTTTATCGAAACCTCACTCAGTATAGGCAGGGTTCTTGTTTTCACCACCATGATATCCGGAGTATGTCTGCTGAGTTTCATGAACAGTAAATTTGCCGGACCGTTCACGTTTGCCTGGAGTTCCTTCACGGCGTTTTTCGTGGCACTGGTATGTGATCTGATGATTACGCCTGCCATGATCATGGTGTTCAAACCGTTCGGAAAGGAAAAGTAGAATGGATGCCTTCGGTTATATTGATTTTGCGGAAGTTTAGGCGATGAGCCTTAATCCAGTTTACACCGGTAATTAAGTTGAACATTGGGAACGGGGATTTTCAACATCCGGTGGCGGTAAAAGAGACAGCCATAGTCAGAAAATTGATGAAGTAAACCGTGAGTGCCGGCGTTTTTCAGAGCCAAACGGTTTTTTGTCAGGTTCTCTGCTGAGAAAAATGATATTTCTAATGACGGCTGAGCTTTATATGACATGGAACTTCTCCTGTGGCAGAGATACATATACAGGATGTATCTCTGCCACAAGAGAAGTTCCTTTTTTATTTGAAATTCAGCGGATAATCTGAACAGTTATCAATAATAAAAAGTAGATTCTGAATTACAGGTTTTCATAACCTCCCACAAGAATGTAAATATTCCTGTTAAGTGTTGCAACATCTATGCTGCACATACTTCGGAAAGTCACGGAGAAGCTGTCATCTGGTGAAAATTCTTCCGTAAAAAAGGACGAATTATGCACAAGGAATTCAAAATCATAGTCATTGTAGTGATAAGTGGACTTTATTCTTTCCGGACTGAAATCCCAAATTGTGTACATTGGTTTAATAACCGATGCAGTATTCTGTGGTGAGGTCATATCAATCTGCATGAGTTTTTTAGAATAGTAAACTCCCTGATCCGTAATATTATTTATAGAACCATATGATGCAGAACATTCATCAGGATCTGTATCATCGGCAGTTAGGACCAGTGAACTGAGGTTAAGAGATACTTCCTCTATTTCCACATTATTTTTGATTGCGGAATTGTCATCAGCATTTACGAATGAATTAAAAATACAGGTCACGGTATGGCCGGAGTCTGAGGAACTGCAGGGTTCTGAGTTTGTGCTGATAAAGTCATCAGGTAGTTTTTCTCTTTTTTTGCACAGCGGATCACTGTTGCAGTTTAGAGCTTTTATGACTGCTTTACCTGCATTTGCGACACCAAAACCATAACGGTTGGAGAATCTTAATCCAGCTCCATTGACGTACCATCCAAGATCTGCGGTATAACTATCTTTCAAACCTGATACGCCACTGACGGTAACCTTGTCATACTCAAGTGTGTTCCAGCCATCAGTTTGGTCGTTGTTTGCCGTTGTTGCCAGAATGTACCTGAGCTGAGGAACGGTAATGTCTGGTTTTGCCTGAATTATCAGTGATGCCACTCCGGTAATGGACGGAGTGGCTGCAGATGTACCATTCATACTTTGAGTGTAATATTTTCTTTTTTCACCAAGTTCCTTATTGTTTCTCCATGGAGTACCGTAATCCCAATCATCAAAACCTGACAGAGCTGAATGATAAAGACTGGAGACAATGGCGGCAGAAGACTCTGATATAGATTCGTAACCGAACTCACCGCCCATACCGCTTATCCAAATGAAAGATCCTGTTGACGAGTAACTCGATTTTATACCTAATGAATTTAAAGCCCCGGTATGTATGACATATCTTCCTCTATTAAAGGAAGATGTCTGATTATACTGACATTCTATCTTATATTTAACGCATTCAAGATCTGAGATGTAGTAAAGAGAATCAAATATATCCGGTTCGTCAAATTCATTTCCGGCTGCGCGTATAAACGGAATATTATTCTCAAAAAAGCTCTGATAAATTGCAGAAATTTGAGGATCATATGCTTCTACGGTCTCATCATAACCGATACTGGCATTAAGTACCTGCATACCGTCATCACTGCATGCCGTAAAATCTGTTAAATCCATATTCAGTATGTCATATGATGTTATGGATGAATCGTATGCTATACCTCTTACTCCCTTGCCGTTATTGGATTCTGCTCCTATAATTCCGGATACGGCGGTACCATGCAGTATTGTGGAGTCGTATAATACTTCATCCTGTGTTACTCCGGTGTTGATATAAGATTTGCCTGAATCAGGAGTGTACATTTTATTAATGAGATCTTCGTGTTCAATGTCAGTAGGGGTGTCTATAATACCTACTTTTACGTTTTTCCCGGAGATAAGTTCTTTATTCTGATCACTGAGATGCCATGCATGAATAACATTTAGATCGATGCCGCTGACCGGAGAAAAATCAACATCAAAAGGATTTTGTCCTATATTTTTAATATGCCACTGATCCTTAAAAACAGGATCTCCGTTTGTGAGATCGTCAGCTCCAATCGTATATGTAATTATTTCAGTCTCTTCAGGATCTGTTGTTGACGTTATTGTTATTTCTTCAGTTATGTTGTAAAAATCATCAGAATTCTTCAATGTTTCTTCAGGAACATAGTAGTACAGGTGATTTTTGGGGGCTTCGGCTCCTGTATGCGGATGAGTAGAGGATACAATGCCGTATTTAGCCTGTATCTGATAATCATTGACATCGTCAGTACCTGAATTTAAAAGTACATAAGGTTTTCCGGAGAAAATATCTCCTTTTTCGATAATGCTGAAGATAATCCTGTCAGGATCTGGCGTTGGTTTCGGAGATGGTTCATTACTGCCTGAACTTCCTCCGCAGGCCGTTAGAGCCAGTGAAGAAAAAAACAGGGTGTAAAACAGTGCTGTATTGAAGGTTTTGTTTGATTTGTGTTTCATAAAGCGCCTTACAGTTTTTTTATTCTATAACCTTGACATACCGGTGCCATGCAGATCATGGCCGACATGGAAAAATTACTTAAGCTGAGGTTTATTTCCGTGATAAAACGATGGGGTGACCTTACGGATGCCGTCAGCGTTTTTTAGTTCTTTCTGCAGTGATTTCCACTGGTCATAATCAGTTATGGTAATTTCATACACATTAGTACTTAATGCTCTGGCATCAAGTCCTGAAGGAATGCAGTTCACGTTCTTTGCACACTGAACCAGAAGTTTATTTTTGATTATGTAGTTTGTGCCTGAAACATTTTTTACATAGGCAATATCTTCAGGATTTTTTTGTCCGGAAACGACTACCTTATCACCTAATGTGCCTATTTCATTTTCTTTTTTAACAATAATAAGTGATTTGGAATTTCTGGAAGGTGTAACGACCTTGAAATTACCGGTGATAATCGTGGTTCCGTCAGATGTTATTTCGTCTGCAAGGGCATGAATTCCTGCAAGGGAGGCAAATATTGACAGAAAGAGCAGAGATAATTTATTCATAATAAGTACCATGGAAATGTTTATGTTAAAGTCTGTGAAAAGAATCTGACGAATGAAGTCATGTTTTTTAATAATTTCATGCATTCATTATTCGCTTGTTCACTATTTACTTCTATATACTCTTATTGAGTATATTTTAGACATTATTGTTACGAAAAAAGACCATACAATGTCACAGTTCAGAAGATTTTTTAGTTTTAGTCCTTAAGTGGAGAAACAGATGTAATAAAAGTTTCACAATTCTACGTACTATACCTTTAATTCTCAGTGTTTTGTAAAACTGTAACCTTTCTGGCTTTTCTGGGGTAATGGTGGGTAAAAAATGCCATTAACCCCAGTGTTTATGCTGATCATGCACCTAGAGGTTTTCTGTTAGGAAGTGGACCCCTCAAATCCGAGCATACCAGATAGACCATATCGAGCATGTTTTGGATATTTCGAAAACCGTACGCCTTGCGGACGATCAGCTTGATTTTGTTATTAGTTGCCTCAATTCGTGCGTTGCTCATGCCGAGACGTATTGCATTCAGTATGTGCTCCCTGTGACGCTTGAGCTTGAGGTATTGTTCCTTGAAAGCATCAATCCTACTGTGGCTTGCCCACCAGAGCTATCGTTTGAGGGCATCCCCTGATTCGTCCGTATCCTTGATTTTCAGGAGAAGGCGAAGCATTTCCTTCATCCGGTAAGCTCGGTACAGGCGGTTATTGTTTTCAGCGATCATGGCTACCCGATTCTGCTGGTTCTCCGTCAGGTTTTCCGGAGCCTTGCCAAGAGCGTATGCAGAGTTTTTAATCTCGTCTGCTTTGGCTTTGGCAGCGTTCAGAATCGCTGTATTCGGATCTCCATCCTTGGGGCGTCCATTCTTGCGCGGATGCTCTTTAGCTTTTGTAAA
Source organism: Ruminobacter amylophilus (assembly GCF_900115655.1). Classification (GTDB taxonomy): domain Bacteria; phylum Pseudomonadota; class Gammaproteobacteria; order Enterobacterales; family Succinivibrionaceae; genus Ruminobacter; species Ruminobacter amylophilus. The sequence continues at coordinate 6,092 of NZ_FOXF01000020.1, read as the reverse complement.
TGAAATAAGCCATTACCAAAAAAGAAACCGCTGTCGTATTCTATGAAATAAGTTACTGACAGCGGTTGTTTTTCAGCCTTACGGATTCTGTGTCTTTACGGCAGCATCAGGCGTTTTGTACAGTGGTGACGGGCAGTGACAACCACTGATTTCAGAATTTCATGCTGATGTTTCAGCAGATAGAAATGGTTGCCGTTGAATCTTCTTGTTTCAAAATTTCTGCTGGTAACCTTTTTCCATCCTTCTGCCTTGGCAGGATTCATTTCACTGTCTCCGTCGGCATAGAAAGAAGACAGGGAGATTCTGAAAGGTTCCGAATCCGTATTCGGATGCCACTTTTCGATAAGTTCGTAGTCATTCCTGATTACCGGAAGAAACATTCCCGCAATTTCCCGATCCTGACAGATGCTGCTGTCGCCGTATACGCGTCTGACCTCGGAAAGAAGCTCTTCGTCACTGCATGTATGCCATGAGCTGTCTTCTTTCATTCCCGGGGCCTCACTTGCAGAAACAAACACGTGATAAGGTTCCTCAAGTCCACGTCTTCTGATTTCACGGCACAGTTCGTATGCCACATATCCTCCCATGCTGTGACCGAATATCATGTACGGCAGGCTGAGCAGACCTCCGCGACTGATGGAGTCGCATATGCCGCTTACAAGTTCAGGCATGCTGTTGACAAGAGGCTCGGCCATTCTGTCCTCATGGCCGGGATACTGAATCGCCGCCAGCTCGATGCTGGAGGGAAGCTCTCCCGCCCATTTACGGTAGAAGGATGCTCCTCCGCCGGCATGAGGCAGACATATGAGTCTTGACTGCGGATGTTCGGTATGGCGGTAGGTTCTCCACCATCTGGAAAATTCATCCGGGGAACCCTTTACCTCATGACAGGCCTTATTCATTCCTGTGCCCGCCGCTGTATTTTCTGTCATGTTCATAATCAGCTCCTGACGGAAAACGCTTCAACCAGCGGTTTAAAGTAATCCGGAGAAACGGTGAATGGTTTCAGATTCTTAAAACTCAGCAGTTTGGCGTTTTCATCACACATGTAGCTGTAGTGACCTCCGCTGCTCAGATCGTTTTTGAAGTAGAGACTGATGAAGCCGTTCACAAAACTGTCGCTGAGGTCGTTAAGCCAGCCTTTGAAATCCTGACTTTCAATGCCTGATCCGAGATTCTGCAGCCAGGAGTAGATTCTGCCTACTTCAATACTGCTGTCGGATACCAGATGGTAGTTAAGACTGCTTCCGTATCTGTGTACGGTTGCCAGACATACGCATTCCGCCACGTAGTCAACAGGAACGATGTTCACCTTGAGAGGTGATTCCGGATAACTGCCGGCGCTCAGACAGGCCTTGTAGAATTTAACGAAGGCGTCGTTGTTGATGAACGGATGGTCCGTACTGCTGTCCCAGGTGATGGAGCTCGGACGGAGAATGTTCACCGGGATGTTCTTTTTTCTGGCCTGATACAGGATGTTTTCAGCCATGATTTTGGACTGTTCATAGGTAAGATCTAGCTGTTTCCATCTGTGAATGTCCGTATTCTCGGGAATGACCGTGGACATGTCCGCGTTTTCCAGGCCGTAGTGAACGGCTATGGTTGATATGTAGTTGATCTGTTTTACTCTGGAGGTTGAAGCAAGTTCAACTATGCCGGCCACACCCTGTACGTTGGTCGGGAATATGGCGCTTAACGGATCCATCAGGTTGATGATGGAGGCATTGTGAATGATGGTGTCGCATGTTGAGGCTATATACTGATAATCGTCGTCACTCAGTCCAAGTCTTTCCCTGTCCATGGCTCCGTGATAGATGCTTACCCTGTCTTCAAGATTGTCAGGAAGATACTGATTCTTGTCGGATGCGGCCTTGCGGAGGCGGGCATAACCTTCTTCAGGGGATTTGGCTCTTACCAGAAGGTGCATGGTGCAGTCTGTTTCCTTCAGCAGTCGTGAAAGAATGTAGATTCCCAGATATCCGGTTGAGCCGGTCATGAATACGTTGTGCGTACCGATATGCGGATCAAATTCACGGGCGGTTCTCAGATTGTGCATTGCCTTTTCCGCCATGTCGGTAAGACTGATGCTTTCAATCCATGCGGCCTGCTCAGCCTGGGTTCTGTTCATGCATTCAGCCATGTCGGCAAAGGTGCTGTGGTTGAATATGAGTTCCAGAGTGGCGGGATATCCGCGGCTTAGCAGTCTGCTCAGCAGGGTGATGGCGGAAAGTGATGAACCTCCGATATTGAAGAAGCTGTCCTGACGTGAAATACGGTCATGTTTCAGAATATCCTTCCATATTTCAAACAGATCCTGTTCAATTCTGGTATCGAGAGGTTTTTCGACGGCCTTTTCCTTCTTCTGCATGTCGGCAAAGCTGCGGATCAGGGTCTTGCGGTCGATTTTACCGTTGGCACTGAGCGGCAGTCTGTCGGTTATCCTGATGATTTCCGGTATCATGTAGGCAGGAAGTCTGTCGGAAACAGCCTTTCTTATTAATTCCGGAACGTCTTCGCCGATGTTCTTTACCCTGTCGTCAATGGTTACGGCTGTTCCGATGGTTGAATTTTCCTGAATCGGAACCGCAGCGGCGGTTTTTACGAAATCAATCTGTTCGATGGCCGCCTCTATTTCACTAAGTTCTATGCGGTAGCCGTTGATTTTTACCTGTCCGTCCTCACGTCCGAGGATTTCAATAAGACCTTCGGAGGTGTAAAAACCGATGTCTCCGGATTTGTAGAGCTTTCTTCCGGATACCGGATGAGTAATGAAGGCCCCGGCTGTTTTTTCCGGATCAGAGCAGTAACCGTCGGAAAGTCCGGCACCGGCAATGTACATTTCTCCCGGAGTATATTCAGGGCACAGCTCAAGTCTGCTGTTGAGAATCAGAATTTCATGGTTTGCCAGAGGTTTTCCGTACGGTATTCTCTGTCTGTCCGCAAAGCTTTCGGTAACAGGGTACTCCACGCACCAGATTGATGTTTCGGTTGGACCTCCCATGCTGATGACGGATATGTCCGGACAGATTTTTCTGATTTCGTCAGGCAGGGTGGTCGGAATCTTGTCTCCTGACATGAATACGCTTCTGAGAGTTTTGAGCTTCGCCTTATCGTCCCATTCCATCCACTGGGTGAGCATCTGCATCTGAGCAGGTACGGTATTCAGTCTGGTTACGCCGTATCGGGCAATCAGACTGCACCAGCATTCAGGATCGGTCCTTTCATTTTCCTGCATCATGACGAGGGCTGCCCCGGCATGAGTCGTTCCGAAATTATCCCATACGGAGAGGTCAAAGCTGTAGCTTGCAAGTGACAGCATCCGGTCACTGCTGCCGATGTTATTGCGCAGAATAACTTCACTTACGGTGTTCCATGCTGCCCTGTGGCTTACCATTACCCCCTTCGGTCTGCCGGTGGTGCCTGAGGTGAAGATGATATAGGCAACCCTGCCGGTTTCATCATGAGATGAAGCGAGCTTCTCCGACATTTCCTTCAGAGCGGTCACGGTTCCGGCTGTACCGGTACCTGTCTGTCCGAGTACGTGGGTGATGTTTTCAGTGTGTTCTCCGTAAGACGTCCCCTCATGTGCGCCGTCGGTGATGAGAACTCTGATTCCGGCATCGGCTATGATAGACCTGATTCTGGATTCCGGCTGACCGGAGTCAATAGGCACGTATGCCGCACCGGCGAAGAGAACACCGAAGACGGAGGCAAACTGCAGGGCTGATTTCGGAAGCAGAATGGCTACGTTGTCGCCTTTTCCGACGCCTGCCGATTTAAGTCTGTCCGCAATGGCGAGGGCTTCACCTGCCAGCTGGATGTATGAAAGTTCGGCGTCAGCTGCATATACGGCAGGCGCATTCGGTGTCTTAAGGGCGTTGTTTACCAGCCCTTCGTGAAGAAAGAGGTTCTCATGTTCACGTTTAACGGAATTGATTTCCCTGATGCGTCCGAGCATGTCGTCAGGCAGGGTGACGGTGCTGTTACTGTCCCAGATCTGAGGTCTGTCGGTAAGATCGTCAAGAAGTTTCTGCATGGCTTCAAATGCCGCTTCAGGCAGGCCTTCAGGGAATACCCCGTTTCTTACGTCCCAGTCAAGCTGCAGTGTTCCGTAGCGTTCTGTAGTCTGACAGTCAAGCCACACCTGAGGTGTCTGGGTGATGCCGTAGTGCAGGGAGGCTCTGTTCATGAAGTCATTTTTCTCAAGGGCTTCGTTTTTTACTCCCAGGGTACTGGTGTAGACAACCGGAATCAGTATGTTCTGTCCGTGTTCCCTGCTGAGTGCCCTGAGAACGTTTATGCCGGTAAAACCGGTATGCTCAAGGTCTTCCCAGAGACGGTTCTGAATCATCATTACCCTTTCGGCAAAGGAGCCGGTCTGACTTCCCCTGATGCCGAGAACGTTGACGTCAATGAAATCGCCTACAATGTTCTGAACACCTTCAGGACGGTTGAACAGCGTCAGATTGATGGTGAGATCCGGATTTCTTGACCAGCGGGCAAGAACTTCAGTGAAGGCCGCCAGGATAACGCTTGATATCGTGAGCTTTTTATCCATTGAAAGCTGTTTAAGCTTCTGCCACTTAAGGCTGTCCATGGCATAGTGGAAACGTCTTACGGATACATTGTCGCGGTTTCTTCCGCTTCCGGGAATTACCGGAAGTTCCGGCGGAAGAGGCATGGTTTTTACCTGCTCGGCCCAGTACTGTTCATCCCTTGTGTGCAGGGCTTCAAGGAAAGGATTGTTCTGTTCGGTTTTTCTGGCCACCATTACATCCCTGAAGGTGAAAGGCAGAGGAGGAAGTGTTTCCGCACCGTGGTCATAGGCCTGTCCCAGTTCGGCGAGCAGTATCTGGATGCTGGCGAAGTCGGCAATGATGAGATCAATGGAAAAAATCAGAATGGAGCGTTCCGGCATTCTGACAACCCTGACGTCAAAAAGAGGCCATTGTCCCGGATCGTAGACACGGTGATCCATTTCGGATCTGAGCTTAAGAAGAGCCGCTCCGGCTTCTTCCCCGGTCATGGCACTGAAATCATGCAGCGGTACGTGCGGCAGAGTAACCTCCCTCAACACATGCTGGGTGCCGTTTGCTGAAATCACCGCACGAAGCATGTCGTGACGCATGATAAGGGCGTGCCATGCCTTTTCGAGACGATCCCTGTCCAGACTGTCTGTTTCAAGTTCAATGTAGCTGTGGCATCCCACACCGCCGTATTCATAGATATTGCTGCGTCCGAGAGAATATGCAAGCTGCAGATCCGTAAGCGGAAAATCGTCATAACGGTGGTTTTCATCATGGGTTACGGTTGTCATGGAGTCAAGATAACTGATTACTGCCTGCCTGTTGTCGGCAATGGCCTTCCTGTCGTCAGCCGTCAGGGCTCCGGCAGGAGCCTTGAATTTCAGGTTGCCGTTTTCGGTCCACAGATGAATGTTTCGCGAAGCCATGTTTTTCATCAGGCTTATAATGCCTTGTCTGTTAAGTGTCATGTTACAGTGTTCCTTCTTCATATGAGTTGTCAGCAGCATCGCCGTGATCACGGAGACTGTTCTGTTCGATGTAGCTGCATATTGATGCTATTGTCGGTGTTGAAAACAGGGTTCTGAGAGGCAGCGGGGCGGAGGTTATGTTCTCCTGCTGCAGTGTCTGCACAAATCTTGTTGCCGTCAGACTGTCTCCTCCGGACATAAAGAAATCATCATTTCTTGAAATGTATTCAAGTTTAAGAATCCTCTGCCAGATATTTGCAACCCGGTTTTCCAGCTCCCCTCTCGGTCTGTCCTCTTCTTTCATGGAAGTGTTCACGTTACTGAAGCTTCCGATGATGGCCTTGCGGTCAATTTTGCCGTTGGCGCTGACCGGAAGTGATTCATAGAATTCGATGTGGTTAGGAACCATGTATTCCGGAACGATGGAAGAGAGTTTTTCCCTGATTTCATCGGCGGTTACGGAAGACTGCTTTTCAGTCTCAGCCGCAACTGCAAGCTGAGGAGGGTTGCCCACGGTAACTGCAACGGCTCTGACGATTTCAGGCAGGGAGCGGAGAGCGGATTCGATTTCCCCGAGTTCAATGCGGTGACCTCTGAC
>NZ_FOXF01000034.1 GCF_900115655.1 Ruminobacter amylophilus | reverse complement strand
TCTTTGTCTGACAGCGTACTTATCTTTATTTACTCCGTAAACAATAACAACAGTATTTTTAGGTCTTTCTACATCAAGAATATCTCTAGGTATTGGCATATCAAACTCCGTAAATATATAGTCTAATTATAAGTTATAATTAGACTATATTCAAGAAAAATTTCACAATTTTGTCGATATTTTTTAATTTTTTTAGGGAGAAAACAGGCTTTATATCTACCTGAAAACTGAGGAAGTTATGTTGTTGATTGGTATATGGAGTAAATAATGAGATATTGAAACAAGATGTGCTCAATATTTGCACATCTTATATAGTATTATTAATTGGGAAAGTTCTATTAAACAGCTTTTCGGCATATCTGAAAACACTGACAGGATCTGAACCTTTGGATGCATCCGTTACAACCACATTGGCGGAGCTTAAGTCATATTCCTGTTTAAAGCTTTCAAAATACAAAGGCTATGTCTGTTCACCTTCACAAACAATAAGTACTCTGTCGTAGGATTTGCAAAAACCGATTCTTCTCTGCTGATCTTTGAGTCTTCTGGCTTTTCGCTTTTTGAAAAGATCTTCACTGCCCATTACTGTACTCCATAGAAAGAACGAACCAGAGGCAGCGCCCCGTAGCGGCCGGAAAGATATCCCAGTTCCAGATTCTCCTTTCCCTTTTTAGGACTGAAATCTGACAGAGGATACAGGAATGAAGCCTGCTCTCTGTTTTTATCGCCGAACCAGATCTGATCTCTTCGGAAAATTTCCTGATTAAGAATGGTTGTTTCATGAGTGGTAAAAATCAGCTGAGCGTTTTTAGGGTTAGCTTTTGGATCATGAAACAATTCCACCAGAAACTGAACCAGCTTAGGATGGAGATTTACATTAAGCTCATCAATACACAGAACACTACCGTTAGCAAGAACATCCAGAATCGGTTCAGCAAAAGAAAAGAATTTCTGCGTACCGGAGGATTCATCCCTGAAATTAAATAATACTGTCTGACCATTGCTGTCAGTGTGAACCGTGTTGATTTCATAGGTCGGTTCAGTGGGGAGGTGTTTTTCCTCAATGCGGATATCTTCGATATTAAAATCAGCAGCCTTAAGGAATTTCAGAACGTCTTCTTTTCCGCTTCCCGTACAGAATCTTGCCGTAGACTCCGGAGATAAACCTTCGGTTCCTACAAAACGAAGAGTTTTACTGAACCAGTCAAAAACCGGTTTCAGCTGTTCACTGTTAAGCTGAACAGCTGTAGAAAGAAATAATGCATTTTCACGGGTTGACTGCTGCCACAGCTTTTTGGCTCCCTGCAGAAACTGACTGAATTTCCAGAGATGTTTCCCTGATTCGGCATCCCAGACTCTTTCAAACCATTTCTGAGGACGACCTGCAGGAAATGCAAAAAGCCATTCATCAAAAATCTGATCTGCCGAGGCACTGAAACCGTACTGGTATTTCACGTCACGGACGATAAAACTCACTTCAAATTCCGTAGGCTGAGTAACAGTCTCCGGATTGAGTCTGAAAGGTGTCAGAGGAAGTTTCATCCCTCGCTGCAGAGTAGTGGTAACAATACCTTTCATAGCGGAAAGAGCCTTCAGGAAGTTGGATTTACCGCAGGAATTTGGTCCATACACTGCGGCGCTCTTAAGCAGACTGAACTCTTTTTCCGCCATGATTGGAAAGGCATTCCCCGGACGTTCGCTGCTTTTGCTTTTTACCATAGTAAAGGTCTGCAGTTCTTTGAATGACAGAAAGTTCTGAATTCGAAACTCAATCAGCATAACAACCTCTTTGAAACACTATTTTTAACCTTTTATTCCAAAAATAGCATTTTAATTGAATTATTTCAAGTTTTTAAAATTTTTTTGTTTCTTCTTTTCACAGTTTGCCATTAACCTCGTCAGCAAAACTGGTCATTCTTTCAAATAGCCAGTTTCCGGGACAGCTCTTTCGAGCAAACCAGCGGTGGACGGTTAGCAACATTTCGTCAGATTTAACCTCATAACTCAATGCCTTATCCCGATCTGCCGGCTCTTTTGTTTTCTACACTCCAGGTTCGTCATTTGATAGACAATTACACGGTTAGAAGGTATCTGTTTTTTATTTGGATCACAAATGTGAATTCAGAATATGCCTAAAAATGATCGAAAAGAAAACAGAGTGTAGACTTACAAAGAAAGTTTATTGAAAGAGGATAAAACTATGAAATTTAAGAATGTTTTATGTTGCACTGTGGCTATCCTGCCGATGTTTTGTGCTGTTGAATCTCAAGCAGGTTTTGCGGAAGAATACGATAAGGCTATGTATGAAAAAAAGCATAATTCGGAAGGCTATAAAAATACCCAAAAGCTTAATAAAAAACAAAAAGACTTTTTGCTAAATGTGTTGGAAACAGGAAGCTGGTGGGGAAGAAATTACGTGGGACTATGTTTTCAAGAAACGGAAGATTTGAAGAAGTGTCATGATGGAACAAAAGGTTTTGGCTGGAAGTTTCCAATTGAAAAATATGACGAAAAATATATATCAAGCGTAACAGTAAGCACTGAAGGTGAGAAATCAATAATAGAAATTAAAGCATCATCTTATTTTGGCGAGAATGTTACTTTAATTTTTAATTGTGAAACTGTTCCAAATCCATACGGTGGAGAGCAAGTTGATTGCCCTATATCTAAAAAATCCACATGCCTTGAAAAAGGTCTATGCTCAGCAGGCATTTTCGATGTTAGTGATGAATCAACACAAACGTTGATTGAAATCGAATACAAAATTAAATAGTAAAAGATAAGGTCATGTAGAGCCGACAGTCCTCACTGCTGGCTTTATTCTTTCTACGCTCCTAGTCGATTATTCACCGCTTGAGCCAAATTGCCCAATCTGCCGAATAGCCAATTTCCAGGACAGGATTTTCTGGCAAACCACCGGTGGATGGTGAGGAGCATTTCGTCAGGCTTAACCGCGTACGCAAGGGCTTTTTCTTTGTCTGCAATCCATACCAGCTTCCGCTTACAGTTGCCTAAATTTCTGCTTGACAAAGGTCGTTTCATAACAGAACCTAAAAAGTATTTAAAAAAAAGAATTTACTGGGTATTTCGGACTATGCTCCAAAATCAGCTGCAGCTGGCGATTTTATTGAGTTTGTGAATGAATTTTCATGCGGGATTAACCGGGAGAGAGGTGGTTATGTCAAAATTCAGCTCAGGAGATGAGTTTTTCAAAAAAATATTTTTTGGGGAATAAAAATTCTGTTCTTCTGAAAAATGAATCCGGCGGTTTTATCCCCGACGGATTCATGCTGTTTAACAGGTAGGTTTTCTGAGACTTAATTGTTATCATTACCATCCGTATCCGGAGTGTCGGTCACCAGCTCGGCGCTTCCATATGCCTTGAACGGCTTGTGTGAACCGTCAAATTCGGTGGTGTAGATGACCCGGAACGGTATTCTGCCTGCGGTAAGGGGAATGACCATTTCAAGCTTCTCCACTCCTTCGGCAATCTGTCTGTGCCAGTCTCTGTAGAGATCCGCATATTCAGGAGGAATGATACCCAGTTCGATAGCCGGTTCCGGATAGTTTTTGAGCAGCGGCGGCAGACCGAGATCCCTCATGCAGCGGAAGCACGGTCTCATTTCCTTTGTGGCAACCGTATATTCCCAGGCATAGATGTTCGCATGGTCGAATGTCGCCTTTAAAATCTTTTCCGACGTGAAGAGATTGTTGAACGTCATCTTTTCATTGGTGATGTTGCGGATCATGATGTAGAAAAGATACTTGCCGTCCATTCTGCCGATGAGCTGAATGGAGCTTCTGATGCAGAGTCTGGACTCACCGCAACACTTTGAGGTGATGGTTCTCCAGGTTTCGCACTCCTCTTCCTTTTTGCTTTCAATGGCTCTTTTGAGAGTGCTTACGAAGGTCTCAACTTCTGCATGGTTTGAGAAGAAGGCATCCGGTTCATGCGTCAGAACATCGTGCTCCGACAGATTCATGCCCAGTTCATAGAGGTATTTCTGATTGACGCGGAGAATTTCTGATTTTCCTTTCGGACAGTACAGGAAGATGGCGGCTCCGCCCACGTAATTGCTGAATATCAGAGTCTCAAGTGATTCCGGACTCCAGAATCGGCCCACGTCCAGAGAGTCGATGAATTTGCTGGTCTTCTGTATAGGCATATAATTCGATTCCACGGCAAGCTTATGGTACTCATCGGCCGGAAGAGGTTTTGAATAGCAGTAGCCCTGAATGATTTCACAGCCGATGCTCAGCATGTAGTCAGCCTGCTCGAATGTTTCAACGCCTTCGGCGATAACCGGAGTGTTCAGCCATTTGGCCATGTTGATGACGGAACTGATGATGATGCCTCCGCGTCCTCCGACGTGACCTCTGAGGAACTTGATGTCAAGCTTGAGAATGTCTACTTCCAGATCCTTGAGGGCATTAAGTGATGAATATCCGCATCCGAAATCGTCCATTTCCACCATGTACCCAAGTTCATGAAATCTGTTGATGATTTCCACGGCATGCTCGGAACCTCCCATGACCGCTGAAGATTCAGTGATTTCCGCACGGAGATATTCGACAGGTACATCGTATGCCTTTCTGATTTCCTCCATTGAATCAATGTAATCAGGAAGCAGCAGATCCTTCCGGGAGACATTGAACGAAAGAGGGAAGGTATATGAATCCTCATCAAGACATTTGCGCTGATATTCGCAGACTCTTTCAAATACATACAGATCAAGCTTCGGAATAAGTCCGGAATCCTCAAACACCGGAATGAAATCCACCGGAGACTGCATGCCGTGTTCCGGATGAATCCAGCGCACCAGAGCCTCGCCTCCCACAAGCTGCTTCGTAGCGTGGTTGAACTGAGGCTGAATGTAGATTACAAACTGTTTTTCCGCAAGAGCGGTATCAAGACTGCTCAGTATTTCTTCTCTGGTCATTCTCATGGAGAGTACCCCGTAGCTGTTATCTCTGTGTTTAAGGCGGAACCGGATTAACTTGCGCCGACGCGAAAGCCTATGGCTGAAATGCCGTCGGTGAACCGGTACAGATGTTCCCTGATAAATAATTAATAACATATCTTACCGGGGGAGTTGCTGAACAAGATCAATATTTGATATAAGAAATATGTTAACAGTCTGTATATTTTCCGATTATGAGATTAAATACGGATATTCCGCCGCGTCGGATTTTATTTAAATTCCGTCCCTGAATTTAAATTCGCCCCGGAGGTCTTCAGACTTTCGTATAAGGCTTTAAGTCCTGATATGAATTTTATCTTCGCGCATAATCCGTTGCCGTGAGGTTTGATACGACGGGATCTTAGAAATTATGACAGCAGGCGCGGCATCGGCCGAAAACGGTTCATACACGGAGTATATGCTCATTGCGGGCATTGCCGTGCTTATTATATTCATCTTTATTCTGAATGCTGACGGGTACCGCCTTGCGGACCTTGCTCTCAACTATGAAAACGGCGGCATGCAGTCTTCTGAAGATGAATTTGATACACGGACAGCCCGCAGGACTCTGACAACGTTCCGCAGTGAAGCCAACGGCACCGCGCTCGACAGGCTTGCCGCAGGGCATCGTAAAAATCAGGGGGAGCGAGTCGGGACAGGGGGAATCTGCATCATTGCGATAAGTCCTGATTCACTCTCCGCTGATATGAGCATGAATAAGGAGAAGGCAGAACCATGCACGGATCTGCAGGACGCAAATCTCCGGTATATATCAGTTCCTCAGCTTAAAGCCTCAGACAGAATCATTCTGTTTCAGCTGCTCCTTGAAAAGAGGCTCAGACACTGGCTGTATGTCTTTACGGTCATACCGGTACTAATCATTCACGGAATACTAGACGGCTGTATTCAGCGAAGAATAAACCTTCTCGGAGACATTCAGGTGACGCCGGTAAAAAACAGAATTTACGTCATGCTCCCCGCGGTAATTCCGGTTCTCTGCACAGTCGCTCTGGTCCGTGTGGGAGAGGATTCGGTACCGTGGCAGCTGTGGCCGGGACTTATCTCGGTGCTGTCATGGACTGTGGTAAGGGAATTTACCGTAAATCTTCCGCAGATAGGAGGAAGAATAGGCAGAAAATCCTCATGACCGCGTATCTCAATTACTTCGGATTCATGTTCATCCGTTAAACAGAAAGGCGTTTTATTTATGAAAAAAGTAATGATCCCGAAATTCGTGGATGATCCACCGTCAGTACTTCTCTGGTCCATCGATGAAATAGCCCCGCTTGCCCTGGGACTTGTAATGGGAATGATTATCGGCAGGGCGCTGATATTCACCGTCCTGGGACTTGTTGTGACACATCTGTACCGCAGACACGTGAATCAGAATCAGGACGGTTTTCTCTGTCACTGGCTCTACTGGCACGGGTTCTGTTTCCGTGAGTCCCGCAGCGTTTCCAATCCCTTCATGCGCCGCTGGTACTGAAATCCTATTAACAAATCACCGCAGGATATCTGTAAGGAGAAACATCTGTCATGGATTTTATGAAGTTCATATCCTCGTACAGGGGAAATCAGCACACTGTTCGGATACTGGGAATATCCGCGGTCTGTCTTGCAGTGTCGAACTGTCTTCTTGCGGTGTCTCTTTACGGTCATCGCGATGCCGTGGTGCTGGTGCCTCCGCATCTCAGTGCCGAGGTGAAGGTTGTCGCCGGCAGAAGCACCGAAAGCTATATCAGGGCATGGGGACTGTTTCTCGGTGAATTGGTGGGCAACATCAGTCCGAACAATCTGAGATTCGTGCAGGATTCACTGGATCCCATGATATCTCCGAAGGTATACCGTCAGATTACCGATATCCTGAACATGCAGGCGGAACAGATAATCGCCGACCATATCAGCATAACATTTGAACCGAAGACCGTTACCTACGAGGAGGAGACCGGACTGGTGTTCGTGACCGGACAGACTCAGGTAAAAGGGCCTACGGGACCTGCGAAAAGCTTTATCAGAACCTATGAGTTCCTGATAGAAATGGAGGATTTCAGGCCCATGCTCAAGTGGATTGAAATGTATGAGGGAAATCCGCGGGATCTGAAGGAAAGGGAAAGAATCAGCAGCCGCACTTTACGTGATAAGCGAAAAGATGACAGAGGGCGCACGGAACAGCAGTAATTCAGCCGTTTAAAACATTGACGGGCACACGGCATTTGAGGAAGGAAAAATATGTATTCAATATCAGGCGGCAGTCAGCGCATAACGGTATCAGGTCTGGCATTTCTGGGAATTTTCCTGAGTGCGCATGTCCCGGCATACGGAGGAACGGAGGAGAATGAAGGTGTCTATGAGTACCGGATTTCGGATCACGACCTTAACTGCATCAGTTTTCCCTTTGAAAGTATCAGCATCAATACCGCAAGCGATGCCGAAATCGAGGTGAAAAACGGCAGCATATATGTAATGCCGGTTTCCGGGGAACCGGTAACCATCTTTGTGACTCCGGCAGATGTCAGCAACTGGAACGCCATGCTGAGACTTACTCCGGCGGATATCGCCCCGAGACGCATCAGAGTTCCGGTACCGGAAATTGCCGGGAGTGATCATTACAGGGAGCATGGGGAACCGAAGCGTAACCTGACCCCGGGCGGAGTCTACGGTAAGAGACGGGGCACCGGTGCGGAAAAACATCAGGGAACTACTGTTAATGCAGCCATAAGGAGTGATGATTATCAGCAGAATCTCGTGGACGGATTCAGAAGCGTCTGGACCTATCTCGGATCGAAGGAGGAATACACGGCTCCATCCGGAATGGAAAGGGCGGATATAAGTTCTTTCAAGGGCAAAGCTCACAGAAATTTCTGCAGTCTTTCAGACGAGAAAATAGCAGACGGTTTTTATGCTGATGATTTTCTGTATCTGGTGATTCTTGCAGGAAATGACGGTAATCACCGGAGCGGCGGACAGGTTTCCTGCGGCAGTGACGTTCTGGCCTATGCCATGCTGAATACCCTCAGTTCATTCAGGGATACCGACAGGATAGTTCTGCTGGCTCTCCCCGGGGATTATCACCTGAAGGATTAAACGTCGGATTACGGATATAAAATGTCAGAAAAGATTTCACCGAAATACAGAAAGTGGCTCATGTGGGGGCTCGGCATCGGCGGAGTAATGCTGGTGGTGGCCCTTACCGGACCTCAGGATAAAAAGACTGATTCACGCGGCGGGCGCGAGGTTAAACACGTGCTTACGGACTTTGACACCAGAAAGGTGGGGGTAGACAGTCTTGCAGCCAATATAAAGCTGCTGTATGCCGAACACAACAGCCTAAGCAGGGAACTCGGCGGTATCAGGCATCAGCTTGAGCTTCTGCGCCGAAACCCGGGACTAATCGGAGCTAACGGAGATTTCTCCTCCGGGGCGGGAGATCTTGCCGAAGAGGTGAGAAACATGAGAGAGGAGCTTAAACTCATTAAAACCCTTCTGCCTAAGGAAATGCAGTCTTTAAAGAAACAGCTTAAGGAGGAGGGAAGGAATACTGACGGCGCAGAATCCGGTGAACCGATATCCCGTAAGGAGTCAAAGGATCAGGTTCATGAAAAGCGGAATTCTCCTTCCGGAAAATACGGAGGCTCCTCCGCATCTGATGATACTGAATGTTTTAAGAAAAACAGTCCTGGAAGAGAACGGGAATTCCGCCGGGAAAACAGTGTCCTGCCGGGAACATCTTCTCCGGAAAGGCATATAAGAAGCGTATCCGACGCCCGATTTGCCGAACTTAGGAACCGGGGAACTCCGGATGAGAGAGGCTTAAGCAGACACCTAAAGGGTAACGGAGATCGCGGATACTACATTCCCGCGGGAAGCATATTAAGCGGAATTCTCCTTACGGGACTTGATGCTCCCACCAGGGAAAATGCCAGAACGGATCCTTTTCCGGTTCTTATAAACATCGACAGGGAGGCGATTCTGCCCAACAGTCGCTCATTTGATTTCAATGAATGCTTCGTTATTGCCGCAGGGTTCGGAGACATGAGTTCCGAAAGAGTTTATCTAAGAACCGAAACCCTTAACTGCGTGGCGGAATCAGGAAGGGTAATGGAAACTCCGTTAAACGGCTATGCCGCAGGTGAAGACGGCAAGGCCGGTATCAGGGGGCGTCTCGTTTCCAAGCAGGGGGTTCTCATAGCAAGATCCCTTACCGCAGGTTTTCTGGAAGGTCTTGCGGGGGCCTTTAACGTTACTCCGGTTCCCGTCATAAGCACCACGGGAGGTTCAGGCAGTGTGGATTATCAGAGCGTTTACAGCGGCAGGGCTCTTCAGGGGGCGGCCGTAAGCGGTTCATCCAAAGCTCTGGAGAGAGTTGCTTCCTTCTATCTGAAGCTTGCCGAGGAAATGTTTCCGGTGCTTGAGGTTGATGCGGCCCGCCGGGTGGATATTATTCTGACAAAAGGAATAAGTCTCGACTATGCCCTGAATGACTAGTTTAGAGTCTGAGTCAGTGTAACCATTCATCAGTGCTACGCCGGAAGTAAAAAGCTCCTGTCATATCTTTTTTGAAGACATTCTCTTATGCATCATAAATCAGATACCCGAACATTCATGCGGTTCCGTACCCTGTCCGTAAATCTGTCTCTCCTGCTCTTTATAGGCGGAACCGCAATTTCAGACGTCAGGGCCGCGGGAAATTCATTTCTCGAGGAATCCGAAAGGGGCTGGTTCTGGTACAAGGATCCGACCGAACCGTCGGATGAGGACTACTCCATGTCACCTGAAAACAGTGCGGACGGGGACATGAACCGTGAGGCGTCATCAGGAGGAATATCACCACAGCCATCTGCCGTATCCCGGAATTCCGAAGACGTACCGGAACAGAAATCAGGGGCAGATGTTCTTTCTGCCATTATGAGAGAAAAAGGCTACGCAGAGCTTGGAGAAGACAATATCGATGATGTCATTTCCGCTCTGCCGAGATCCGCTGACGGATATATAGGCTCGTCATCTCTTGGCGTAATTCTTCCGAAAACTCTTGAGATAGCCGTTGACCATCCGACATCAGTAAATGTCGAACGGTATTTTCAGCTTCAGCGGATGACCATGAACAAGAGCGAGAACTTCGCTGCCGCTGCGCGGAGCATTGTCATAGAGAGCCCTGAACTTGACGAAATGGGCGCAGTCGTAAAATCACTGAAACAGAGGGAGACGGAAGAACGCATGCAAAAGGAGAGCATGGATGAGACACTTCATGAACTGTCCGGAACCCTTACGCTTGTATACGTCTACAACGGCTCCTGTCCATTCTGCCGTCAGGGCGTGACTGAAATTAATTCTCTTGCGGATTCCGGATTCACCGTTGTGGGCATAAGTCTTGACGGAATCATTCTTGAGGATCTTCATGCCGTGAGAAACATTCATGCTCCCAGCATCGCCTCACTTTACGGCATAAAGTCGGTTCCGGTTCTTCTGGGTTTTTACCGGAATGATGAGGCAAAGGATCCGGTGGTGATTATGTCAAACGGCCTTCTCAGTCTCAGTGAGATAAGAAAACGTATGGTTTCTCTGAAAAAATAATCATGGATGCATCCGTTTTCGGATTATGGCGGTCATTACATTATCGGCGGATGTCTTTAGAAAATCATTTAGTACGTTTTTTCCAAAATCTGCATTATCTTCGCATTAAACATTAAAAATGTCGTAAGACAAACGGCTTCATGCCGACAGTTCATCCTGACAGTATGAGTGGTTATACCTTCAGAAAATACAGGTGCGGACGCTGTTAACCTGCAGGTACGGTTCTGTCTGTCAGAGAGTTCCGTACCTTTGAGAATTCATAATCTGAATCTCAGTGAAATGTAAATCTGCAATTTCATTTATGTGTAATGACGGATATCCGAAAAAGGACTCTGTCATATCCGCAGACGCTCCGACAGCGACGATTCTCTGTCCGTAAAGCCTGATGGAGGCTGTGAAGTTATTATCGAAAGAACTCTTAAAAGCGGTTATCTCATGATTGATGCCAACGGCAATCCGGTTGACGATAATCTTAACGACAGCTATGTTCCGGTAAGCAGCTGCATGGAGGAAGACATAAGAGACGGACTCAGAAAACTCAACTTCAATGAATCCCTTTATCTGTCATGCTACAGGGAACATAAAGCGGCCTGATCCTGAGCTGTGGAATGCGGACTTTCATTATGTCCGTGTTCACCTGCGGCTGCCAGCAGGCAAAAAAAATCCGGCTCTGAGCCGGATTTTCTGTGCTTATTTCGTTAATACGGTTATCTGACCGCAGAGGTATTCTCCGTCGCACTGACAGCGGTGTTTTCAGCAGGGCTGTTTTCGGTTGAACTGCCGGGAACGATTCCGGTTCCTGCAGGAGGCAGATCGTCCAGAATGTCATCCTTGCGGTATTCCTTTGAGTAAGGTCCGTTAAGAAGCGGATTTCTCTGTACGTTCTCGTCAGTACTGAACAGTGTGTAGCTGTTGCTCTTGGCGATTTCAAAACCCTGAGAAGTGGCTTCATTTACGATTTTCTTTACGAGTCCTGCAACCAGATCCCCGAGAATATTGCCGGTTCCGCCTGACTTGTTGTTGGTTGTGGCGGTACCTTCCCATAGAACACGACCGTTTGAGGTATCCCTGAGTACTGCGTTAACAGATACCTGAGTGTAGCTGTCCAGCACCATGTAATGGGTCTGATAGTCATTTACCGTAAGATACATGACCGCATCAGCCCCGAAAACCTCTTTAAGTCTTCTGACCGGAACGTTTCTGATTTCTTCAGCTTCGGTAAGCCCGTTGTATCTGAAGGTGTCGTTTACCATGGTTACGGGAAACACATAATATCCGGCTTCAGCCAGCGGCAGTACAGCCGAGGCCAGCACGGCGGGAGCGGCGTTGATGTCGGTTGACACCGAAGTAGGCATCAGAACGACAATCGAATGCGGATTGCTTTCCATAAAGGCGCTGTAATCCATGTTAGGCTGCTGTGCCGCACAGCCGAATAATCCGGTACACAGTATGGTTCCTGCAATAAGAGATGCTAATTTCACTGTCTGTACTCCTTAATCTGCCGGGAATCATCAGTCTGGACGGATGTTTTCTTTTCCGCCCCCTTACTTCCTGCTTTCTTTATCTGTCTGGCATGAGTCAGCAGAAAATCGATATAGTGGGCGGAGTCCGGGTAGGCGGATTTTTCCATTTCCAGATATTTAAGCGCTTCACCTTCATTGCCTGACTTTGACATCAGCATGGCATAATGGGCATAAGCTCCGGGAGCAACCTTTTTACCGCTTTCCTCCGCTTTTGCAAAGTAATCGGTCATAAGTTTCTGCTGTTCCAGAAAATCCGGTTCATCCCTCAGATAATAGTACATGGACACGGTGTATGAATCATCGTGACAGTACTGGTTTTCATGATTTACGCACCCTGAAAGAATCATTCCGGCAAGCAGAAGTGACCCCGTGAATTTTAATTTAAATTCCATCAGGTTCTCCTTATTCCGGTATCCATAAGCCGTCATCGATGGCTCTGGTGAGATTGTTTACGGCTTCGCGAATGGCCAGACTGAGTACTTTGCCGTTGAGAGTGGAATCATAGCCCGCGGTACTGCCGAAACCGAGCACGTCCCGGTTGGAGAGGGCGTATTCTCCGGCACCGGTTGATGAATAAACAACGGCTGAGGTCTGTACGTCAACAACATTGAGGTTCACGTTTGCATAGGCCACCTGTGTCTTGCCGTGACCGATGATGCCCCAGAGTTCCTGATCGCCTACGGTTTTTCTGCCGAATTCCACAATATCACCGGTAATGATGTAACGGGCACCGAGAATCTTCTGATTCTTCTTCGCAAGTCCGGATTCACGGGTCAGAGCGTTCATGTTGCTGCGGTCTAAAACCTGATAGCAGCCGGCCTGCTGGAGAGAGGTTACAAGTATTGTTTCAGACTGGGAACCGAGTCTGTCCACCCCGTCTGAAAAAATACCGTTCTGGTAGCTTGAGTGATTGGCAAACTGACCGATGGCAACGCTTACCTTCTTACCTGAAACAGAACGGGTAATGGAGACTTCTGCCTTTTCAGTCTGAATTGCATTGTGGGTTTCGGTGACACATCCGGTAAGGGATAATGCTACTGCTGCAACAGCAGATAATAAAAACTTCTTTTCCATTGCGGAATCCTCTTTCATAATTGAACTGATGTGATAACTTGTCACGGTTCAGATAAGATTCATACTTCAGGAATTAAATTCCACGACAGACTTAAAACGTCCACTTATAATTCATAATATACACGCTGTATTGAGTTATAAGAGCCAATTAGTCCGGCCCGGTGCCGTAAAAACAGAGAGTGATCACGAAACAGACTCCTTTAATCCGAATCGCTCTCCGGCCCTGTTGTATATGTTCTGAAGGTGTTTTCTAATTAATGAATCATGTCCGTGATACTTTAAACGAAAAGCGCATGACGTAAGGTCATGCGTCTTTCCTGATAATCCCGAAATAATTACATCACGGTGCTCTGAACGGCTGCGGGGAGAAGTTGCATTCCTCCGTCAGACAGTGTTGCACTCAGAACACTTTCGATGACCGTCGGAGTATTGTAAAGTCCTATTCCTCCGCCGATACCCACGGCAAATGCACTGATGCTCTGTCTGGCAACGCCGGCTACGATTCCCACCAGAATCATGCTGCCGCATACAACTCTGCCGAGTGTGCCCTGTATCCATTCCTTCAGCGTGTCCCATACGTCCGCAAATTCCTCGCCGCCGGTTCCCGCCACGGCTTCATCAAAACTCAGTACCGCGGCTGAAATTACGGTTAGAAATATGAATTTACGGAGCATTCGGTTCCTTTCGGCAGCTATGCCTCCCGGTTCCGAAATCCGGAATTTATCCGGCCCTCCATATGATAATGTACCGATATTCATGTTGTATTCCTTGTAGTTATAATTTTTCCGATGCTGATGATTTTTTCGTATTCTGTTTTCCGGGGGGTTCAATTTCACGGTACGGCATAACTCTGATATTTGTAACTTTTTCCGCTCCGTGTCCGCCACGTGAACTCACCGTGCCGTATGACGGAATTCCTACTCCCCAGGTACCGTTATGAAGATTGGTATATACTACTGATCTGTCATGAAGATTCTGTCTGTCATCCTCATACGGCGCGATAACCGTAATCATGATGTCGTCCCTGGTTCTGATAAAGGCCGGAGAAGGTTCATCCCGGGAATTCATTGAAGAGAATTCTCTATTTTCAGTGAGTTTAATCTCCGTGATTCCGTTTAGATTCCTGGATTCGGCAGTGGAGTCACCGTCAGAGCCTGTCCGGGCATTTCCGGTATCCGTATCCCCTGATGTTTCATCCTTAATGAGTCCGGTCCACATTCCGTACTGTTTCCTGTTCATGTAAACTTCTCTTGTGCCGTGACACTGAACTCCCCTGGGGAGACCGGAGCAGCCGTATTCCTCGCTGCCGATTCCAAGAGAACATCCTGAGGTCAGCAGGGCAGTGATAGTCAGTGACGATAGTGACAGACGGAAACTCACGCGAGACAGTTTCTGTACTGATAAGATTTGAATGACTGGCATTTATGTTTCTCCGTATGTGGTGGACGGGAGGAAGTATATGTGCCGGGGAGGACTGAATTACGGGTTAAATCCTTATTTCAAAGTTCAGATGCGGTTGGTCAGAACGAATGTTCAATTTAAATGACATCATTTCGGTTGTTTTTACGGTCAGTTTATAAGTACTGTATTTACAAAACCTGTGAAATTCTGAAATAATCGCATAAAATATGCGTTGTGTTGTTTATTTCGTGTTTTCGTGTTTCTGATGATCACGACATAATGAATAAAATTTATGTAATCTGTATTAAGAAAAAGGTATTTTTTTTTATGGCTGGCATATATACCAGATTTAAAGATTTGGGATGCGGACTGCTGATTGTTATTCCTTTGATTATGTGGCTTTTACCGTCTATCAGAGGATTTATGATTCTGATGCTGATTTACTGCTTCGCTGTCAGTTGCAGAGAGCTGTGGCGTCGCGGCGCGAACAACTCAACAGGAACCCGGCGTCAGAGATTAGGGATACGACATTCAGGTTTCGGCGTGCTGACAGACAGCTATGGAAACTCCCGTGATACCGTAGCGAAAATACAGCACAGCATGTTAAATATATCCGAAGCCGATGAAGAGATTCATGGAGCTCTGATGTGCCTTCTGGGATATGTGACGGTGGAAGGCCGGAAAACTGCTATGGAAGAAGAAGTGTTCGTGAATGCCGTCGTCAGCAGTTTTTTAGATGCTGATACCGAAAAACTCAGAGAGGCTTTTGCAAGAGGTAAAAGCTCCGACATCATTCCATACAGAGAGATCTATTTTCTGAAGAGAAGTTTAAACGGTGGTGAAGACCTGAATGTTGTATTAGGTTATCTCGCCCGTATTATTCAGGCTGACGGAAATGTATCTTCTGAGGAACTTTCCAGAATAAGAACCGTTGGCAAGTCATTCGGTTTGTATGAAGCGGAGATAGACAGGTTTTTTTACCTTGATGCGAATGCCCTCACGCCAGCCCCTGTGATTCGTACCCCGGCAGGTAATCACGTCGAAACCGGTAATTATGCTGAAACTGCCACCGGAACTTCCGAATACAGCTCCGGGACTCCTGTAGGCTATGGCAAGGCCATGAGAATTCTCGGACTTAAGCAGAAAAGCACTAATGAACAGATTAAGGCACGCTACAAACAGCTTATGCAGAAATATAATCTTCATGATTGCAGAAACGAAATGAGGCGTGTTGAATATATACGTAAAAGAGAACAATTAACAAAAGCTTATGAAGCCGTGAGAAAAAAGAGAGGCTTCTAGCGGAAGACGGTAAGCTCACTGTTCATCCGGACTTCAGGTGCCGGGGATACGGCACCATGCTTCTTAAGGAAATTGAAAGACGGTTTCCGCACAGAAGGCTGGAACTTTTTACTTCAGACAGTTGTGTATATGGAAAAAGAACCGCGCTGATGATGCTCTACCTGAAATAATGCCGGGGTGTTATTTCATCTCCGGTATGTCAAAAAAGGCGCAGTATCATAACTGCGCCTTCTTATCTTAACTGCTAGTCGGCTCCCGCCGGTTTCTGGTGGGTAAAGGAAGCTGCTCCTTCAAACATTTCCTTCATTTCGTGTCTTCTTCTGGCTCTGGTCGTGTCCCAGTTGTCCAGATTCTGGTTGAAGGCGGCTGCCTTATAGAACATCCAGTTCATATGCTGAACATTAGAGGTATCCCAGGCTCCAATCGGCTGATTGAATACCGCAGCGTTACCGAACATCGCTTCCATGTTTTCCACGTTTGATGTATCCCAGCCTCCGACAGGCTGATTAAAAGCCGCAGTGTCAAAGAACATGCCCTGCATGCTGCCGACTCTTGAGGTGTTCCACTTATCAATGGCTCCGTTGAATGACTGGGCGCCGCTGAACATCATGGCCATGTTGACGACTGCGGAAGTATCCCAGCTGTTGAGGTCCTGATTGAAGGATCTTGCTTCTCTGAACATCTGATACATGCTGGTGACGTTAGACGTGTTCCATCCGTCAAGCGGCTGATTGAACGATTTGGCGAAAAAGAACATCTGATCCATGGTTGACACCGCAGTGGTGTCCCAGCCGTCAAGCGGCTGATTGAAATTGACGGCCATGTTGAACATGTCCTTCATGTTGGTAACGGATGAGGTGTTCCACTCTCCGACAGGCTGATTGAAGCTGCGAGCGGCGCAGAACATGCCGGACATGTCCGTTACGTTTGAAGTATCCCAGTCCCCGATTGGCTGATTAAACATCTTGGCGCGATTGAACATCCATTTCATGTCCGTAACATTAGCGGTACTTTTGATGTTAACATATTCAAGCTGATCGAAATCACTGAAGGCGCATGCCAGGGATTTCACGTTCGGAGACAGTCTGATTTCAAATTCAATTCTTTTAAGAGGTGATATCTGGTTTGCTCTCCAGAAAGGATTGCTCTGGGTTCTGTCATCGTTGTAGATTGAAGACGGTTCGGCATCATTTACATTCTGACATCTGGTGAAATTGTAGTTGATGGTCAGAGTCTTGATTCTGTTTTTTCTTATTCTGTAAATGAGTTTCGGTGTGATATCGTATTTTGAGTTAAGAACAGGGTTCTCCGTATTGTCAATCTTCTCGTCTCCCTGATTCAGGTACGGCACGATTTTCGTTTTTCCCGGAGCAGAATACGCACTGTTCTGCGGAGCCGGCAGGTAGTCATCAGTGTTAATATATATGGACGTCAGAACCGAGAGCAGCAGAATAAGCAGGAGTACAGTCAGCACGTCAGATGATTTTATCGAGCCTCTGTTTTTCATTATCCATCCCCGTTAATATTATTGCACATCTACGATTTTACTAAATATCTCTGAACTAAAAGCTGCAATACGTCAAAGAAGAGCAACTTATATTGAATATTTGTCTAAATTTCTAATAAAATCATACCATTAGGCTTTATTTATACAAAAAAATAACAATATTAACCTTTGGAAAATACCGGTTCGGTCAGAAATTACCGTTTTGATTTTCTGAAAAGAATACTTGCCAAATAGTGTTTAATTTTTATACAATGTAAAAATTGAATCGGATAGAAAATCCGTGTTTTCTCCTGATTACGTGAAATCAGCGTCATGAAACACGGTTTTCAGCTGTTTTTGGTTTTAAAATTATCTAATAGGTTTTATGAAAATGTCTGCAGTTTATTTTGAATGCATCGGTAGGGGAGACAAGCGATCATGGCTGTCTGTCTCATACCTGCCGTCGTTGTTTCAGGAAAGCAGATACAGGGAGTAAAACCATAGGATTATTTAATTCTGATTACCCGAAGACCGCTTGTCCTGAAACCGGATAAGCGGTTTTTTTATATACGGTTCGTAAAAATCCGGCATCTGAGTAACCTGAAAAAACATGCAATGACGGCGCAGAGACGGGAAAGTATTTTAAATGCCGTCAGGTCCGGGGCAGAGATTTTTAGTTATCTGAGCTTCCGGGATGATTTAAGGGAAAGTAAAAAAATGTTTGAAATTAAAGGAAAAAAGAATACTGCAGTCTGTTTTGCTTCCCTTGTGGAAAGCGAAGCAATTGAACAGATTCGCAGAATGTGCGATTACGATTTTACCGAAGGTTCCAGAATATGCATCATGCCTGATGTTCATGCCGGCAAAGGATGCACCATCGGCACTACCATGACCGTGACCGATAAGGCTGTGCCTAATGTCGTCGGAGTCGATATCGGATGCGGAATGTACACCGTTAATCTCGGAAAAACCGCAATTGATTTTGAGAAATTCGATGAAGCGGCTCATAAGCTTCCCTCAGGAACCATGGTATGGGAAGGCAGAAGGGAACACTTCGATCTCACCGGCCTGCGCTGCTACAGAAGTATCAAGAACTCATCCAGAATTGAAAAAAGTCTTGGAACACTCGGTGGCGGTAATCACTTCATTGAGATCGACGAGGCCTCAGACGGAACCAGGTATCTGGTGATTCACAGCGGAAGCCGTAACCTGGGAAAGCAGGTTGCCGAAATCTATCAGAGTCAGGCGATAGAACAGCATAAAGGTGATACTGATTACTTCGCGGAGAGAGAAAGAATCATCAGAAGTTACAAGGAACAGGGACGGCGCAGGGAAATTGCCGCGGTCCTGCGTAAAATGGACGCTCAGAGAAGAAAACTGATTCCTGACATGCCGGAGGACCTCTGCTATGTAAGCGGTCAGTGTTTTGATGATTATATTCATGACGTGGAGATCTGTCAGCGCTTTGCAGCCAGAAACAGGGAAATCATGGCTGAGGTCCTTCTGAAGCTTACCGGACTTACCGCGGGTGAAGCCTTCCATACGATTCATAATTACATCGATACCGATGAGATGATTCTGAGAAAGGGAGCTATTGCTGCCCACAAGGGAGAAAAGGTACTGATTCCCATCAACATGAGAGACGGAAGCGTTCTGGCTGTGGGAAAGGGAAATCCTGACTGGAACTTCTCCGCTCCTCACGGCGCCGGAAGAGTTTTTTCAAGATCCAGGGCTAAAGCCACTCTGTCCATGGAGGAATATCTTGAATGCATGAAGGACGTCTATACGACCTCCGTAAATCCGAGAACTCTGGATGAGGCTCCAATGGCCTACAAATCTCTTGGCGACATCATTGATGTCATAAGAGAATCCGTTGATGTTATTGACATTATGAAGCCTGTATATAATTTCAAGGCCTCCGACTAGTGTCGGGCTCCGGTTTTATCCTTAAAACCGGAGCTTGTTTCAGTTTTCTGAAAATATTATAATGGACAAACTTGTAACATTGGTGGTTTTATTAAGTGTAATTATTTTATGACAAACGGATTTTATTCAAAAAAAGGTTTCAGTCGCCAGCACGGCTTTCTTGAGTTCTACAGAAATCACAAAGCGGTTTCCATCGCTGTTTTTGCACTTATTCTGGTTGTAGGGCCGTGGATCATTCATGTAATCAATAATCCTGAAGAATATGCGGCATCCGTAGCCAGAGCGAAAGCCCGGCATGAACTTGAAGTAAAGAACAGAACGTCGGCAACACCTGTCACGAAGACAGAACCTGCTGCCAGAAAAGCGGCAAAAGGTGATGAGGTATCTGTTACCGATACTGAAGTTCCCGAAGTCAGAAAAGACTGATACCGGTCTGCATGCTGTTCAGAAAGAGCTTTACTGAAGCTGTCATCCGGAACCGTATCAGCACTTTTTTAATCGAAAGCATCTGTAATATTCAGATGCTTTTTTATTTGAAAGTCTGGAATTATATTATGTCGAAAATCAAACTGAAAATGCTGAACTGATAATGTCAGCTGCGACAGGATGAATTACCGCCTCACCGGTTCAGCTTAAAAGTCATGTTGCATCTAACATTCTGGATCTGATTATTTCTGAATATTTACACTATTTATGTGTGGAAATTAACAGTATAAACGACAAATTAACTAAAAAAATTCAAAATTTCATATAATCATTTCACTTAATAATACAGTATCTTCCGCTGTTACAGGAGAATTGTTTTATACAGAATAATCTTCTCAGATATATTCAGCGGAGTTACACCGCATACTTTTGTTTCAATCATCAGCAGTTATATGGAGTGCATATGGAATATCAAGTTCTTTACCAGAATACCTTCCCGATTCTTGAGGTAAAACTGGAATCAGGAGAAAAAATCAACTGTGAAAGAGGATCAATGATCGCAATGACCCAGGGACTTGAATTAAAAGGTGACGTTAAAGGCGGTATAGTTAGCGGTTTAATCAGAAAATTCCTGACAAATGAAAGTTTTTTCACTCAGAATATTACTGCCACTAAAGGAGCCGGTACCGCAGATATAGGTGCAAGCATTCCTGGAACAATCGTTCCATTGGAAATAACTCCGGGAGCCAATATGATTGTCCAGAAAGGAGGATACCTTGCCAGTACTGAAGGTATTGAAATCAGCACTAAAATGCAGGGGCTTATCAAGGGTGTTACCTCCAAGGAAGGATTTTTTCTGATCAGACTTTCCGGTTCAGGCACTGCATTTATCAATGCGCTGGGTGCGGCAAAACGTTATGATCTCCAGCCCGGAGAGGAACTTGTGGTGGATAACGGTCATCTTCTGGCATGGGATGAAAACATGAAATATGTTATGACCAAATCTTCCACCATTATTTCAAGCTTAACATCCGGAGAAGGTCTGGTATGTAAATTCACCGGTCCGGGAACTTTATATATTCATACTATAAAGTACGACAGTGCTGCATCAACCACCAAAGGTATACTGGGTCTGTTCATGCAATAATCTGATTCACTGCAGTTTCAAATCAGGTAAAAGGTCGGAAAAGGCAGCATCAGAACTGAATGTTATGCCATGTTTATGGCATAACATTGTTTAAAGTACCGTTTCAAAGACTCTTAATCTTTACACTATTCTAATGCAGTATTTCTTCAGAAATCCGCTGACTGATAATGCGTCTTCAGGAAAATACTTCAGAGTATCAGTTCCAGGAGAGTTGAATTTCATAAAGGCAGACAGTTTCTCTATGTAACTGATTCCTATCGGAGATTCAAATGCTGATGACAGTGTAACTGTCGGAAGTCTGCTCTGACATGATGCATCAGAATGTATGAATTCATCCATAATCTCATGAATATTTCCGGTGAGCCCGGGTTTTATGATAAGAGTGTCTCTACTGCTGAATGAACTGAGCAGCTCAGGCTTGAATTCTTTGCCTTCCTGAACGTATTCCTTCATCATTTTTCTGAAAAGTTCATCATATGCTATTGGAATGTCTGGATGCTTTCTGCGTAACATGGCAACGTCATTACACGGATCTTCAATATATTTAAGGTGACTGCCGGAGATATGATAATAATCCGCTACTGATTCAGATGTCTGAGACAGATTTGCGTCCAGAATCAGACGTACATTGATTCCTTCTGCATCAGCCATGTCCGTCATCCTCTGTATCATTGTCAGTTCCTGGTCTCTGGAATGGATACCGATTTTAAGCTTTACGTCAGTATCCGTCGTAGTGCCGTCAGAGCTCAGTCTGTCAAGAAAACGTCTGTAGAGATTAAGTGATTCGTCCGGAGTTCCAAGAATAAAATGATAATGGGATTTTGGTAAAATGCCGTTTAAAGGGTGTGCCAGCATCCACAGTGCAAACTGAACGGAAGGGCATCTGATTTCGTATTTACCGGAGAAAAATGAAAGAAGGTCGTCAGGTGATTTTTCTGAATGTCTGAATTCTTCTTTAAGTATGTTTCTCAGGGCGATGATCTCAGAATAAGCTTCATCTGCCGTTTCTTCAGAAAATTCAGGCAGGGGGCTTATTTCAGCAAAATTATTATGGTATTCGATGATAAAACCGCAGCGCTCAGTCAGAGTTCCTCTCTGGAGCTTCAGTTCTTTCTGTAATGGAATTCTGAATCTGTAGATATTCATTGGCCGGACAGCTGCAGTTTATTCATATAACTATTCAGATTCCGGTGAATGACCGGAATCTGCCAGGGTCTGTCATAAAGACATTAAAGATTAAGGATTACGCTTGAACTTGGAGAAGTCCGGTTTCCTCTTTTCGTTGAATGCGTTTCTGCCTTCCTGACCTTCTTCAGTCATGTAGAAGAGCATGGTTGCGTCACCTGCAAGTTCCTGCAGACCGGTCTGTCCGTCACAGTCAGCGTTGAGAGCAGCCTTCATGCATCTTAAGGCGATAGGGCTGTGGCAGAGCATTTCACGGCACCACGCAACGGTTTCCTTTTCCAGATCCTTTAATGGAACAACTGTATTTACAAGTCCCATTTCAAGAGCTTCCTCAGCGTTATACTGACGGCAGAGGAACCAGATTTCACGGGCTTTCTTCTGACCTACGATACGTGCCATGTAAGAGGCACCGAAACCGCCGTCGAATGATCCAACCTTCGGACCGGTCTGGCCGAATACGGCATTGTCGGCAGCTATGGTCAGGTCACATACAAGGTGAAGTACGTGACCACCGCCGATGGCATAGCCGGCCACCATGGCAACAACAGGCTTCGGACAGGTTCTGATCTGTCTCTGAAGATCAAGTACGTTCAGATGATGAACACCGCTGTCGTCCTTGTATCCGCCGTAGTCACCGCGAATCTTCTGATCTCCGCCGGAGCAGAAAGCAAGATCACCGGCACCGGTAAAAATAATTACGCCGATGTCCGCATCGAAACGGGCGTCAGCAAGTGCGCGTTCCATTTCCATGACGGTCTTTGGTCTGAAAGCATTACGTACGCGGGGGCGGTTAATGGTAATCTTGGCAATACCGTCAGCAGATTTATGATACAGAATGTCTTCAAACATGAAATTCTGGGTTAAATCGTTCCATTCTACAGGAGCATATAATGTAGGATCGTTCTTTTTCATAGTGTATTTCATTACGCAGACTACCGCGTAAAGCCCTTGATATAAGTAAAACAGTAAATGTTTGAATCTCGTTTTTTCATGCTGTAAAGATACAAAAAAGACACATGAGTGTCAAGAAAGAGGAACGGCATGTACCGACTGATATCGGTATAAGCACCAAGTAATTATTTATCGAATATTAATTTATACATGCCGTTCTGCATAATGATAAATCCTCATCATTGATTTGCTCTTCATTGCCGTTAGTGGAACTTTTGAAAAAGTGATTGTCCCGAAAATATAGCTGAATTTCCCAGAAAGTCGATGTTTTGGTATACTGTGGTCATTTATGATTAACAGATGATTTGGCGACGGATTTTAACTTAGATCTGTCTTTTTAAACGGATTTTTTATGGCTACATCTTACGGTACAACATGGTGGGGAAAGGAATGGCTTGCATCCCTGACTAAAATCGATAATGCCAACCGGATTCCCCGCGGAAAAACTTATGCCAATACCGGTAAGGTATTGGATCTCACTATTACTGAAAATGTTATTTCCGCAAAGGTTAAAGGTCACTATGCTTCATCCTACAGGATTACTATTACGGTTCCTCAGGTATCTGCCAATGACATGGAAAAACTGATGGATCTCATTATGACGAAGCCGAATATTATGGCTTCTCTGTCAAATAGAATACTTGATCCTGATCTTCTTGATATTGCTTCGTCTCTTGATATCAGTATATTCCCGAGACAGTGGCGAGATCTGGAAATGAATTGCAACTGTCCTGATTTTGCCGTGCCGTGCAAACATATTGCCGCTGTTATATACATGATGAGCATGGAGATTGACCGGGATCCCTTTGTACTTTTCAGAATGCGCGGTATAGATTTGCTCAAGGAACTTAAGAACCGCAAGATTAATCTGGATAGGGCTATGGAGGTCAGTGTTCCTAAATGGAACGAGATATCCGGATTTTCCGGCCATGATGATAAGCGACATGAATGTGAATCTGAATCTGGACTGCCGACAGATGAAGAAACTGATGATGAAAACTGCAGCACCGGTTTCCTGGAGGATACTTCCGGAAACAGTGAGGAGGAAAACCGTCTTCTGAGTATGCTGGACAGGCTTTCCTTTGAACCGGTACCGAATCTTTTCGAAGATCTTATGAAGCTGCTGCCGGAAAGTCCTGCTGGTTATGTTTTCGGAAATTTCAGAAGTAAATACGGCAAACTGCTTCAAAAAGCCGCTAAAAAAGCCAAAGCCGTATTAAAAAATACGGATATAGGCGAAGATGCTTTCAGGCATCTTCGTCCAGGAGTAAATGTTTTTCCGGAAATCACTGAGAAAAATGAAAACGTGGTTACGGCCGGCAGTCTGATTTCTAGTTATACCGTCAATAAAACGGTTTTAAAAAGATGGAGTAAAAAACGTCAAAGCTACGCTGATGAGTATGTAAATCCCGTTCAGAAAAAAGGCATGGATGCCGTTAATGCGGTCATGGCATACACCGGTTGCGGTATTCTGGTAAATCACGATATCACTGACAGAGTATCCGGACTTCCGGGAATACCTGGTTCGGAAGTGATTAGCTCCTGCTATTCTACTGAGGAGGAAATCTGCCTCAGACTTTACTATATTGCCCTCAAGCTGGTGGTTTCAGGTGCGATTATTCCTCAGATTATAAGGTTTGAGCCGGAATACGGTCTGATGATTAAACAGTTAAGACTTATAAAAGATGAGTCTTCCGATGCTGTATCCTGCCGTTGGATTCCGGCACTGCTTTCTCCTGATGTCAGAGCTTTATGTACCAGGACCGGTAATATCCTGAAGGGCTTTTCCAGAAAAATAGTGGCCGTAGAGGGAGATGCGGAACCGTCAGCACTTTTTATCGGAACCACAGCCATCGGCTACTTTGTTTCGAATATCATTCAGGACACCTATTTTGATGAGTACGATAAAACCTACTCGGATGATATTGTATTTGATCTTCTTTTTGATACTCCCGGTGCCGCTATTGCCTATAACGGTCTGCTTCCTGAATACACCAGTTTGGAAAAATGGCTGGTTTCCTTCCATCTGCTTGACGGGGATATGGTTCCGCTTATTTCGATTACTGAATCTTCTGCCGGTGAAAACACGGCGGAGCACGGCTCTGCCAAAGCCGAAGGGACATCAGCCGAAATGGCGGATGATGCGGTAAATGTTTATTTTTCTCTGAGTTTAAGTTCCAAAAGTCTTGGAAATGAGGCTGTTCCTCTTGCCAGAGTGCTGGCGAACCCAGCCGATCCATGTTATTTTGATGTTCTGAAGCTTTCAGGAAAGCTAACATTCTGCTGTCCTGCACTGAATACTCTGCTTAATACCGGTAAGGATAGAATAAAACTTTCCATAAAGGAGCTGGAAGAACTTCTTATCAGCTCTCTTCCTCTTTTAAAGATCATCGGCTGCCGGATTGTCATGCCGAAAAGCATGCAGAAACTTCTTAAACCGGCAGTGAAGATGAAGATCTCCTCGTCAGGGATGCCGGGTGGAAGCTTAAGCTTTATCAATCTTAAAAAGATACTGTCCTATGACTGGGAGTATACGGCAGGGGATCTGGAGCTTTCACCGGACGATTTTGCCGGGCTTGTCGACAATGCCGAAAAACTTGTTCGTTTCAAGGGGCGGTACCTTTATTTTACCGCTGATGATGTTAAGAATCTCCTTAAGCAGAAGAAACAGACGGAAAAGGCTGTTTCCGGCAATGCACTGGTGCTGGCCGCCATTACCGGAAGTTTTTCCGGAATAGATGTGCTCCTTGATGATACTGCCACCGCTACTCTTAACGGACTGTTCAGACGCAGGAATATCGAAGTGCCTGCCACGGTTAAGGCAGAACTGCGTCCTTATCAGGTAAGCGGTTTCAGCTGGCTTTACAACAACGCCATGCTGGGCATAGGCTCCATCATCGCCGACGATATGGGGCTCGGTAAGACACTGCAGGTTATTACCGTTCTGGAGTCGATGCGTCTTGCCGGAGAATTTAATAAAGCAAGAGCGCTGGTGGTGGTTCCGAAAACACTGCTTATCAACTGGCAGAAGGAAATAACCAAATTTGCTCCGGAACTTAAGTATTCCGTAGTATACGGTCCCGGAGCGGAGATTCCTGAGAAAGGGCATGTGGTTATCACTACGTACGGTAAACTCAGATCTGCAACGGAGCTTTTTGCCTCAATGAAAATCAGAATACTGATTATTGATGAAGCTCAGAACATCAAGAATGCCTCCACTACTACCAGAAAAGCAGTATGCTCTCTGAAATCAGACGGCTTTATCGCCATGTCCGGCACACCGGTGGAAAACAGACTGCTGGAATACTGGTCAATTATGGATTTTGCCAATCCGGGGCTTCTCGGCAGCATGTCATCATTTAACAAGGCATATGCCGTGCCGATTGAACGGGAGAAGAATCTTAAATCTCTGGAGCAGTTTAAACGTCTTACCTCTCCGTTTATCATGCGTCGAATGAAAACAGATAAATCCATAATAAGCGATCTGCCTGAGAAAATAGTTACCGAGCAGTACTGTTCTCTGACAGTCGAACAGAAGGTGCTTTATGAGTCAGTCGTGAATAATGCCGTTTCCATTTTGGAAAAGGGAGATTCTGAAGGCAGTGATTTCCAGAAGCAGCGACGGGGAATCATTCTGTCTATGATTACCGCTCTCAAGCAGATCTGTAATGCTCCGCACTGCTATGACACTACAGCTCCCTCTGAATGGGAGACCTCCGGCAAGGCGGGGACTCTTCTAGAACTGGTATCATCCCTCAGGGATGCCGGCAGAAAGACCATTATTTTTACGCAGTATACCTCTACCGGAGAGCTTATTGCCTCATGGTTTAAGGATAAGATGAATATTGACGCTGATTTTCTGCACGGCAGCATTTCCCTTAAGGAACGCGAACGGATGGTCAGTGTATTTCAGACCGACCGTCACCGTCCTGTGCTGATTCTTTCCCTGAAGGCTGCCGGTACCGGTCTTAACATAACTGCCGCATCCGCCGTGATTCATTATGATCTGTGGTGGAATCCGGCAGTAGAGAATCAGGCGACAGACCGAGCCTTCCGTATCGGGCAGAAAAATAACGTCAATGTCTATCGTTTTATCTGTGAAGGCACCTTTGAAGAAAAAATCGATGAAATGATTCGAGCCAAGAGGGAACTTGCCGATCTTACGGTAGAGTCCGGGGAAAAATGGATTACTGAAATGTCCATTGGTGAAATCAAAGATTTGTTTAAGCTTTCAAAAAGCATTGATGCCGGTGATGACTGATGCGGATATCTGAAACTCCATGAAAGTGAAGACGTTTATTTTTAAGGATTGCCGTTTTTAACCGGAGAGCCGGAGTCTGTTCTCCGGTTGTTCCGTGTGCTGGGCATTTTTTATATCTATAGCACGAAATTTAGACATTCGGAATAAAAATTCAGAAAAATAGACTCCGTACGGATAAAAAATTTAAATTTTTTGTTAAAGTGCCTTATTGGAGTGCCCCCATAAGTTGAACAAATAAAACTTATGCTTATTCTAAGGCTGAATTTCTTACTTCACAAGGAGTTCGGCCTTTTAATTTTTTCTGTATTCTAT
>NZ_FOXF01000015.1 GCF_900115655.1 Ruminobacter amylophilus | reverse complement strand
CGGATGTGATTATTTAACATCTGAAACTGACAGTGATTTAGATAAGACGTTTTTCATCAAGAAGGTTTGAATTATCTACGATATAGCTATGATGGCACTATGAACAGTGATCCTCGACGAAAGACAAATAGAATTCGCGGCGAACCATTGACCTGAGGTATCCAATCCACGTATAACATAGTGGCCAATGCCGTGCTTACACTGAGGAAAATGTCTTACCTAAATTTCTGCTTGACAAAGGTCGTTTCATAACAGCTATTAAAGATTATATAAATTGGTACAACACTGACAGAGTTTGTAAAAAGTTAAAAGGCCTGTCTCCAATTAATTTCAGGAAACAAGCCTTAAATTATGTTAGTATGACCTAGAAACTTAAGTGATCAATTTCTGGGGCCATACTAGGCATGGCATGAAAGCAGGGATTTTTTCAATAAAAATACCGAACCGCATGCATACGGTTCAGAAAATACGTCAGTCGAGCTTTTCCTCTTCAACGGTTACGCCGGCATCGGCGGCAGGAGCTACTTCAGCCTTTTCTGCAACAGGAGCTTCTTCAGCCTTCTGTTCCACGGTCTCATTTTTTGCGGCATAGCCGGTAACCATTGACTTGCCGAGATTCTCAAGACCGAAAGACTTCAGGGTTGAATCCGCAAGGTGCAGAACCTCAGGCAGAATCTTGGCATCGTTAAACCACGGTTCGCTCTTTAACTTGGTGAAGAAACCGTAATTGAAAGCAAGGGAAAGACCGCAGGCCGCAATCAGAACAATGAGACAGCCTCTTATCGCTCCGAACACGGTACCGAGCATGCGATCCGTTCCGGAAAGTCCGGTCTTCTTTAAAACAAGAGTGATGATGTAATTAACGAAACCGATAATCATCAGAGTGCCGATAAACAGCACGAACAAAGAAACCGCATATCTTACGGCAGTATCATCGGTAAAGGTAATCAGCTTTGAAAAAGCGTCATAGAAGTTGGCGGTCACGAAAAAAGCCGCACCCCAGGCCACAAGAGACAGGATTTCCTTGATGAATCCTCTGATTAAGCTGATGAGAGCGCTTACCGCAATAATACCGATGATGGCGTAATCAATCCACTGCATACCCAAAATTCCAAAAAATACAAAAACAAATAACAGACATCCGTTTTTTAAAAAACCGGATTCCGAATCAAATCAGCACCGTCCCGGATTTTCAGCCCCGGGCATGCTGCACGAAAACAGGAGGCTTTATCGGATTATCCGGGTAATCACTTTCAGATAACCGATATTATACACCGAAAAATCCGCTATTTTTCGGCTTATACCTGCTTGTTTCAAAACCGATGCGGCAGAACATTTCCGTTCACCGCCATATTCACGGCGGTCATTTTATCCTATTCGACACATAAAGTTAACACCGGTATACAATTTTTTAACCTGAATACAGTCTCTCACGCCTAAAAAATCAGGTACTCCGTTCATTATGTTGCATAATGAGATCACCGGAGTATAATGTGATACATATCAAAATATTCAGAAACAGGACGGTACGCTTCATGACCGCTTTTCTTAAAAAGACATTATGGCTTGCCATAAGTTTTCTTCTTATATACGCCTGTCTGTTTGTCGGAAAACAGATCTCGTCACTCCTTCCCTTTGTTTTTCCGGGAAGCATTGTCGGACTGCTGATTCTGTTCCTCTGCCTGGAGTTTCGAATCATCAGACTTGACTGGATCATGCCGTCAGGCTCGCTTTTCCTCAAATACATGGCCCTGCTGTTCATGCCTTCAGCCATAGGCATCATCACCTATCTCAATGAGGTTTACTCCTCCATGGTGCTGATTATCTTCAACATGGTATCGGGTATAGCCCTGATTCTTCTGGTGGTGGGCAGAATGTTCCAGCACATGAGCGAAACCCCGGAGGAAAGAAGAAAGCGCAAGCTTATGTATAAACGGGCTCTGAGATTCAAAAAGCTGGCGAAACGGAAGCTTTCAACTCTGAGCGTCCCAGCTGTGGCAGAGTCAGATTCAGGAGTGGCCAGATAACAATGGATTACATTACGTCATTTTTTACCGGACATCAGTGGATGTACTATGTCGCCCTGCCGTTATCCGTAGGACTGTTCTTTCTTGTCCGCGCCATCCAGATGAAAACCAGATGGTCGATTCTCAATCCGCTGCTGATTCCTGTCATCATCATCGTGTCCCTGATTCTGCTTACGGGAGCGGATCCGAAGGAATATCAGGACGGAACCTCCGTCATCACCTGGCTGCTTGAACCATGCATAGTGGCACTGGCAATTCCGCTCTACCTCAAGTTCAAGCTGATAAAGTCACAGGCGGTACCGATTCTCATCTGCTGCACGGTTTCCATCCTCATAAGCTTTGTGATTGCCTATGTAAGCTGCCATCTCATGGGCGTGAATCAGAATATGATTCCTACCCTCGGGGCAAGATCCATTACCACTCCCCTGGCCATGGACGTGTCAGACCGTCTAGGAGGAATCAGCTCCATCACCGCCTGCATTGTATGCGGTGTCGGCATTCTCGGAGCCGTAATAGGCTTTCCGCTGATGAAGCTTTTTCACGTACGCAATCCGAAAGCCCAGGGGCTTGCAATCGGAGCCTGCGCCCATGCCGTAGGCACCTCAGCCGCCAACGAGCAGGGAGAAACTCAGGGAGCATACTCATCACTGAGTCTTATCGTCTGCGGTGTAATGACCACATTTCTGGCGACACCTATCTTCATGCTGCTGAATTTTCTGGACACCCTGTTCAACTGGTAGTCCTTACGGTAACAGGTCTGTACACAAAATGACCTGTTACCAATGCCTGCACCCTGTTTTTTACGATACACTTAACAAAAAACAATCAAACAGACCTTTTTTTCGGTTTTTAATGCAAAAAACTCTTGCACTTTTCCGGAATTGGCATAAGATAGTCAATGTCTGAAGCGACAGACAATCTCCGTAATGGGGTTTGGTTCTCTCGTATTCCATGTCTGCGTACCCGGCCAGGTCCGGAAGGAAGCAACCAGCGTGGAATTTTGGAAGTACCGAGATGCAGCTAGGCCCCACCTAAACAGATTCCTTTTATCTCTCAATC
This sequence comes from Ruminobacter amylophilus, assembly GCF_900115655.1. Taxonomy (GTDB): domain Bacteria; phylum Pseudomonadota; class Gammaproteobacteria; order Enterobacterales; family Succinivibrionaceae; genus Ruminobacter; species Ruminobacter amylophilus. Next base: position 45,021 of record NZ_FOXF01000015.1, on the reverse strand, counting down.
AGTCAAATCAGTTTATATTCATTGTTATACCGATTCGTCGGATCTGTTTTCATTTTAAGATTTTCACAGATTCAAAGCCGGAAACATTCAACATGAAAAAAAGCTGAAAACCGTAATCTATCGGCAATCTTACGGAACCTGACGTGAGCAACTGAGAGCCAGTCATTCAAATTTAACAAAAGCACTACTCAAAAGCACTAAAAGTCTTTAAAATTAATCTGTATCGTCGGCTGCCGGTAAACCGTGTCCTTATACCGTGTTTATTCAGCAGCGCATGCAGGTTAAACTTATACGGGTTAAGGGTATGAACTTTTTCGAAAACACCTCTCATCAGAGCTTTTCCGATCTTATTCTGGGAGAAAACATCTATATCGACAAAACCTCTCAGATAGCCAACCTGTATAAAAAGCACAACAAGTTCGAAATACTCATCAGGCCCTGGGGTTTCGGTAAAACCCTGCTTCTTGATACCATCAAATTCATTTTCACCAACGGAGTGGAGCATTCCTTCATCAGAAACCTGAATATCGCCACCATGGACATGGAAATTCCGAAGCAGACAGTTCTCAAGCTCGATTTTTCCGACCGCAAGATTCAGTCAGCCGAAGGTTTCCGCAGCTTCATCTACTCCTACTACAAGTCTTATCTGTTCGAACAGAACATTCAGGTCAAGCTTAACAGCGAACTGAACACCTACTGGCTCACCATGCACTTCATACGTGCTGTTGCCAGAACCAGTCCCACCGGACAGATTGTGTTCCTCATAGATAACTACGATCAGCCGTTCCTGCGTTTTCTGGAGGACAGAGTCGTCAACTTCCCTGCCCTCTATAATGAAATGCTTGATTTCTATCATGCTCTCTATGACCAGGTGGAATACATTGACTGGCTGCTGCTCTGCGGTGAAACCAAATTCGCGCTTTCCACGGAAAAGCACGAAGGACTTCCATATATTTCCGACGTAAGCTACAGTGATCAGGGAACCTGCATCTGCGGTTTTTCCCAGGGGGACATCCGCAAATACTATGATGACTTTCTGCAGGATGAAGCGGACGCAAACGAAGAAACAGTAAACATATTCCTGGGCAAGATTACCGACTGGTACGGCAGATACCGTTTCACTCCGCACAACATTCCCGTAACCCGTCCCTACAGCATAAAATCATACTTCAGTCAGAATGCCGGCAGTACCGCACTGAGATCATTCTACCCGGTGGAACGGTTCTACAGTTTCCTGCCGAAGCTTATCGCCAAATACGGCAGAAACCATGAAAGACTTCTGGCTCCGAACGACTGCGGATACACCTTCTCAGACAATCTGGATCCGTATAACATCAACATGTTCTCCCTGCTGTCGCAGCTGGGCTTCTATTCATTCAGCTCCATCACTCTGAGCAAGGTTTCATCCTGCTTCCAGAGATACAGATACCAGTCAAACATGGTTAACAATGAAATGAATGAATGCTACCAGAAAATCCTTGCCATGGCTGAAAAACTGAGAAACCGCGGCAAACAGACCGCCTCTTAGCATGTCTTTCCGCCGCATCGGCAGAAAAAGCAGTGACTGAGGAATAATTCCGCCGTGAAAAACATAAAGCATACATGTTCCGGATCCTGTACAATATGAATCCCGGCGGTCTGCAGTCGTCTCTTCATCCGCCGGCTTGTTCACATAACACGGCAGGAGAAATCATCATGGCTCTTAAAATCTTTGATATCGACGGCACCATCCTGAGGGGGGACAGCAACGATCAGTTTTTCAAATGCCTCATAGACCATAAAATCATTACTCCTGACTATATGGATTTCAATCGTGAAGCCGGAGCCAGATTCTACAGCGGCACCCTGGATATTCTGGAGTACTACCGTTATGTCATAAAGCCCATAGCCGGAAAAACCGAAGCTGAACTAAAGGATCTGCTCGATGACTATCGCGAAAACTACCTTAAACCGCATGTCTACCCTAAAGCTCAGGAGCTTATCAGCAGATTCAGAAATGAGGGACATGTGATTATTCTGGCATCAGCAACCATGGATCTTCTGGTTAAGCAGACGGCTGAACTCGTCGGAGCAGACTTTTTCATCTCCACCAGAGTAAAATACGACGAGGAAGGACGCATCAGGGACGTATATTCCGATTTCTGCCATCAGGAAGGCAAGAGAGCAAGATTAAAGGCTCTGTGTCAGGAAAAAGGACTTAATCTCAAAGACAGCAGCGGATATGGTGATACAATTAATGACATACCTCTGCTCGAAACCGTGGATCACGCTTTTGTGGCCAATCCCGGCGTACACAGTGAAAAGCTGCTGCATATAGCAGCAGAAAGAAAATGGCAGACCATCAGATTTTAATCACAGACAAAGGAGAGAATCCATGACCGCTGAAAGCAGAAACGGGGAATTACGCGAATTCAGAGTCGGAGACATTGTCCGTCATTTCAAGAGAGAATACGTCAATCAGGATACCGCAGAATACCTGTACCGTATCGTGGCTTTCGCCTCACACACCGAAACAGGTGAAAAACTCGTAATCTACGAAGCTCTTTATCCTCCATACAAGGTATGCGCCAGACCGTATGAAATGTTCATCAGTCCGGTGGATCGCAGCAAATATCCTGACGCTGCTCAGGAATACCGTTTCGAAACGGTTCACCGCGTAAAGCCCTGATATTCTCCCCTGCCTAAAGGCGGGTTGAGGTTCACATTCCCGCCGTGTTCTTCGGCTGTGCCTTACACTGAAGCCGGCATATTCCGCACCTGTCAGTCTTCAACGCAGATCATTGCGCGTTTCTGGCTGATTTGAATTGAAACTCTGTACCCAAAATAAAAAAAGAGAACCCCGTCATCAGTCACGGGATTCATCCTGAAAACTCACGCGTACAGAATACCGGCCGGCCGGATTACGCGCAGTTCTGAAATTATTCTTCCCTTACCCTTCTGCAGCTTAAGGAATAACCTCTCGGCGCCAGCCAGGTGGTTTCATTACAGTATTCGCAGACATAAATTCTGCCGATTCTGATGCTTCTTCTGAAAAAGATCCCCTTCTTCTTGTAATACATCACATAGCAGTCGACCAGTCCGGCAATTCCGGAAATCTGAGCCGCATCCTTGCGGATGCCGTAAACCTTGGTTCCGTCGCTGGTTGTAAGATTGTCCAGAAAACGGCTGGTCTCGGCAATACCTTCCAGAAATACCGGCTTTTCGGGTACCAGCCCGAAATCAGGTTCATTAATGTGCTTTTTCAGAATGGAATCATTTCTGCCGGCAAGCTTTCTGCGACAGTCTTCATATTCATCAGCAACGTTCTTTTGGGAATCCTGTTCCATTATTCACCTAAAAATATCAATACGGATAAATCCTCTTTCCTGTTACATCAATATTACAACACAGACCTGAAAGTACCTTAACATGACAGACGTATTTGTGATTAATAACGGTATTTACTCCGCTTTTCGACTGTATATTGAACACCTGCAACAGGCAATAAAAAAGTAAACATGGCAAAACCATGATTCAGGAACAGACTAAATTTTGAGTGAACTTCAACGAAGCACGGTATTTCCTTTTTAGTATTCGGCCAACCTCACGCTATTATGGATTTATAAAAAATCCTATATCAAATAAAGCCTTCATACCGGATCTGTCAGCTGATTTTATTTAAATCAGCCAGTATTGATCTTAGCTCCTGTCTCTTTACAGCCCCAGCTGCACCGCTTTTTTAATCAGATTTACTGAAGCCTGTACATCCCGGTCCATTTTATTTCCGCAGCAGTCACATCTGTAGATTCGATCATTTGCATAATAGTATCTGGATAACGCCTTTCCAGAAAATATAAACGGCCGCTGCGAGGCATATTTGGGGACCTCGTACATATAGGTAAATTCAATGATTTTAATACTTTAAAAGCTTCCGCAAATCCCCGGTTATATGCCTTTCGTGAACAGCCGGAAGCCTTGCAGCAATAAGTCTTGAACTTATTGTTTGCAATAATTCTGATTCTATGGCTGAGCGCCTGTGACGTTATTTCACGCTTTCCTGTAATTTCTCTAAAATTTTTTGGTTCTTTCTGCTGCGACTTCCATACAGACGGGCAGAAAATACGTTGATTATTTCCTATACATCCTTTGCTAAATCTTCTTCAAAGGAAGCCCTGTCTTCTCCCCGGTTGATAATCACCACTTCCACGCCTCTGGCTTCACATATTGAAAAAAATCAGTTCGGCTCCGAATATCAATAATCTGTCCTTGTGCGTAAGAACCAGTCTTTTTACATTATTATCAAGAAACTTATTGATCAGGGATGTCAGTCCTTTCCTGTAATAATTCATCCCTGAACCGAGAGCGGTCATAAGCTCATACTTATATCCGTGTTCAGCACAGTACCGTTCCAGAACCCGAGCCTGTCTTTTGAGATCTTCTTTCTGATCATGTGAACTTACTCTGGCGCAGGCGACTGTGATTCCTTCATCCTTTTCTGTTTGTGGAAGCTCTTTCCCGCTAATCCTCAGGATTGTTTCCTGACTGTACCTCCCTGTCCCACCCCGGAGAAATACTGTCAGGCTTTAATTTTCCTGATTTTTCCCAATTGCGTAAGGTTTGTACATGTACACCAAGTAATTCAGCTGCCTGACCAATTGAAATAATTTTACTCATTGCAGGTATACCTATAAATATTTTTAATATATTACAAACTATTTACAGATTTATTAAAACAATTACAAACCGGAGTTAATAAGCAAATATTATTCTTCCGCCTTTTCTATCTTAATGGCACATACCTTGTATTCCGGAATACGGGCAAATTTATCAAGAACCGCATTGGTGAGTACATTGGCAAAGGCGTCAGAAAAATGGAACGGCATCCATGTTTCACCAACGGACACTTTGTCTCCCACTCTCGCTTTGGAAACAACGCTTCCTCGCCTTGAAGTGAGTTTCACAGAATCCCCATCGGAAATACCAAGTCTCAGTGCATCCTCGGTATTGATTTCAATAAAGGATGAACCTGACTTTTCAACAAGTCCCGGAGTCCTTCCTGTCATGGCCATGGCGTTGTAATGATAAAGAACTCGACCGGTCATTAGGATGAACGGATAATCGTCATCCGGAAGTTCCATACTTTCCCGGTACGGAGCAGGATAAAACAGTCCAAGACCTCTGGCGAATTTCTCGGTATGGAGAATCGGGGTTCCAGGATGATTCTTGTCAGGGCACGGCCACTGCAGTGATTCCCCGGCATCCAGACGTTTATGGCTGATACCTCCGAAACTCGGGGTAAGGGAGGCAATTTCATCCATGATTTCGTCAGCACGGAGATACGGCTGGGGATATCCCATGCGGTTCATGATATCTGTAAAGATGTCGGTATCGAGACGCATTTCACCTTCAACGGTAACGGCTTTTCTGACTCTCTGCACACGGCGTTCGGTATTGCTGAAGGTACCTTCCTTCTCGGCATAACTTGTTCCCGGCAGAATCACGTCGGCATACTTCGCTGTTTTCGTCATAAAGAGATCGCAGAGCACGAGAAAATCAAGACTTTCCAAAGCCTTAATCACATGTCCCTGATCCGGATCGGAAACCACCGGATCCTCTCCAAAAATAAAGAGTCCTCTTATTTCCTTTCTTACAGCCGCAGGAAAAACATCGGTTGCGTGAAGTCCGGGCTTTCTGCTTAATTTTACGTTCCAGGCCTTCTCGAATTTCTCTACCACTCTTTCATTCGTAACCTTCTGGTATCCTGGAAAATCCCCTGGAAGAGCTCCCATGTCACATGCCCCCTGAACGTTGTTCTGTCCACGGAGAGGATTTACCCCACAACCGCTTTTACCGATCTTTCCCACAACCATTGCCAGATTGGAAAGTGACATTACGCCCTCGGTGCCGGAAGAGTGCTCGGTTACCCCCAGACAGTAGATAATCGGAGCCTTTTTGGCTTTTGCATACATTCTTGCCGCCTCACAGAGCTGATCCACGTCTATGTTGCAGATTTCAGCCACCTTTTCGGGAGTGTAATCCTTTACGATTTCCTTAAGTTCCTCAAAACCTTCAGTTCTTTCCCTGATGAATTTTTCATCCGCAAGACCTTCGTTTATGATTATGTTAATCATGCCGTTGGCAAAGGCCACATTGGTTCCTGGCTTTAATCTGATGTGAATGTCCGCATCCTTTGCCAGTCTGATCTTTCTGGGATCCACCACGATGAGATGGGTTCCTCTTGCCACAGCCTGTCTTATCTGCATGCCGATCACGGGATGGGCTTCTTCGGGATTTGACCCTACCAGCATTATGAGATCCACATCATTGGTAATGTCGCCTATTGGATTGGTCATGGCCCCCGAGCCCAGTGTCATGGCCAGCCCTGCCACGGTTGCGGAATGACATACTCTGGCACAGTTATCCACGTTGTTGGTTCCGAAAGCGCAGCGGACCATTTTCTGGAGCATATAGCAGTCCTCGTTCGGTGAACGGGAACATGCAAAGCCCGCCAGAGAATCAGCGCCGTACCGTTCCTTAATCTCACCGAATTTCATTGCTATGAGATCCAGAGCCTCATCCCATGAAGCCTCACGGAATTCACCTGTTTCCCTGTTTCTGATTAACGGATGCTTCAGACGGTCTGGAGAATTTACGAAATTGAAGGAACCGAAACGTCCCTTAACACATAAAAGCCCTCTGTTGGACGGACCTTCGGCCGGTTGCACGTCCACAATTTTGTTGTCCTTAACCATGAGATAAAACTGACATCCCGTGGCACAGTGCGGGCAGGTGGTAAGAACTCTGTTCACATTACCGGTCTGATACTTGCCCATGTTCTTTGCCACCAGTGCTCCGGTAGGACACACTGTGGCACAGTTGCCGCACAGTTCACATTCGGTATTCTTCCAGTCCTGACCAAAAGGTGCGTCAATAAAGGTTCTGGTTCCGATTTTTGAAGCATTGAGCACCCCGTTTCCGACTCTTCTGCTGCAGACACTGACGCAGCGCTGACAGCCTATGCACAGTTCCGGATAATATGCCAGGAAAGGATTATCTGTTTTTGACGGAAGTTTCGCATCATCGCTGGAATAAGGGTTAACTGTCGGAAGTTCAAATTCCGTGGCAAGCTTCTGCAAGTCACAGTCACCGCTCTTGCAGCAGCTTAAACAGCGTACAGTGTGGTGTGCGAGAATCAGCTGCAGTACGAACTGTCTGGAAAGTTTTACCTTTTCGGAATCGGTTTCTACCGACATTCCCTGCCAAACCTTGGTGTTGCATGCAGGAAACAGATGGGAATGTCCTTTAACTTCAACGACACACATTCTGCAGGCACCGATTTCATTTACGTCCTTGAGATAGCAGAGTGTCGGAATGTATATTCCGTGCTCTTTTGCAACCTCAAGAATGGTTCTGCCGGCAACGGTCTCAATGTTGATGCCATTAATCACCAGATTAACCTTTTCAGTCATTATACGAGTCCTCCCTTCATGGTTCCGCTACCAAAGACATCACATCTCAGACACTTGCTGCACTCCTGCATTGCCTCTTCATGAGACATGCTGTTTTCAACCGGACAGAAGCTCTTCTTTCTTTCCCTTGCAGACTTCTCTGTCAGGTTAACCCTGCCGTAGTGACTGCGCATGTTGCTTTGTACATGAGGAATTTCTATATTAAGACGATAGGCATGGTGGAATCCGAGGTATTCGTCTATGTTCATGGCGGCCACCTTTCCTGCGCCGATGGCCATAATTGCGGTTGCAGGGCCGCTGACGCAGTCCCCGCCCGCAAATACACCTGGATGATCCTTCATGGCCGTGGTTTTGTCGACAATGAAAGTTCCCCTGTTGGTAAGCCCGTATCCGGAAAACGGTTCCGAAACAATGGCCTGACCGATGGCCATGAAAATCACGTCGCACGGAATCTCGTAAGGTTCCTTGGCGGCATCACGCACTGATGGAAGTCCGGTGTGCTCGTCATAATGACCTGTAATCTGTGGTTTGGTGATAAGCGCCACCACATTGCCGTTTTCATCAACCTTAATCTCTGAAGGCGCGTACATGGTCATAAGTTCCACCCCCTCCTCTATGGCCCCCTGAATTTCAGAAGGCAGGGCCGTCATATCGACCTGTCTTTCACGAACGGCAAGCGTTACTGAAGCGGCTCCGCAGCGAATGGCGGACCGGGCACAATCCATGGCCACGTTGCCGCCGCCTATAACCACGACGTTTTTGCCGGTGAAATCAGGAAGATCGCCGTGACCTATGCGGTCAAGCATTTCCACGGCGGACGCCACGTTCGGATTGTCGTAATTCTTTATCGGAATCACCTTGCCGCTCTGGGCACCAATAGACAGATAAACGGCATCGTATTCCTTTTCGAGCTGTTCCGCAGTTATATCCTTTCCTATCGGAGAATTAAGACGCACTTCTATGCCGCCCACGGCCAGAAGTGCTGCGATGTCCTGATCCAGTCTGTCCTTGGGGAGTCGGTAATTCGGAATCCCGTATCTCAGCATTCCGCCGAGTTTCTCCTTGGCTTCGTATATAACCACGGAATGCCCCATGCGTGCCAGAAAATATGCGCAGGTAAGCCCCGAAGGTCCGCCGCCCACGATGGCAATCCTCTTACCGGTGGGCACGTTTCTCGGAGGAGTGTCCACGGCATCCACCGGAATCTGGTCTACGGCAAATTTTTTAAGACCGCGAATGTTTATTGCCGAATCAATCAGTGTTCTGCGGCACTGCAGTTCGCACGGTCTTTCGCAGACGAAAGCGCATGCGGTGGGAAAAGGATTGTCCTCACGGATAAGATTGATGGCATCGGCGTAGCGTTCGGCACCTATGAGAGAAATATATCCCGGAATGTTCACGTAGGCGGGACAGTTGTACATGCACGGAACCTTTACCGATACATTGGACTGACAGCGGTGATGCTCTATGTGGTAAAGATATTCATCCTTAAAGTTCTTGATGTTTGTCAGTACCATGTAGGCGGCTTCGTAGCCGATGGCGCAGTCCGCCGTTTCCTTGATATTCTGAGCCAGCCACAGCATATCAACGTAAAGATCCATGTCGGCACCACCGTCAAGAACCTTCTGCATCATTTTTTCCAGCTGTTCGAGTCCCTTGGCGCATGGAACGCACTTACCGCAGGTCTGACTGCGGGCGGTACGCAGGTAAGCTATGTGGCTTGATATGCAGCATACCCCCGGAGGGTTTGCCAAAACCCTTTTTTGAAAAGTTGACAAAAAACTGTTGAGAAGCCTGCTTCTCTGGGTGTTTTTCAGTTCCTGTTTTTTATACATTGAATGCTCCCCATAACCGGTTACGTATTTATTATCCGCGGGACGTTAAGTCTGTTCATGTGCCCTGCTGCCGGTACATGCCGGACTTTAAATGTTCATTAAATCCCGTGTTCCGTCCGGCAATTCATGCCGAGGCTTACGGTATGAAAACCAAGGCAGGCAAATGAATGCGGAAGGGAAAAGGGACACTTAAGGATTTTAACATGTTCTGTATGATATTTAATCATAAAACGTGGGGACTGATGAACACTGTTTGATAGAGTTAAAAAAAGAGAAAACAACTACACCGGAGTCTTATAAATCCTACATGTATCACTGTTTTTATAAGACTTTTCCGCATGCTTCCCCAGAGGACGGAACCTGACGGAAAACCGGGGCGGAAACCGGTGAAAAAAGCCGTCTCAGCGGCATTTGCCAGTCTGAATCGAAATTTATTTATATTGTAAACCCCTTTACTACAGCTCTACACCGAGAAGCTTATACAATGGAGATAACTTCCTCTTTAAACTTTTGCTTCTCATGATTCGAAGTATAATTTTTACTGCTGTTTTCAGTAGAATTACCATCAAGTCGACATTTAAAAAATACTTTCTGGTTAACATCGAGCCTGATTTTCTTTTTAAGTGGCATCGGAGAGGAGTGCTTTAATTTTGTCCCCGCCAGTATCTGTCAATCATTCTCTGCATGTTGGCTCTTCCCACAGGATTAGCCGTATGTATTTTTATTTTATAATATGTTTCTCTTTCAACTAAAAAATCCAGAAGTTTGATGGCATCCCCCCCGTCACCGGCGTAGTCTCCAAGGTCATGATCAAGATTCAGTTCTTCAATGAATACGGCATATTTTTCACACTGTCTGATTTTATTTATAGTCTCATTAACACTGTGACAGTGGCAGTAACCTTCAGGCGCCTCCCGTTCATCGTCCAGCCATATTTTTATTTTGCAGGAAAATCGCAGCAGACGCTCAGGTTTTATATATCTGTATTCGTTGCTTTTGGTATTTATCTGCTGTTCCTCCGAAGTAGACAGCAGATATTTGACTGCAGGATAAGTATAAAGATTATTCCATGCTTCTTTATATGTTGCTTCCGCTTCGCAGTACATCGCAGTGCGCACCAGTCCTTCTTCATCAACAAGATCATCTTTCTGGAGCCGTGCACTTAATACTTTGAGCAGTCTGAATTTGTTTTCTATAGGTTGTCTGCAATATTCAAGATCGTATATGTGAGGTGTGTTATCAACTAAAAAATTCGTTAATTTTTCATCACTCAGATAATAGGCTTCGACAAATATATCAGAACAGTCAACTCCTCTGCAGAGCTTTTCATCAGGAAATGTTTTAATCATTACAAATGGATCAAAACCATGAGTATATCCTGCATATCTGGCATCCGCACTGCAGGTAAGAATATCTCCGCACCTGAAAGGCGTTGGCAGATAAATCATCAAGGAGTCAGTAGTGTAATCTTCATATGGTTCATCTGTAATGCGGGAACCGTAAATATTTAATATTTTAAGATCCGCATTCAGATAAGCAACAATCTGTCGGCAGGTATTGTCAGTTTTTCCCTGATGACTGTTGGCATCGAAAAAAAATATTTTTTGTATTTTTACGACCGTAATTTTCTGTTCATTAAGGTATTGTTCCTTGAGATAGGAGACGGCACTGTCAAAATCCGTAAAACTGAATTCAATTTCGAAATATTCTTCACTGTCGTTCAGATCCAGATAACTGATGCGGTAATATGACTTATTGTCTTTAATTTTCAAAAGATCTGTAAGGTTCTGATAATGTTTTAATAAACTGAATACAAATTCGTGAAGACTGATTACTTCATCTTCCAATCTGTTTTTAGAGCAACTGGTATCCTTTCGAATCCAGTAACACGGATTTCTGATAATAACTTTCTCATCGTTCTCCTTCAAAAGAGATTTAAATGCTTCTATTTTTTCATCAAGTGTAATTCTATAGCATTTGTCAATTAAAAATAATTTCTGTTCACCATTTAAATGGAAGTTGATGTTATAGAGATATTCGCGAATATCCCGCGAATTGATAAAATAGATATAGTCCATAATCTTTCCTTTTGTTCATTTAAAAATTCAGGAAAAAAAACAAGTCCGGTATCTGTTATTACCGTCTCGGCGGCATTTGCTCGTCTAAATCGAAATTATTTATATTGTAAATCCCTTTACTACAGCTCTACACCGAGAAGTTTATACAAAGGCGATAACTGATCTTTTACTGCAAGTGATATTTTCTCAATATCAAGTTTTTCAACCATTCCATTACTCTGCATGCCTTTAAAATACATCTTATTTGCCTTTTTATATAAACGTTTTAATTTGTCATAACCATTACTTCCAGTAATTTTTTCTCCTTTTTTTAACCTCAAAAATGACACAATACTGTCAGAATCATATAAAAACCAATCCTCAATAGATTTTTTGGCTCTGACTAAAATTACATCATGGGCTCCAGCCGAAATCAAATCATTCCTAACCTCATCCCAATTCACGGGAGGCTTTTGCTCTAATTCGAATACATCCGTATCACTGCATAATACTACCGTAAACTTACATGCTTCATCGTACTTGGGCTTCACTTTCTTTTCAAATCTTCTAAGAGCAATATTCTTAAATCCACCGATTCCATTGACGTTCTCACATTCTATACATGTGTCAAATCTTTTGTTTTTAAGTTTTCCTCTGGCAAAAGAAATTACCGCTTTATAAAATTCAATTTCAGTTTCACCTTCAACAAATAATACAAGGCATTTATTCATTACTGCCAAACTCCAAATAATCATTTATGCTGTCGTCGGCATCTGAAAGAAGCGAGAACAAGTAATCTCCCATGCTCATATGATAATGAGTTGCATCTTTCTTAAGTTGTTTTTGACCAGAGTTCTTAAATGAAAAGAATTCAGCCACCCCAGGCTTAACATTCATACCAACATGAATCCATGCAGGATCCAGATAACTGACAATGTAAGGGGAATGACTGGTAATAATAACTTTACAATCGTCCAGTAATTGGTGAATAATTCTTATATAGGCTTGAAAAAGCCCAGGATGCACAGAATTTTCCGGCTCCTCAATAGCAATCAGAGACACATTGCTTATGCTGGAAACTATTATTTTTGTGAGAATCAAAAATACTCTTTTAGCACCATCAGACATAGAAGCAAAATCTATTGAATTTGATAAATTACAATCCCTTACCAATAAAACATAAATATATTTAGAAAATACAAAAGGTGCATCTTCAGGAATTTGATTATCCTCCGTTCCACCTATGGGAATCTGCTTGACAATTACGTCTTCAATATTCGGAAACAATTTAGTATAAACATCTTTCAATAAATCAAATTTGCCTGAATATTGAGTCTTTAGATTATAAATAATACGCGGAAGATTATCAGCATTTATCATCTCATTCTCGAGCCCCTTTCTTATAATGGGATTTGGCTGATAAAAAAACTTTGCATCAAGATTATTTTCCATATAAATTTTCATATTATTTATTTTTTTAATAATCTCGAAATAATATATATCATCAAAAGCTTTCAACTTATTAACAACAAGCTCTGCTGAATCCACATTGATTTTTGATGAGCACCTGCCGGTTTCAGAACTTTTGTACAACGCATTATTCTCTGAACGACCTATTAGTTGCGTAAATTTTTGTCCCCTGATATTTAATTTAACCTTTAAATATTCACCAACAATTTTGGGAGCCTTTCCAACAGAATCTTTCCAATTAAACTCAAATCCATACTGAACAAGATACTCTTGAGAATTTATCTCTGTAGAAACCTCCATCTCGTACTTATAATTGCGTCCCAACATAGCTTTATTCATCGGAATAAGATTTGAATTAGCCATCATAATTTGTTTTTCAGACACGCTCGATTTAATAAAGGTCATACCAAAATCGATTGCTGACAGGACATTGGACTTTCCAAAATTATTAAGCGCAACAAGGGCAGTAATGTTATCAAATCTAATTTTTACATTTGATAAATTTTTAAACCCATCTATTACAACTGCTTGTATTTTCATATAAACAAATCCCTTTATAAGACATACCTGTATAATATGTCTTTATTCCACATAAAGCAATGCAATTTTACTTTTATCACATAAAATCACACAAAAAACTTATACAATCTTGTAATAAGTGATTTTTTGTTTCGTTTTATATTACATCTCAAATATTCATCTATTACCGTTTACATTCCAATGTTCACTTGGTCATTAGTCAAATAAAAACGAAACTCAATAGAAGCTGTCCTTATGAAGATTTATTAAATTTTTCCATGAATCTTTTGTCTTAAAACAATATTGAATGATTACATTCATATAACCGATATTCATCCTGGGTGTTGATGTTGACGTAATTAAACTCGGACTCACGGGGAACCTGAACGGTTCTGAAACGGGTACGGCGGATTATGTCCCTAAGTCTGAAGTTTCCGGAATCAAGGCTGTCCCTGAAAACCTGAAGCGTATTTTTGGAATATATCGCCGCCAGAGGCTGCCATGTTTCCCGAATCACGGGAACCAGCACGTCCTCACCGGCATAAAGGGACAGCAGCCTTCGGGCCTCGTCCGCGGTAAAATCCGGCATGTCACATGCGAGCACCAGAACCGCATCGGCCTCCGTCAGTGACAGCACGGACAGAATTCCGCCGGCAGGGCCCGCGTCCGCAACGGTGTCCGTTACCGGATCAAAACCGTCAACGAGGTAACCGCGTCCGCCGTTCACCGACACGTATCTGTATGCAAAAAAATCCAAGCGCTTACACAGGGCTGTCAGAAAACAGTCCCCCGAATCATGCATGAGCTCTGCCTTGTCACACCCCATGCGGGAAGATTTTCCCCCGGCCATCACGGCCACTCCGATTCTAAGACTCTGCATGAAAAACCCCGTGAACACCGCCTTCCTTATGCAGAAGTCTGATGTCGCCGATACGCATGTCCTTCTGCACGGCCTTGCACATGTCATACACGGTAAGAGCAGACACTGACACGGCCGTAAGGGCTTCCATCTCAACGCCTGTGGCACCGCGGTTCTTAACCCTGGACTGTATTCTGACCGCGCACCTGTCGTCATCAACGGTAATTTCCAGCGAAACCCCACTAAGAATCAGGGTGTGACACATGGGAATGAGGTCGGGGGTTCTTTTGGCTCCCATGATCCCCGCAATCTGAGCCACCGTCAGCACGTCACCTTTCTTTATGCCGCCGCTTTTTATGAGCCCCAGCGTTTCCCTGTTAACGTATACGTAACCTTCGGCAACCGCAATCCTTGAGGTGTCATTCTTTTCGGAAACGTCAACCATGCGGCATCTGCCGGATTCGTCAAAATGAGTAAAATCACTCATGAATAAATCAGCCTCCAATTCTCTTCATTTCGCACTGAGCCGCACCGGTACCGATTTCCTCCCCGTAATTAAGCGGCTTCATCAATACGGCCTTTCTCAAAACGGCCACCGTATCCTCATATGAAAGTCCCCTTAGGTCATATTCGGTGTTTCTGAGAAGACACGGACGCACCCTGCCGTCAGACAGAACCCTGATACGGGAACAGCGGTGACAGAAACAGGCCGACATCGGAGAAATGATGCCCACGCGTCCGGGAGCTCCCGGGATGCGGTACATCTCGGCCACGCCCTCCGCGTCTTCAGGTGTCTCCGAACGTTCCAGCCCTGGCAGTGACTCAAAAACCAGATCGGCGGAAACAAAGCTTCTGCCGTAACTTTCTCCGATAAGACGTGACGGCATCAGCTCGATGAATCTCAAATCAACCGGATACCTTTCGGTAAGCGACGCGAGATCCCGTACCGACTTCACGTCATCGTTGACGCCGTGAAGCAGCACGGCATTGATTTTTACCCTGTCAAACCCTGAGGCAAGTGCCGCGTCAATTCCCGACAGCACGTCCCCAAGCGCCCTTCTCCCCGTTATTTTATAAAAACGTTCATCGTCCGCGGTATCAAGACTTATGTTTACGCAGGATACCCCGGCATCCCTAAGAATTCCCGCATGGCGGGACAGGTAATAACCGTTGGTTGTCAGACAGAGTTTTTTAACCCCGGGAACGTTCATGACGGTACGGCATATTTCCGCAATGTCATGACGTATGAGCGGTTCCCCGCCGGTGAGCCGGACCTTGGTACATCCGAGAGATGCCGCAGCCCTGACAATGCCCCGGATTTCGTCCACCGACAGTTCATCGGAACGCGGACAGTCCCCGCGCCCGCCGCTGCAGTAGGCACAGCCGAAATTGCACCTTCCGGTAACCGAAAGACGGAGATAATTGATTTTTCGGGAAAAAAGATCCTGCACGGTGCTAATACCTTCCGAAAGTACAGTTAGGAAAATGACAGACGGAGCAGCCCTGACACAGTCCCCCGTTACCGAGTCCGATAAGGTCGTCGCGAGTAAACTTCACTCCGGTAAACACCTGAGGCAGGAGAACGTCGGTCATGGTAACGGGAAGGGCTATGGCCGCTCCGGGAACCCCCATGACGGCCACATCTCCCAGATACGCCACGAGAGTCATGTTTCCGGGCTGTGCCGGCATGCCGTAGGCTATGATTTCCGCCCCAAGAGACTTAATGGCCGTTGGGGTAAGATCATCAGGATCCACCGACATACCTCCCGTAAAAATCAGAAGATCCGCGCCTTTTTTCAGATAAGCAGAGGCTGAGGCGGTAATCATTTCCAGAACATCATCACACACGGTCACTCCCAGTATGTCCGCCGGATACTTTGACAGTTTGCCTCTTAAAACGAGCTCGAATTTATCCTTGATTCTGCCGTGGTAGACCTCAGAACCTGTTATGACGATTCCAACCTTAAGCCGGCGGTACGGCAGAATTTTAAACAGTTCCTTCTGTCTGCACAGCTCTTCAACCTTAAGAATGTTTATCTCTTTTGTGGTAAGTGGAACAATTCTCATGGACGCAAGCTTCATTCCGGGTCTAACGGGATAATGATCGGGAACCGAGCATATCGTGACATCCTCAACATGATTGATTTTTTTCAAAAGTTCAGTATCTGCACGGAACAGACCTTCGGTTTCGGCAAACATCAGCATCTTACCCTCGGACGGTCCTTCAAAACGGACTCCCTCTGAGGAAACCGCTGCCGCCATTCTGCGGGCACAGTCGTCCTCATGTATTTCCGAAATTTCGTCATCCCATACAAACACGTGACGCTTACCGATGTTCAGAAGATGTTCTATATCCTCCTCCCTGATAACAGTATTACGCTTAAAGACAGGTCCCTTGAAACCGTCACGCATTTCGGTTATGTCATGACAGAGTTTCATGCCCACGGCATTGCGTACGTCAATCTTTTTCATGATGTCCTCTTCTAGATCATAAAACCGTCAAAAATTTCTCCCGCATGAACCGGACCGTGTCCTGCAGGTATTATTACCATGAGATTGGCACCGGCCATACTGCTGATGACGGCATTCCCCTGTTCTGATGAAGGTCGCATGCAGATCACTCCATTCTCAATACTCATCCTGCCTCTCAGAAGACGTTCACAGCCGGCACTTTTGCCGAAGTCTCCCGTCATATTCACCTTTATCATTTCAGGAAGCCAGTTTCTTTCTCCTGCATACTTTCTTAAAACAGGGCGGCAGACGGCATAAAAAGACGTCATGGCGGAAGCGGGATTTCCAGACAGGCCGAAACACGGTTTACCGTTACGAAAACCGTAGACGGATGCCATTCCAGGTTTCATTTTTACTCCCTGACACAGAATTTCCACCCCTGTCATTTCCATGGCTTCCGGCACAAAATCATAATCACCGGCAGAAACACCTCCGGTAATCACCACGGCATCATGAGTGTCGAGGCTTTCGGAAACAAGCTTTGCAATCACACCGGGATCGTCACCCGCAAGACCGGCATAAAACGGAATGCATCCACACCTTCTGAGTTCTGCCTCAAGCATATAGCGGTTGGTATTGTATATACGGCTTCCCGTAAGCTGTTCCCCGACCTCGACAAGCTCACTGCCAGTGCTTATCACGGCAACGCGAGGCCTGCGGAAAACAGGGACAACACCAATCCCCTGAGATGCCAGCATTCCCATAACCGCCGCATCAGCAACGGTTCCATTTTCCGCCAGAAGCATTCCTGACTTCACGTCCTCTCCCGCCCTGACCACGTTCTGATTAAACTTAAGAGGTGCACTCAGTGTCACACTGTCTTCATCAAAAACCGTGTCCTCGTATTTCTGCACACAGTCCGCTCCATCAGGAACCGGAGCTCCGGTAAGGATTTTAACGGCCTCGCCGTTTTTTACAGGACGGCCCGCAGTATCTCCGGCCTTAATTTCATAAATGATCTTAAGGGTAACCGGATTATCCTCTGATGCCCCGGCAACATCCTCACTCCTTAAGGCATAACCGTCAAATGGAGATCTGTCATAATGAGGAATCATCATGGCAGCCGTGATATTCCCTGCTATGACCCTGCCGCACAGTTCAGACAGTTCCACGTTTTCCGTACCGATGGTTCCGATAACAGACAGAAGCCTGTCCCTTGTTTCCCTGAAAGATAATTTTTTAAACACTGACATTTAACTCCACTCACATTTTCCCCGTAGCGGCATAAGGGAGTCATCGGCAACAAACAGACTGATTTCACGCTGTCCGTTCCAATGCCAGACATCTACAGACACCTGCCAGTACAGGATAAGAGCGTCAGCCGTATCCTTACGGCGCAGCTCAACAACATAATTAAACAGATTCTCTGTCACACTCATGATGACAAAATCATAAAATCTTCCGGAACTTCCTTCGACCTTCACGGTTTTGAGCTCATTCATTCGCAGACCTGCAGCGGTAATTTCCCCGGCATCAGAGGCTGTCCAATCCCTGAAGTTCATTCCCCATCCCGGGACGTGTATTTCCCCATTTTCATCCTTGACCGCAGGAGCTATGTTTTTGACTCCGGTAAGTCTGGCACCGCTCAAGGTACGCGGATTTTTAAAAACATCTTCCCTGCTCCCTGAATATTCGATTACACCATCATGCATCACCGCCACCCGAGAGCTCAGCCGGTAGACCTCATCTCTGTTATGGGAGACCAGCAACACGGTTTTACCGATACACTTCATGACCCCGGCCAGTTCATTTTCCACGGCAAAGCGGAGATGTTCGTCCAGAGCAGAAAAAGGTTCGTCCAGCATGATTATTTCGGCATCGTTCACAAGAATTCTGGCAAGAGCCGTACGCTGCATCTGCCCCCCTGATATTGCCGTTACCGGACAGTGCTTCACGTCATCAAGATGTAGACGGGTTATCACGTCCTCTGCCTTTTTTTTCTTTTCCGCAGAGGAAGTCGCATTTCTTACGGAACAGAGAATATTGCCTAAAACGGTCATGTTTGGGAAAAGAGCGTAATTCTGAAAAAGATACCCCACGTTGCGTTTTTGCGGCGAAAGATTAATACCCTTTTCTGAGTCAAAAAGCACCCTGTCGTTAAGCACTATTCTGCCACGGTCCGGTGTTGCCACACCTGCTATGCACTTAAGAGTCACGGATTTGCCGCATCCCGAAGCCCCCAGAACCGCAGTGATGCCGTCCCCCGCGGTAAATGAAACCTTCAGGGTGAAATTATCCAGTTTTTTTTCAATATCTACGATCAGGGACATTAAAATTTCTTCCTGCGATTTTCAAACATGTTCATGAACATCAGCACCATAAACGAAATCAGCAGATTGATGACGACCCATCTTACCGCCAGCGCATCGTTCTCCGTACGCCACAGCTGATACACCGTGGTTGAAATAGTGGCTGTTTCCTTCGGAATGTATCCGGACACCATGCTGGTAGCTCCGTATTCGCCCAGAGCCCTGGTGAAGGACAGTACCAGACCGGCAATGATTCCGGATTTGCACACGGGAAGAATCAGACGCCAGAAAATAAATATGTTACTGAGCCCCAGGGTTTTGGCGGCAAGAATGATATTTTCGTCAAAGGACTCGAAAATCCCTCTGCACGTACGGTACATCAGAGGGAAACAGACCACTGTGGTGGCAAACACTGTTGACCACCAGTTCATGGTAAGACGGAGGTCAAAATACTCCATGAAAAAACCTCCAAGCAGTCTGTTCGGTCCCAAAACGCGCAACAGCAGATAACCGATGACAGTGGGAGGCAGAACCAGCGGAACCGTCAGAATGACATCCAGAATTCCCTTCAGTGTTCTCGGAAGTTTGGATATGTAATAAGCAGCTGCAGTTCCCGCCAGAAAGATGACCGCCGTGGAAATCAAGGCTATTCTCACTGAATTGTATAAGGGATACAAATCCATGCCCAAAAACTCCGAACCTCAATCAGTAAAGATCTTTGACTCATCTGCCGGCTGAAGGATCAAACTCTTAAAACCCACGCTTTCAAAAATCTTTCGTGACTCATCGTTCTTCAGATATTCAATGATGTCTTCGGCCTTCCCGGCATGTTTTGAACCTTTTAATACGGCAACAGGATAAATAACCCTGCCTACAGCTTTCTCCGGAGCAGTGTCAACGACAGTAAGTCCTGCGGATTTTGCATCAGTTGCGTAAATAATCCCGGCATCGGCCACGCTCTCCTTAACCTGAGAAGTAATCTCCTTAACATTGTTTCCGATGGTCAGTGTTCCGCTGCCGTAAAGTTCATCAGGATTCAGCCCGTAAGCCGAGAAGAGTTTTGCAGAATACTGCCCAACGGGAACGTCGGAATTGCCAACCGCAAGAAGAATTCCGCCATCTCCGAGTCTCTTTATCAGATCATCGAATCCCTTTATGCCCTTAGGATTACCATCAGGCACGACAAGAACGACCTGGTTCTCAAGCAGATCGGTTCTGGTCCCGCTCATAAGATAACCTTCATTTTCTCCATTTCCCGAATCCAGCTGGTTCATCTGTCTCGGGGAAGCGGACATGAAGATGTCGCAGTAGGCCCCCTCAATAATCAGAGTTTTAAGTGTACCGGAAGAATCGAAACTGAACACGATTTCCGTATCGGGATGTTCCGCCTCATACCTTTGCGCAATGGCCGTAAGAGTTTCCGTCATTGAGGCAGCCGCAAAAAAAGTAATTCTCGTCCGCTCGGCCGTTTGGGAATCACCTTTTTCACCATCAGCATCGTCGCTTTCACACCCCGCGGACATAAGAGCAACCAATCCCAGTGAAGCGACAAATCCTGCAATTTTTCCAAATTTTCCTTTGTTAATCACACTCATTATCCCCAAAATTACACACTGCCGCATTCGCCGTCCCTGCCAAGTAGAATATTTAAACCGTGCTCAAGCTGTGGCAGACATGCATCAAGACATTCATCCACGGCCTTCCTGCTTCCGGGAATATTAACTATAAGGGTTCTGTTTCTGATGACCGAAACGCCTCTCGACAGCATGGCACGCCCGGTCACCTTAAGTGATTCGGCACGTATGGCCTCGGCAATTCCCGGAGCATTGCGGGTAGCAACGGACATGGTAGCCTCCGGAGTCACGTCCCTTTGGGAAAATCCGGTACCTCCGGTGGTAATAATAAGATTTACGGATTTTTCATCCGCCAGACGGATTAATTCGTTTCTGAGTTTTTCCTCATTGTCCGGAAGAAGGACATAATCGGTCACCCTATAGCCTGCCAACATCAGACGTTCCTGTACGCGCTTTCCGCTATCATCCTCACGGAGCCCCATGGCTCCCTTGTCGCTTAAGGTTATTACCGCTGCCGTAAGTTTTGTTTTTTCAGTATTTTCCATAACCGTAACAATATCCCCCTTTCTTAGCGTTCCACCTTTTATAACTTTCGCAAAAATTCCGTTCCCTGGCATGATGCATTCCCCCATTTTTCGGAATATAGCACAGTGGGAATGACACTCTTTGCCAATCTGGGTTATTTCCAGAACGCACTCGCCGACTGACAGTCTGTCCCCCTTGAAAATACCGCCGAAATCGAGACCTTCCACAATTAGGTTTTCCCCGAAGTCTCCGGGTGAAACCCCGGCCCCCTTCTGATTGAAAATGTTTATTTTATCCTGAGGAAGCAGACTTACCTGACGGTGCCAGTGCCCGGCATGGGCATCATTATCAATTCCCCAGTCAACAAGAAGCACAGCCTCGGGAACTTCTTTTTTTGCAGTGCCTCTTTTGGGGCTTATGCATATATTGCGGACAAATCCGGATTTACTGTTCATTATCGTCCTGTTATCGTTTATTTAATCTTATTGTGTTCCAAACAATCCCTGCAGAAATTTCTGCATGACTCTGGTCGCTGAAGCTTTGGTACCGGAAGTGTTAATTCAGGTACGGAAATTTCCGTCAGATTGGCAAGAGCCTCCAGCCCGTCATCTGACAGAGCATTAAATACCGGTAGTCCCAAATTTCCTTTCAGGGAGCCGGCAATGACCCCTGCTACGGCAAAGGTTTTTTCCGTATACCGATCCTGGAATTCAGCCTCATTTCTCAAGCATATGATGCGCGGAAGATCGAATTCATAACCGCCCTCGACAATGCAGTAGTCCAGGGACGCCTCGTTGAGAATTAACAGTGTTCTGCTTATATCCTGCGGCGCAGGGTAAATGAAATCCACCTCTCTTCTGCCGTAGGCTACCACCACGTCCGCCCCTGCTCTGGCATGACGCGCCGTATTTGAATGTCTGTCCGCGTCAATCGTAAAAACGGGACAGTTAATACACTTAACCGTTCCAACACTGAAACCTCTCTGTTTCAGCTTTTTTATCAGACATTCAACTGTAGTGGTTTTTCCGGATTTTCGAACTCCGACTATTTGAAAAACTTTCATGTCCAGATGCGCCTCAACAAAAACAAAACAGCTGAAAGCATGCAATTCAGCCTGAGTATGTCTTTGAGAGATATTAACGTAATTTCAGAGCGAGTGCATTATGCAGATCCGCTATTTTTGACCTTCACTTGCTTTTTGAAAGTTGTAAACGTCGAAACAGTCACCAATATGGTCTTTGCGTTGACACGAAATAAAAACCAGGAAACTCTATGATGCAGTGACAGCAGCAATGTTCGGATTTTCCTTTTATTCACCATTCTGTAAAAATGTCCTGTCACCATTACAGTAACAGGACATTTAATCTGTATTTACGCTTACTCACTGTATGCACGTCATAATCATGTGGATTACCGCAAAATCAGAGATAAAAAAATAAAAGCCGGCTCCCTCCGGCTGATATTTACATGACGGAACGAATCGGGTCACATGTCACCAGGCAACCGGGTTCGAATCAGCGACGCCTACTATGAGTTTTCGGCCTCGTTCAAATCATACGGGCAGTCATTGGCAAACTGCATGCTCTTTAATGTGGTTGCATTGATCTGAGCCATCATTACCAGGAAAGCTTCCATCTGTCTTTCAGATACGGTCTCAAAATCCAGAGCGTTATGGAGACTTAATTCCAGAAGATTGCGATCATTTTCTTCATGATCACTGCCGATTCTAATTATTCCTTTCATAGCACATTCTCTAATTGTTTAACCTAAACCTGCTTACTCCCAATAGGCTTAGTTATGGTAACTGTCAAACAAATGTAATGATTCTTTGTAGTTGTTTATTATCAGTGCATCATTACCCATCTCTTGTATATCTCTAAAGATAACAGAAAAAACTTATCATTTCAGATAAATGAATAAAATATCGATAGCACCTCACAAATCTGAAATCATTTTCATGATGTCTATCATAATTTATTTTTTGGTTTTTAGAAAGATTAATGTCTTAATTTTGATTATTTTTTGTCAGTCATCCGTGCTAAAGTGGCAAAATTATACCATATTGTTCAAAAAATATACAATACTCTCTTTAACTGAAAAACGTTTTTTTGAAAAAATTTTCGTTTTGAGACTAAAAATTAATAAATTTTCTGTAATAATCTTCCGCATTCCTCAGAAAAAATACTTTTTTAAAGGACGGTATCTGCAGACATCAGGATTTTCATGCCGCTTACGGAAACTGTTTTATCAGGCACTGACGGTACGTTTTACTCTGATGACGTTCTGTTCCATGTCGTTGTCCACGGTATAGAATTTTCTGTTGTCAGGATGCCTGAAGAGGAAGGCGGTCCCCGTCGGTCTGTTCTCCGGAATTCCGTAATACGGGGCAGACGCATAGTAGTTCACGGTATTTCTGACTCCGGCTTCGCGG
The DNA here is from genome assembly GCF_900115655.1 of Ruminobacter amylophilus. Classification (GTDB taxonomy): domain Bacteria; phylum Pseudomonadota; class Gammaproteobacteria; order Enterobacterales; family Succinivibrionaceae; genus Ruminobacter; species Ruminobacter amylophilus. The sequence continues at coordinate 21,543 of NZ_FOXF01000015.1, read as the reverse complement.
TAAATGATGTAACTGCGGCATTTCAGCTTTCCGTGCTGCATTACGGCTTGTCCGCCGTAAATCTCCACCGCCACCCCAACAGGTTCAAGCATGACGGGGCATACGCGTCTTTTAAGATAACCGCGCATAAACGTGCAGAACAGATAGCATATAAGCAGATAGACAACGTAACAGGCGCATACGGCGGCTATAATCAGCAGCATGCAGGCGGCTCCGGTACTGATGAAATGAATAAAGGCCTTATTCACGTATACTACGGCCAGACAGAACAGAGTAACTCCCGAAAAAATGAAAAAAGTCTTTCCCAGCGCCCTTCTGCAGCACGTGTCCACAACAGGTTTCTGAAAAACTATTCCCGCATGAGCGAGTTCCTCTACGGTTTTGCAGTAATCAGGTAAATTGATTTTGTCCATAATCTTCTGAAATATCCGGAAGCCACTCTCCTGAACTTTTCAGAAATTTTAGTTAACAGACAGGCTTTAGGCAACAGAAAAACACGAATAAAGGCCTGTTTGTTTGCAATCTTTTGACACAGGTTAATAATTTACCTCAGAAAACTGCCGTGATTACGGTGAAGCTTTTTCCGCACTTCCTCGCTGATAGCGTGTTTTTTGTTTTACGCTGCAGTATGAACCGTCCGGGATCCGCACAAAAAAACCGATGCATCCGCATGATGCACCGGTTTTCTTACAGACTCCGTGTCAGAGACCTTTACTTTGCCCTGGAGGTCTTTGACGTCTTTGCGGTTTTAGTCGCTTTGGCTGTTTTTGAAGCCTTTTCCACCGAGGCAACCTCCCAGGTCCTGCTCTCCTCGTTATAGAAGGCTGTAAATCCTGTTGACTTGCCCTCGGCGTTTTCAGCCATCACGTACTGCTTCTTGGTCTTGCGTGAGAAACGGATTACGGTAGGATTGCCGTCACCGTCAGCAACCGGAGCGGTTACAAAGTATCTGAACTTTTCAGGAAGGCTGTCCTGATGAGCCACGAGTTCACTTACCTTTGGAGCTCTGGTTTCACGCACCTTAGGGAAGGCGTTTGAAGCCAGGAAGATGCCTGACGCACCGTCACGCAGCACAAAGTGAGACTTGCCGTCCTTGCAGATAAGATCCTCAAAATCAACAGGATCTTCGCGTGGAGGTGCTATTTCACCGTTCTTTAAAATCTTGCGGGTGTTGCCGCATTCCTTGCTGGTACAAGCCATGTAACTTCCGAAACGGCCGTTCTTGAGTTCCATCGGCTGACCGCAGCGGTCACAGGTAATGGTAGGACCTTCAGCTCCCTTGAGCTTGAAATTGCCCTCTTCTATTTCATAACCCGGACAGTTAGGATTTGCCGAGCAGATATGAATCTTGCGGTGTTCATCTATCACGTAGCCGATCATTACCGAATTACAGATAGGACAGCGGCGCTTGGTTCTCAGGAATTCACTTTCAGAATCCTCGTTCACGAACATAGGCAGCTGATCCTCTGCAACCAGATTGATGGTCTTGCGGCAGGAGTTTTCAGACTTCTTTGACTTGCCGGAGTAATTTGAACAGGCCAGGAACACGCCGGTAGTGGCATTCTTGATAACCATGCTGCTGTGACATTCAGGACAGGCGATGGAGGTTACCACCGATATGTTGCTGTGCATGCCGCCTTCATCCTCAGACTTGCGGGCGGTATCCAGCTCTTCCTTGAAGCCCTTGTAGAAGTCGTTCAGACAGGTCAGCCAGTCAAGATGGTTTTCAGCTATGTCATCCAGCTTGTTTTCCATTTCACGGGTGAAATCATAGTCCATCAGATCATTAAAGCTGCTCTTGAGACGGTCTGTAACGATTTCGCCCATCTTTTCCGCAAAGAAGCGGCGCTGTTCGATTTTAACGTAGCCTCTTTCCTGAATGGTGGAAATAATGGTTGCATAGGTTGACGGTCTGCCGATACCTCTCTTTTCCAGTTCCTTAACCAGAGTCGCTTCGGTATATCTTGCCTCAGGACGGGTAAAGTGACGATCCGCCAGAATGTCGCTGACGTCAAGCTGATCACCGACGCTCATGTCAGGGAGCAGAACATCCTTGCGGCTGCGGTCAATCTTCATCCAGCCGTCGAACTTGATGGTCTTGCCTGAAACCTTGAATCTGAAATTACCGGCGTCAGCCTGAATTTCACGGTTAAGGAGTACGGCGCTGCTCATCTGACAGGCCAGAGTACTGTTGCGGATCAGAGTGTACAGTTCGGCCGCATCCTTGCCGAGAGCCTTGGAGATAACCGCGCTTTCACGGGTGATATCAGTCGGTCTGATGGCTTCGTGCGCGTTCTGTGCATTGTCTGATGAACTGTAGTGACGTTCCTTCTCCGGAACATATTCGTCACCGTAGGTTGCGGAAATGTATTTTCTGATGTCGGCCAGAGCTTCCCTGCTGAGATTCAGGGAGTCGGTTCTCATGTAGGTGATGAAACCCGCTTCATAGAGAGCCTGTGCCAGCATCATGGTCTTCTTTACGCCGAATCCCAGCTTGTTTGATGAGGCCTGCTGCATTGAAGACGTATTGAGAGGAGGATACGGAGCGGTGTGAACTTCCTTTTCCTCATTCTTTGTCACCCTGAAGATCTGCTGTCTGAGCTCTTCAAGATATCTGTCGGTTTCTTCCTGTGAACCTGAATGGAAAGGCTTGTCCCTGTAATGAGTCAGCGCGAATTTCACTTCCTCGCCGTTTCTGCCGAGCAGTGCGTCGATATTCCAGTATTCTTCAGGAATGAATGAACGGATCTTCTCTTCCTTCTCCACCACGAGACGTACGGCGACTGACTGCACGCGTCCGGCACTCAGACCGCGCCCCACCTTCTCCCAGAGAAGAGGTGAAACCATGAAGCCCACCACACGGTCCAGAAATCTTCTGGTCTGCTGGGCGTTGACCATGTTCAGGTCAACTTCAGAAGGATGCTTGAATGCTTCGGTAATGGCGTTTTTGGTGATTTCGTTGAAAACCACGCGCTTGAACTTTTCTTTCGGTAAACCGATTACTTCCTGCAGATGCCAGGCGATTGCTTCCCCTTCGCGGTCCAAATCGGTTGCGAGATATACGTAGTCACTCTTCTTGGCTTCAGCCACCAGTTCGGCTACTACCTTTTCCTTGCCGGGAAGAATCTCATACTGTGGAGCCCAGCCCTTCTTCTCAGGGTTGATACCCATGCGGTTAAACAGTTTGGCGTCTTTTTCGGATGCGGTACGCGCTCTTTTAACGGGCTCTGCCGATGTTCCTTTGGCCTTTGCCTGTCCTGACGGGAGATCCCTGATGTGACCCACGCTGGACTTAACCACATAATTACTGCCTAAATATTTGTTTATAGTATGCGCCTTTGCCGGGGATTCCACTATAACCAATGACTTACCCATACCGCAATATACCTCAATGTTTTTCAGGGCCCGCGCCGGGAGGCGGGAGCCGGAATTCCGTTATTCAAATATAAATGTATATGATACAGAAAACAATGTCTATCTGTATCCCTTAAAACCTAGACGGTGTATCACATCCGTGATTACACCTGCCACTGCAGCCTTCGAAACGAAACGGCTTACGAATGAATTCTTTTTCTTTTCAGTGTAGCTGACATTGAATACCGCAGCGAAGTTATCCATGTTCCTGATAATGTATTCGTCTGAGGTCATCAGGCTGTCAACAAGACCGAGTTCAAGCGCTTCGGAAGCGAGCCATACTTCACCGGTGGCCAGCTTTTCAATATCCACGTTCTTTCTGAAACGGGCAACGTGAGCCTTGAAAATACGGTGAATCTGACGCAGCTCGTCACGGCACTTTTCCCTGGCTTCCTCAGTGTTTTCACCGAAGGCGGAGAGGGTTCTCTTGTATTCGCCGGCGGTAATCTGTTCATAATCCACATCATACTTCTTCATCAGTCTGTTGAAGTTAGGAAGTTCCATCACCACGCCGATTGAACCGATGTATGAGAACGGAGCCGCGATGAGATTGTCCGCCACGCAGGCCATGAGATAACCGCCGCTGGCCGCCACCTCGTCAACCGCAACCGTAAGTCTGGCTCCGGTTCTCCTGAGACGTTCGAGCTGGGAAGCGGCAAGGCCGTAGCCGTTTACGGTACCGCCGGGTGAAGTGAGTCTGATTACCACTTCATCGCCTTCAGCCAGTTCATCGGCAAGAAGGTTTACGGCTCTTCTCAGATATTCAACCTCGTTGCAGTCGGTTGAACCGTCGAAATCAATCACGAACATCAGTCTGCCGGTTACGGACACGGTCATGTCCGAATTTACTGAAAGAGTGAAACCGTTGGATTCCTTGAGATTTACTGATTCGATTACTTCCTCTTCGGTTTCATCACTGTCTGCCTTCGCGGCTTTCTCAGCGTCTTCAGCTTTTGCTTCCGCCTTTGCTTCAGCCGGCTTTTCGGCTTTATCGGCCTTTCCGGCCTCAGAGGCGCTGTCCTTCGCTTCGGCAGCCTCGTGTTCCTTCTTTCTGAAGTTTATAAGGGCTTCAAAACCCTGCTGTACAAGCTTCTTGTTGGCGTCCTTGTCTTCGCCTTCCTTTAATTCGTCGCCCTTTTCCTTGATTTTGTTGAAAACCTCATAGGTATCGTCATCAAGAGCCTTGAGCATGCTCTTTTCCAGCGTTTCCTTTTCCTCGCTTAAACGATCACCGTAGTTCTCGATGGTGAAGATGATGTCATCATCCTTCTTTTTGTTTTTGGCGGATACCGCGGACACCACAGACTTGATGACGGCACCGCAGACAACAGCCAGGACAGCCAGCACAACCAGAATAATAACCACCTTGGAGGCGAAAAGTAACAGTTCTAACCAGAAATCGTACATAACAGGAATATTCCTTTTTCAAGACGGGGCTTGTTCCCCGCATCATGTGAGTCCCCGGGTACCGGTAAGACGCCGGAACGGCGTTTTTTCACAATAATAAGGTACGGGGCCTCAAAAATATTTGGTAAATTACAGATATAAAACGTATTTTGTCAAGATTTATGAATTATTTTTTATCTTTCTGACAAATATTGTCTATTTTACGAGCGATTTTTAACCAGAGATTCCTTCCTTTCATTAATTATCAGTCAGGCTTCGGAACATCATCCGGGACATCAGTCCTTTCTGCTGATTCCGACACCCGAAACCGCAAAAAGCAGAACCACGGCTATGGCGGTAAAAACAATTCCCGTCTCAAAAACCAGCACCGTTCCCCCGGCCGACATGGCTCTTGACACCAGATATCCGGAAATAATGCCTCCGGTGTGAACGCTGTTGTTGTAGAGCGTCGTGGCCTGTCCGGGGAATTTCGGCAGCAGTTCCTGCATGTATACCATGCCGAGGCTGGCGAGTATACCTATGAAGATGGCATTGAAAATCTGCATGAAAAGAAGAGAGACGGAGCTTATAGGTCCGAAGGAGAGACTTACATAGAACAGACAGCCGAAGCATCCGCAGAGGATAATCAGGGTTTTCAGGCCGATTTTACGGGCAAGTCCGCCGCAGTAAATCATTACCGGAATTTCCAGGAGAGCAGCAAGTCCCATCATGACGCCCGGAAGTCTGTTCGTGTCAATCAGCGTTCCGGCAACGGAAGCCTCCCTGGTAACAAAAACCGGCATGCTGATAAGATAGGCTGAATTGCAGCACCAGAGCAGCATGAATGCCAGAAACAGAAAGACAATGCTCATGACATTGCCCGACTTCAGCAGATTTTTAAAGCCGCTGGAAGAGTCACCTTTCACGTCTTCCGCATGAGCCTCAGACTGAGAGTTCCTTCCGGTTTCATTCGAATTTTCGGTATCCATGAGATCACCGATGGATGAAGACGGCGTATCTTCAAAATCATGCTCGGAACCGGATTTGAACAGAGCCTTCGGCATCATGAAGAACGCCACCAGCGCTCCGGTCAGGAAAATCATGGTTGCCACCATAAAGGTGAACCGACTGCCGTAGTCCACGAAAAGAACGTAGGCTATCGGAGGTGTCATGACCCATGACAGAGAGAACACGGCACGCAGATATGAGGTAAACATCAGCGCATCACCGTATTTAAGCAGCGCATACTCGCGGGCCAGTGCAAACACCTGCGGCGTAGCCACCATGGAAATGCTTGAAAAAGCCACGCCCGCGGTCACGATAATGCCGTAATCGGGAAAGAATATATAGGTCAGTGTCGTGAGAGCGCCTGCGGAATAGCCCAATATCATCAGATCGCGGCGGGACAGCTTTGAATCCGAAAATTTCGCTATTATCTGGGTTACGATGATTCCGCTTACGGCGGAGATGATGAAGAAGTTACCGAGCTGACTGCCGTCGGCATGAACCTCGTTCATCAGGTAGAGGCTCATTATCGGCAAGGTCATGGCCAGAGAAGAACCGGAACAGAATATTAATGTCAGAAATGAAAAGAATCTTTTATTAAGATATTCCTTAATCATACAAACCTGCCTGCCGAAATCATGTCTCGGCCTCAAAGGCATCCGCATCAGCGGAACCTGCGGGAATAACAACTGCAGATTCAGGCACGGATGCATACATGTTACGGCATGATTTCAGATCCCCGTCATGCCGGAATAACGCACGTGATTATTCTTCGTCTGCTTCGGCGCCCACGTCGGCACCTTCGGCTCTTTCAACGATTCTGATGCCGTTTTCAAGAAGCTCGATGCGGTGCATTCTGTAGAGACCGCCGATAACCTTCTTGAACTTGCCCTTGCTCATATGGAAACGCTGTTCGATTTCCTCCGGACTTGAAAAGTCCCCGAACGGCAGGAAGCCGTCCGCAAGAGCCAGCTCGCGCAGCAGAAAATCTGTACTGCTGGCAACCCCGGTCATTCCGCTTCCGGAAAGAGAGAGATTAACCCTGTAGTCACGACGGATGGAATGAATGTATCCCTTCATTCTCCTGCCTTTGACAAGGTCCACACCCAGAGCGTCCTTTTCGGCAAGAAGACCGTAGAACAGATTGTTGACCAGCATCTTGTAGCCCAGCGGAGTATGGCTGATTACGGTAAGATCGACTCTGTCTCCTGACTTGAGACTGCAGCCTCTCGGGAGGGTATCACTTACGAAACGGTCAAACTTCTGGGTTCCGAAGAGGCGTCCGTCCCTGTCCTTTGCCACGTAAACCAGACATTCATCTCCCGGCTTCAAACGGCGGAGCTGTTCCCTGAACGGAATCATCAGATCCTTGCGGATGCCCCAGTCAAGATAAGCGGCACCCGGAGTAACGTCCTTCACAGTCAGTCTGCCTGCTTCTCCGAGCAGAACCCTTGGACGGTGGGCGGTGACGGTCAGTCTGCCGTCATCCATGTAACAGAACACCTCAACCAGCAGCCCAGGTGTCGGATTTTCAGGAAGCTGAGACAGGGGAAGAAAGACCTCGCCGTATTTTCCGGCATCCAAAAAGCCACCCTTGTCATCCACTCTGACCAGAGCGAGTTCATTCATTTTTCCGATTTCAACTTCCATAATTACCCAACCTTAACGTTTACATGCCGAGAGGCTGTTCCGTTCAATAAATTCTCAAGCAAATCATATAAAAAAGCGCCCTGAAATAAACATAATTTACTTTCAGGACGCTGTTTTTCAGATTATGTCGTAAACTGAATTACACACGCATAAAATCGATGTGAATTAAAGTACCGTTTACTGGGTGACGCTGAATAGCTACAGGCTTAACAGCGATTTCTTCACCGCCGGCTACAGCTAAAACGATGCTGTCTTCATAGAAAGACTTGTTCTGCTGAGCAGTGAAGAGCTTTGCGTTATCTAAAGATAAAGCAACTGGTTCCTTGTCACCACCATATACGATTACTGGAAGAAGGTTGTTACGACGAAGGCGGCGGCTCGCACCTTTCCCGAAGTCGTTACGAATCTGGGCATCAAACTTATAAGCCATTTTGAATTCTCTCTATATAGTAAATTTAAACAATCGGACTGACAATGCGACCGTCGTCAATCCATAAAAAAAACCGGTCAACCGATTTATGCGAGCGAAGTTTACCATTAGGTCATTAATTTATCAAGGTTTTTTGTGGTAAAAATCACTCTGTCGGTTTTTCCGGTGTTTTTTCCTGTTTCTAAAGGTACTGTTTCAGTCTCTCTTCAAGAGAATTCAGCATGTCATCATCTTTATTCACGGATAATTCATCAAGATGTCTGACATATTCCGGATTACTCAGTCTGTTTTCGGAAGCCTCCATCAGCTTACTGAAGGTATTGAACCGCGGATACTCAGCATGCATTTCGTTTGATTCCCTTATCTTGTAAACCAGTGTAGCGATAAGCGGTACGGTCATCACAGCAAAGAACCAGCCTATTGCATCGGCGAAAAATCCGATGTCCGCCCACACAAACAGGATTAGCATTGCCGCGTCGAGTACGGTAATGAACGCCAGTCCCATCACCGTATCATCAACCGGCCGGACTCTGTTTTTAAAGACAGTCATTACCTGTTCATACTTTTCCTTCGGATTCCCGGTTGTTCTATACGCCAGTTCAACGGCATTTTCATCATAATTGTATTTATGACACTGCGGACATTCACGGATGGCGGGTCCTATGTGCATTTCTCTGTCCGGATTGATTTCATTACCGCAGTACCAGCAGACTCCTTCATGACATCTGTCAATGACTTTAGGGTTCTGAGATTCCTTTTCAGCAGACTCTGCTTCCGCGGAATCCCGGCCCCCCGCTTTTTCAGGTCTCTGTCCCTGTCTGAAAAGACAGGAACTCCATCTGTTCAGAATGTCCCGGTAGTATTCGGGAATAAACACTCCGGATTTATCAAGAATCTTGAGATGCGCCACGTTGTGCATTCTTCTGCCGGATTCCGCCAGAATCATTTTTCCGGGAAGCGCGTAGTAATTTCTGTACCTTCTGAGGCATCCCGCAAGATACGCGCCCCCCGGCACAACAATCGCTATTGCCACCAGAATTCTGAAGTCACAGGAGTGAAATCTCACCACAATGTACACGACCATAAGGAACATGAACACCAGTGTAAAACCGACGCCCCAGATGGTTAATCCGGTCTTGCGTCTGATGCGGTCGTATTCCCTTACCCCGCCGTTCACGGCCTCGCGAACCCCATCAGCGGCAAACACGTTACCGCATTTGCTGCAGGTAACCACGGGATTCCCCAAGGGATTTTTATCTCCGAATATCTCAACGGTATTATCTTTCTTTGTCTGACACTTAGGACATGTTACTTCTATCAGCATGATGAATTCTTCCGGAAAACAAAAGCATAATCCGCCGTTTTCCTTCATTCGGTCTCTCTTAAGTGACTCATCATGACGGCCCTGCCGGCGGCAATACAAACATACATACCATGATATATGCTGCTACTGTAATTATAAACCGCGTCATTTGACATCTGCGAGAAAAATCAAGAGATCCCGGAAACATGTTTCCTTTCTGGGAATAAAAACGGAAATTATCTTACAGAAGCATAAAAAAGGATCGGCTCCTTTCAGAGCCGATCCTTTCAGGTACTGAAAATCATGGAACAGTCAGCGGGAAAAAATCATCCGCACCGTCTTCCATGTTTTCCCGTAACGGAAACTCCCCCGCTTCAGATTCTGTGCTTAACGGTTCTGTAAACAATGGTAAGAGACAGAATAACCAGCAGAGCCGCCATGAAAATCAGGAAGATTGAAGAAACCGTAAGAACGGTATTGGTACTGATATTCTTCACGGCGATTTCCACAAGACCCCAGATACTCATTACAATCATCAGCACTGTAGGAATAAGGGCGATGATGTAATTAGCCTTTTTGGCGAACAGATAAATGGTTACGGCCAGAAGAGTCAGTGAAGCCAGCAGCTGGTTGGATGCACCGAATACCGGCCAGATGGCGGTGGCACTTCCGGAAAATACCATGAAGCCTGCCAGAACAAGCACCAGCAGTGAAGCCACAAAAGCATTTGATGAAGTAGCCTTAAGCATACCGAACAACTTTCTGAGACCTCTGTCTGTCACAGGAGATTCACATGGAGCCCTGACGTACTCAATCCTGTCGGAATCCCTGTGTTCCTTAACGTATGAAGGAGAGAAAAGTTCCTGCCATACGAAACGGCCGAGTCTGGTTGCGGTATCAAGTGATGTCAGCATGAATGCGGAAATTGACAGACTGATGAATACGGTACAGATTTCCACAGGCAGACCCAAAGCACCCACGAAGGTACCTATGCCTGAACTGAAGGCTGTAACCGGATTCTTTGCGGCTTCAGCAAAGTTCGCATCAGACAGCCAGATAACGGCAATTATACTCATTACGCCGAGAACACCTTCCACAATCATTCCGCCGTAACCGATTAACTGAATATCCTTTTCGGCACGGATCTGCTTTGAGGTGGTACCGGAAGATACCAGTGAATGGAAGCCGGAACATGCACCGCAGGCAATCAGAATGAACAGCTCAGGGAACAGACTGCTTTCTCCGGAACCTACCTTGACGGAATAATCAACAAAGCCGGTCAGTTCGATTGACGGATTGTAAACCACGATACCCAGAACCCCGAAAATAATCATGGCATAAAGGAGGTATGAGCTGAGGTAATCTCTGGGCTGCAGAAGCCACTGTACCGGACATACTGAAGCAACCAGAGCATAAATACCGAGAAATGCCAGCCATACGTTTCGAACCTGTTCCCTGTCAAGACCGAACAGCACGGTTAAATCCAGCTGACATCTGTATGCCAGATAAACAGAGGCGAATACCAGCGGAACAAAGATGACGGTGGCAAGTCTCAGGGACATTCCGCGTGAGGTGCAGAAGCCGAAAACAGGCGCCATGACAATGAAGATGATTGAGGCGGTGGCCACGGCAGGACTTGCCACAAAGGTATTGGCTACCAGCATGCCGAACACTGCCACTACCAGGATGAGACATGCCCAGCAGAAGAACAGAAACAGCTGACGTCCCCAGATACTCATTATCTTTTCAATAATGTAACCTATTGAACGTCCGTTATTGCGTACGGAAAGGAACAGTGCCGCGAAATCATGCACCGCGCCGATGAATACGCAGCCAATGAAAATCCACATCAGCGCCGGAATCCATCCGAAGCGGCATGCCACGATAGGTCCGATTATGGGACCTGCACCGGCAATGGAGGCGAAATGATGTCCGAACAGGACTGCAGGATGAGTTGGAACATAATCCACGCCGTCATTGTTTACAACGGCAGGAGTTGCGATACTGTTATCGACTTTAAACAGTCTGGCTATGAATCTTCCGTAGATTCTGTACCCGAAAGCGAAATACAGCAGAGCAATAACCAGTAGAATTAAACCATTCATAAAAGCTAAACTCAGATATTTTTTTAAGATTTGACTACTTTAAATGCAAATAACCGTTCATTAAAAAGGTATCTGACAGTTCTCCAGTAACAAAATAAAAAAACAACCCCGCCACATAAAGTGACGGGAATAATCATCGACTGCAGATTATACCATGATCTTTAAGTACATAATACAGTTGCCTGACATCTGCTTCGGATACCTGCCGAATCATCAGTTAACATCTGAATATTCACATATTTTGATGTATCTCATAATTACCAAAAAACATACGGTCTGACAGCCTGAACGGTGTTACGCTTGTAATTTGAAGATGTATCTGTAAATTATCGACCTGACAACACGTCCGCTGCAGATACGGCTGTTTATGCCGCCACATCTTTAACCGCTTCAAAGATACTTCCTTTTTCAGCCGGAAATATCAAATGTGTAATGTCATACATACAGAGAGATACCGCAATGATAAAAATACTGATTTTACTGGCAGGTCTGCTTTTGATTAATTTCTGCGCCGGCTGCGCGAAAGTAGCCGTTCAGGGCCGTCAGGCCGACACTTACGCAAAGGAATTCAATCCGCCGCCGTCAGGCTGGTCCGGATTATACATATACCGCACCAGAAACATCATGGGATCTGCACTTAAAAAAAGTCTGTACGTAGACGGCCAGTTCATAGGAGAAACAGCACGCGGAGTATTTTTCTACAGACTTGTTGAACCCGGAATGCATATTCTGAAAACCGAATCTGAATTCAGTGAGAATGATCTGGAGATTCAATGCATTGAAGGGAAAAACCACTACGTTAATCAGGCTCTCAGGCCGGGACTGTTTGTGGGAGGAGCCTATCTGTCCGTCGTTGAAGAAACTGAGGCACAGAATGACATAAAAGGCTACCGGCTCGCCGAAAACAAAGACAATCCGGAAAAAAATCTGGAGGAATACACCGGAAGGCCCGGTACCGGCTCTATTCCGGGACCAAGAAACCGGAGTGATTTCGAGATATTAAATACCACTCAGGAATCCGACTGACCTTCCTTTTTCCATAATCATCAAACGGCAAATCCTCCGCACCGCCGTCATGCCGAGGCGAAACAGAGGACTGCATGAAGACTGAAATCAGTCACCTGATCAGATGCGTACGCCTGATTCGTATAAAGCCTGAACGCTTCCCGCCTCCTTGAGTCGTGCAGAGAAGTCCAGCAGTCTGTTAAGGGAAATCAGTGCCTTCTGTCTGATATCCTCATCGACATGAATTTCATGTCCTTCAGGATTGTCCAGAAGCTTTTCAATGAGAGGAAGAGTATTCTGTCTCATCCATGGACAGTGGGCACAGCTCTGACAGGTGGCGCCGGCACCGCCGTTAGGAGCAGGGATAAGCACCTTGTCAGGACAAGCCTGTGAAATCTTGTAGAAAATACCGATATCGGTGGCAATGATGAATTCCTTCGCATCCATTTCCTTAACCTTGTTAAGGATCTGAGAGGTTGAACCAGCAAAGTCCGCCAGTGCGGTAACGTCGGCGGGAGATTCAGGATGAACCAGAACCCTGGCATCAGGATGTTCAGCCATGAGAGCCTTCAGTGCGGCAGCCTTGAAATCATCATGCACTATGCAGTGTGCCTGCCATCTCAGCATTTCAGCACCGGTCTGATTGCAGATGTATGAACCCAGATGACGATCCGGAGCCCAGATAATCTTCTTGTCGCAGAGTTTAAGATATTCAATCATTTCCAGGGCAATGGAGCTGGTAACGACATAGTCGGCTCTGGCTTTTACGGCAGCGGAGGTATTGGCATAAACAACCACGCAGTGATCAGGATGCTCGTCGCAGAACTTTCCGAATTCATCTGCCGGACAGCCCAGATCAAGTGAACATTCAGCCTTTAACTCAGGCATGAGGATGGTCTTTTCAGGTGACAGAATCTTGGCGGTTTCACCCATGAAACGCACACCTGCCACGATAATGGTTCTTGCAGGGTTGTTACGTCCCCATTTAGCCATTTCCAGCGAGTCACCGATAAAACCGCCGGTCTTTTCGGCAAGCTGCTGAATCTCGTTACCGGTATAGTAGTGAGCTATTACCACCGCATCCTTTTCCTTAAGCCTGGCTGCAATTCTGTCGGTATATTCTTCGATTTCCCTGCTGCTTAAAGGCTGAGGAATTTCTGGTAAACTGAGATTGGTTAAATCAGGAATGTACATTGCTCTATCTCCTGCATTCGGCTCTCTATTTCCGGTAACTGGATATATCCGTTTTTTCATCCGGCTGAACCGTTTCAATGCCTTCTTATACTTGTCTTAATATCTCTAAAATAAACTGCAGACCGGGAGTATGCTGCAGTCCGCCAACTAGAAGTTATACTGTAAGTTGATCATGTAGGCCTCGTGCTGATGGTTTTCCTCTGCGGGATAATCCACTCTGCCGAGTCCGAATCTGCCTTCGGCATAGGCCATGAAAGCCGGGGTGAAATGATAGGCCACCTGACCGGTGATTTCAGAAACCTCTCTCCGGTTGTTTTCATAACCGTAGTAGCCGTAGCCCGCGGTAAAGCCCAGACCGTTTTCCATGGTATAGCCCAGCACGCCCTCATAGCCTGACATATGATGATCTTCTCTCTGATACTTGTCACGGCTGTAAACGAATGCAGTGTACAGACCGTCATTCAGATGACCGTAGCTTATGCCTGAACTGAAGCTGTGTCTGTCCCCTGCCGGACTCTGATGGAAGTCATACCAGTCATAGGCAAGAGAGAAAGCCAGACTTTCAGCCGGACCGTCCTGCCAGTTGTAGGCCAGGGCCACGGCATAACCGGCGTTCACGTCAAGATCCTGCTTAACACGGGTATCATGATTGAGATGTTCAGCCATTCCGGATCTCGGAGTCTGATAGCTGAAACCTAAAGTGTAACCGCCTACGGCGTTTACATACATAATCTGCCCTTCCTGACGACCGCCGAGTTCCCAGTAGCTGTTGGAAGTGTTGCCGTAATGCTCAAAGACATCGGTCATGCCCACGGTAATGTATTTTGCGGTATCACCCTGCCCGAAAACAAGAGTGCCGTACTGACACAGATCAAAACCGGTGTAGGCATAACGGGTATTGAAATGACCGTTTTCGGAAGATTCGGAAGCGACCTCCCACTCACCGAAGGCAATGCCTTTAATATTGGTTACCAGGGTGGTGGAAGCGGAAACACCGATTCTCGCCTCTCCTTCCACGGAAGCACCGGACTTCTGATTGTGGTCTCTGGTTTCATTTGCGGCTCTGTTGTAGAAACCACCTTCAAAACGCCCGAAAATACTCAGATCGGTACCGTTGTCGCTGTATACATTCACGGCCTGGGCAGATCCTGACAGCAGTCCCAAAGTCACTGCCGTAACCAGTGGTAATCTCATATAAACACTCCGTTAAAATATTGTGTTGAGCAATATTATCACAAATACACCTAAAATTCCGATTTTATTGGCAGCGTATTTTCTCTTTCTGCGGATGAAAACGTTGCCTTGCCGGACTCACAAAAAAACCGGACTCCCGTGCGGGAATCCGGTTTATGCCAGTCTGTACTTTCCTAACCGGAAAGAGCTTCAGACATTATTAGAAGTTGTACTGAACACCAGCGGTGAACCAGTTGTGGTTGTTGTCCTTGAATCTGGTCTTTTCAGGAAGGGTCTTGTTATCAGTATGCTTTGAAGTGGCGAATGATGCATCTGAGTAAACAAGGAACTGTTCGTTGAAGTTGTACTTGATTTCAGCATTAATATCGTTAACAACGGTCATGCCGCCAATCTGACGGTTTTCATATCCCAGGAGGAACTGCCAGCCTGAAATACCGTAGCCTGCAACAACTTCATAGCTGTTGGTGTTGCTGAGTCTGTAGTTGTCATGCCTTGCGTACTTGGAAAGCTGGTAAGCGGCAGCACCGTAGAAACCGTCATCAAGATCACCGAGTGAAAGACCGAATGCAAAAGAGTCCTTGCTTAAGTACTTTGTTAAAGAAGCTTCATCTTCTGCAGGGTTCTGGTCGATACCGTGAACGTAGTCCAGATCATAGGTATCGTAACCTGCTGACAGATATACAGGGAAAACTTCTTCGTTGAAAGTATAGCCTAAAGAAACCGCTGCACCTGATTCAACACCGTCGAGACCTGCACTCTGGAAAGAGGTAGCGAAGTTAAAGCCGTTCAGACCGTCGATTGCATAAATGATCTGACCTTCCTGACGGCCGCCGTCTGCGTAATCACCGAAGGTGTTGGCGGCGAAGCCAACATCTTCAAACATATCGGTTACGGAAAGAGTGTTGTAGATGGCACTTTCAGTCTGACCGAACTTCACAGAACCGAAATGATCGGTTTCAATACCTACGGTTGCATAACGGGTATCAAACTTGCCGTTTTCAGAAGATTCTGAAGCAACTTCCCATTCACCGAAAGCAACGGCATTAACGCCGTCGTAGATTCTGGTCTTGGCATCAACATTGAGACGGGCTGTTCCCTGGAGCTTAACCTTGTGGCTTTCGGTTTCATCAAAATACTTGTCAGCGAAAACACTGTTTACGTTACCCTGTAAACGGCCGCCGAGACTGAGGCTGGTGCCTTCATTGTTATATACGGTTGCGGCATTTGCGGCAGAAACTGAAACAAGACTTGCGGCGAGAGCCAGTAATGATTTCTTTAACATGTTATATTCCTTCATATTTTATTCTAGCCCGGAGGCTTTTATCTTTTATTTTTTTAAGAACGTCACAATTATACATTTTTTGTTAGACTTTGCTAACAATTTTTGCATAAATACCGTAACTACACTCTGAATACCATCAGGTATTCTCAATTATGACTGATGCATGTTCCAGGCCATAAGTACCATATTTTAAACACTTTCGCGAATTTTCAGCCCCCCTGTTCCCGTAAAACTTCAAATTCCCAAATGAAAAAAAATATCATTTTCTACAGGCGGCACCTGCGGAAACAACGGTATCTTCATATTTTACGGATAAAGGAAACCGGCATCTGAAAAGAACCCGGCGAACCTGTCTTTCTTTCCGGAAAACATATTTTCTTCCGTCACGGTTCTTCCGGAATTACCGGGAAGGTAAAAACCGGACTGAACAGACCGGCAGTCTGAAGCACCAAAACAATGCATAAGAACGGATAAGGATTGTCTCCCTGCGCATATACGGAACCATAAACAAGAAATAGAAGGAAACAAAACAATTCCGTAACGGCAGAGAGACAAAAAGAAAACCCACGGACGGCGTCATCTGTGAGTCAGAAAAAAAGGTCAGTAAGATTTTCAGTAGCAACCGACCGTAAGTGCAGTCCTGAATCAAACGTACTTACCGACCAAAAGAATATAATGTTAAGTAATCAATATGAAAATAACTTCAGCATGAGGCATTAGAAGTTGTACTGAGCTGCGATTGCAACCTTGTCGTCACTTCTCTTACCGGTAGACTGAATCTTTCTGCCGTATGCATCAACGGTATCGATATCGGTAACACCGAGTTCTGAATCGAGGAATACACGGAAGTTAGAGTTGAAGTTGTACTGAAGTTCGCCGATGAAGTTGCTCCTGAGGATTGCACTGCCCTGTCTTAAGTTCTGGTAACCCAGGTAGAGAACCCAGCCGTTTTCCCAGCCGTAAGATGCTAAAGCTTCCCAGCCGTTCTTGTTCTTTGATTCATCGTAGTCGGTGAACTGGTAGATTAAACCTGAGTAGAAACCGTCACCTTCAGTACCGAGAGATAAACCGGCAGCAACGGAATTTCTGTCATCGGTAGAGTTGCGGATATCGTAGTAGTCATAACCTACGGTTGCAACGAGAGGCAGGGAGAAATCGAAAGTGTAACCTACGGAAGTGGCCGCACCGTTGTTAACGGCATTGAGACCTGCTGACTGATAGGTTGCGTTGAATACAAAACCCTTGTTGGTATAGTTGTACTTGATCTGACCTTCCTGACGGCCGCCGAATTCCCAGTAGGTGTTACCGCGGGAACCGTATTCAGAGAACACGTCGGTTCTGTCGATTACATAGTAGATACCGGTATGATCCTGACCGAAGGTTAAGGTACCGTAGTTGTCAGTCTTGAAACCTGCGTATGCGAAACGGGTGTTCCACTTGCCGTTCTGTGAGGTTTCAGCACCGACCTGCCATTCAGCGAAGCCTAAAGCCTTAACGCCGTCAGCGATTTTGGTATTGGCGTCAACACGTAAACGTGCGCTGGTTTCCACTGCAGCCTTGTCGTGACTGGCGGTGGCTTCAACGCTGTTATAGTTTGCCTGAACACGGCCGCCGAGAATTAATGAAGAATCATCTGTCTTGTAAATTGAGGCAGCGTTTGCTGAACCGAATGCCAATACTGCAACTGATGCTGTGAGTAATTTTATTCTGATAGTAGTCATAATATCTGTTCCTTCATAAAGTTGTTTTAAAAATTCTAATTATATTTATCAGTCCAAACCGAAAACCTACGAATGATATAGCAAATCTGTACAGCTTCCAAGCTCAAACATGATTTCATACCAAAGTGATATGTTTTGTATGTTTTACAGAACATACTATATCCTATAGGTTTTTTGATGTCAATCAAAAATTTTAAAAAAATTATTTTCGGCTGTTAAACAGCCTGTTTATCAGGGTTTCTTATATACTTCATTGAAAAAATCATATAAACATATAGGAATTTACATAAAATAATTTCCGTTATATCATACTAACATACAGGGAATTTTAGCATTGGCCAAAATTCAAACCTCGGGTTATAATGCAGAAACTTTCAGAATAAATACTTTCGGAAAATTCTCTCCCCCGGTTCTGTGTCTGACGGGCGGCATTCGGAATTCTCCGGTAACACAAGACTAACAAAAGGAACAGTTAATGAAGAAGCATTTCATATTATCAGCAATTCTGGCGGCAGGAACACTTACCGCGGCAGTCGGTACTGAGGCTGCCACCTTCAAAACACCGAAGAACTACAACGTTATTATTGCCGACGGTGCCAAAACCAGCGGATTCTTCACCGACACCAGGGAACTGGAACTGTCAGAAGGCAGACACCAGATTGTGGTAATGTTCAAAGGCTCCTTCAAGAAGGGCCATGACAAGCTGATTGCTTCAGCCGTGAACCCGGTGGTAATCAACCTGCCGGACGTAAAGAAGGATGACGCCTTCACATTCACCTACCCTCGCATCAGCGGCTATGATGAAGCCGTTGATTATGCGGACAGACAGGTCATCACCATTACAAGAAACGGTGCCAGAGCAACCGAAGATGAAGCATCATACATTATTTTAAAGTCTGACAAGGGCTTCCAGCTCGACCGTGATTTCATAGGAGAACTCAAGAGTCTTGATCTGCTCTATGTTTCCGAGGAAAACAGGGAACAGAAGAAGGACACCGTTCAGGAACTCACCAAGTGCAGGGACTCCTTTACCGACTGCCCTACCGAAGTGGTGGTAAGCTCTGAAAACGTGGTTGCCGTTTCTGAAAAGACGGCTTCAGCCGCCGGAAACGCCGGTGCCTCAGCTGCAAAGGCTGCAGAAGTCACTTCCGGAAAATCATCAGCAAACGTAAACACCCAGATGCTTGAAGGTCTCAAGTCAATTTACAGCAGTGCCGATCCTGATACCCGGAAAGCCTTCAGGGAATGGATTAAGAACAACTGATGATTTTCAGAGTTTCTGAAATTACGCGGGCTCACGTCTCTGACATGCCGGAAACGCCGGATATGATTCAGAAGACGTGAGCTTTTTCTTTCGGTCACAAGGTCTCAGAGACTCCGGAACGTGTCACGGCTCCGGATTTTTACGGCAGCAGGATGAAGACTTTCAGTTTTCTTCTTTTCCGTTTTCCGAAATTCCGACTTCGGATTCTGCAAGCGGCTCGGTCCAGATATGGATATATCTTCCCAGATGGGCAAAGTCCTCGCTTCTGCTGTATTCAAGCTCGAAGGAAAGCAGATCATCAAACTTGCTTACCTGCTCGGTCTTGTCTCTCATGTAGTCATGAATGATGCGTACCCCGCTCATTCCGGAAACGGTAAAGCCGTTTTCGGCAAGCCAGCGTCTGACTTCGCTGATATACAGGGGAGTTATCGGCGTAAGCTTCTGACGGCGCTTTTTGACAAGCCCCTGCCTTATGTAGTCGAAGTTCCCCACCACAAGGCTCTGGAACAGCAGCGCGGTACGATTGTAGAACATCAGGGAAAGCATGCCGTCCGGGGCCAGCATGGATTTAAGGATTCCTATCACCGGTTTCGGATCCACCAGCCATTCAAGCACGGCATGACATATCACCAGATCGAATTTCTGATCGGGAAGGATTTCATTAAGCTTCTGAACCTCGCCTCTGATGAAGGTTATGCTTCCGGAAACGGGATGCTCCTCCAGTTCTCTTTTACCGAGATCAAGCATATCCTGAGATATGTCAACCAGAGTCACGTCATGGCCTAAGGCGGCGAGCTTCATGGCGATATACCCGAAACCGCCTCCGGCATCGAGAATTCTCAGATGACGGGACATCTCTGGACGGGCAAGAATTTCCTCCAGGTCACGCCAGACCACGGCACCGCGGATTTTACCCTTGCTGGTTCCGTATATCTGCTTTTTAAAAAATTCAGCCCTGTTATCGAAGCTCTGATCGTGAGGTGGCGCTTTCTGTTTCAACATCGGATATCCTAAATTCAATATCAGTTTTTATTAAGACCTCTTTTTTCCGCATCGGCGTTTCTGATGTCTGCAGTCAGTTAAAAGCTGAATCAGATGATGCGTTTCAGACCAGATTTATTTTTCTGAACAGAAGGTCTTCTTATAAAAAAGCTGATTCATTACTAAAACACAAAAATTTCCCGGTGCAATTATAGGAGATTTTTACGCATCCAAGAACACTAATTAACTTACCGTGAAAAATTTATCCGGTACGGCAGGGCATGAACGGTGAGTACTGAATGTTCCCGCCGGTTATTTTTTCACACGGTAGGCGAATCCAGCTACCATAGAAACTTTTCATAAGCCCCATTAACGTAAGACAATATTTCGTGGAGGTCGTTTCATATTGTCTTACGAAAGCTCGCCTACGTAAAACCCCGCATCGGCATGAACCAGTTCGGGGGCGAGAGTGTTACCTATGAAGGCATTGGTGCCACCAAGAAATGGGAGCGTATTGAAAGCTATGGGCCAAAGTTTGTTGAAAACATCGTACAGGCAATCGCAAGAGACATTCTCTGCTATGCCATGAAGACCTTACGTCATTGCAGCATCGTGATGCATATTCACGATGAGCTGGTTATTGAAGCCAATCCGCGAATGAGCCTCGATGCTGTATGTGAACTGATGGGACGCACACCACCATGGGCTGACGGGCTAATTCTGGAAGCGGCAGGCTATACATCCCTCTACTACAAGAAAGATTAAGACTTAACTTGATCGGTAACTTAGTCAGGTTCTACCGATCAAGTATTCTTTGACTCGGTTGCCATGCTTGAACATTTTATTTCAGCTTTCTTCCAACAACGACACATTCCTTTTTACAGAAGCATATGCCATAGGTAAGAACAGCTTTGATGTCGTTGCGTTTAATGTACGGATCGGCATATTTCTTTTGAATTATCTGTTCAACGGCATCCTGAGCAATAAGCACTTTGTCTTCGTTTTCGTCTGAAGTCTGTTTTAATTCCAGAATGACGATAATTCCTCTGCTTCTGATAGATTTGATTATCAAATCTATGTATCCGTTTCCTGATTCAAAATTTGATTTCTGCTCTTCAATGAGAGATGTGCCGTTCACCAGTAATCCGTTCATGAAACCGTGGTAATAGTTTTCCTTCGGAGCGTTGGCTGCAAAATCTCTGATTGAAACGTATTTGCCAAGGAGCGTGTTAAGGTTGTCCTGAACTTTTTCGGCATCACCTTCAAACAAACCTTTTACCAGTTCAGCGGTACTGGATTTCATAACTGAATTGTTCTTAAAATAATTCAGAATTCTGGATTTAAAGCATTTTCTGATTTCTTCATTAGGAATATAAACACTGTACTCATCACTTTCAGGATTATGGGACTGGGGTTCAAAAGTTAAATACCCGGTATAAAGCAGCAGAGTCCAGAAATCATTTATGTCATGGTTCTGCAAATCACCGTAGCACAGCGCCGCTCTTACTTCTGCGGTTATTGATTTACCGTCCAGAAGGTCCTGCATCAGATCAACGTCTTCAGGCTCGATAAAGCCCATGAATTCTTCGATAACATCGTTACCGCTGGT
>NZ_FOXF01000018.1 GCF_900115655.1 Ruminobacter amylophilus | reverse complement strand
AGGATATTCGGCTCAGGAACTTTAAGTTCCTTTCCTTCAGACTTATCGGCGGTTCCTTCAAAGCCTGCCTCGGCAAGTTCGTTTAAAAGCTCCCCGGCATCAATCTTGTCATCGTAAACCAGAGCTCCTTCAGCGGTTACCGTGAAGTCTCCAATCACAAAATTGGTGGTCGGCATGCCCTGGTATTCAGCCTTGATTCCGGTAATCCTTGAGATAGCCTTGACCAGTTCCTTGCGCTCTGCGCCTTTGAGGTTAAAATCGATCTTCATCGTTATGTCTCCATGTTTGTGTTCGTTTTCGTTAGGGACATATTTGCTCTGTCAAAACACTATATCAAGTCAATTTGTGGAACTAAAACAACTATATTTAGTGTTACTTGACTACCATCAACTAATGTTTTTCTGCGTGCTGAACAATGCCCGAAAGGACATAAACAGCACACGGCAGGGCGATACCGTTGCCCCACATTTTGTATTCCGCAGAATCGCTGTGAGGGTTTGCGAGCCATTTTCTGATTTGGAGATCTGACTTCGGTTTTGATGCTCCGCTTACCACATTACGGTGGGTTTCGGATACACTGCGCCAGAACTCCATGTCATGTTCAGACGGATTTGCAGTTCCGAGATGCGAACACCACCAGTCGGGAAATCCCTGCAGCCTTGCACATTCCGTCGGGGTGAGTCTGCGTACAATGTAATAAGGCTCTTCGGTAACGGTCGGCGGATCTTTGAAGTCGCTTGCCACCAGTGTGTCAGCCACATCTGTATGAGCCGTAGTATGAAATGATGCCTTGCTGGTGGTGTAGACCGGCTGTGCCACCGCATTGGGACCTCTTGCCGTCATGGTGGGTTCTGACTCCTCCGTAACTGAAAAATCGTACTTTGCATTCTTTCCCTGATTGAAGGATGCCCGATCAAGCCCGTAGGCAGGTTCAGCCACGAAGTTCTCCTCGGGGTTTGAGAGCATCTGGCTTGACGGACCTTTGGGACCGTCATTGGCTGACAGAGTGCCGTGAACTTCAGAGAAAGCCACCGCATGACGCTCAGTGGTATTAAGCGTGTACATGGTTTCCGATTCCCTCCATCCGTCACCATGATGTGAAGGCCTCATGCCGTTGCCCTCAATTACCACCATGCCTCCCTGATTTCTGCAGGGAGACTGACAGGAAGTATCGATGGTTCGGGAAGTCTCAGCCTCGTAGAAACCGCTCTTCGGATTGGCTGATTTCATGGCATTGCTGTCTTTCGAGCAGATGCCGAATACTTTAGGTTTCATGGTTTATCCTCCACCACAAAGGGCTGATTGTTGCCGCCGGTGCCGTAGGTTGAAAGCACCGTCTGAGCCACATCAAGCGGACCGCGGAAACGGCAATCCTGCGAGTGGTTCTCAAATACAAGCGGAGGGTGATGGCTTTCGGCACGGAGAGTGGCGGTTCGTTCATGCGTCACGTCCATGCGTTCACCTCCCTGATCGTTCAGACACACCGTGCCTGTCTTTTCAGAGCCTTCTCCAGCACCTCCGGCAGAACCTTGCCTCTCGCTGAAGCTCTGTGGAGGATCCCAAGGCATGCCTTCTGACTCAAATAATATTTTTCCGGCACACCCGTCTGTAAAATCTGCGACAAGGTAGATGCGCTTTCGGCGCTGTGGAACTCCGAAGTGTTCCGCATTAAGCACCCTCCAGGCGACTGAGTAACCGTCACCCACGATTTCTCCGGCATTGAGCCATTTTTTAACTGAAGGGACAGATACGGTTTCATCAGCGATGCCGCATATGCTTTCGAGCACACAGCGGAAGTCTTCTCCGCCGTTGGAGCTGAGGGCTCCCGGTACGTTCTCCCACACGATGTATTTCGGATATTCGCCATTGGTGGCTCTCCTCATTTCTCTGATTATTCTGACAGCCTCATGAAACAGACCGGAACGGCTGCCGCTTAAACCTTCACGCTTTCCAGCGATACTCATATCCTGGCACGGACTTCCGAAGGTGATGATGTCTACCGGTTCAACTTTGCCGCCGTCCATTTCACAGATGTTGCCGTAATGCTTCATCCATGGAAGGTTTCTGGTGGTTACTCTGATTGGGTAGCATTCCACTTCGCTCGCCCAGATCGGTACAATGCCGGAAAGAAGTCCCGCAAGAGGGAATCCCCCGGAGCCGTCAAAAAGGCTGCCGAGGGTTAATTTACTCACCGCCATCTGTCTGCTCCTCCGGTATCTCCACATCGGAGTAATTAAGTTTCTTTCCGTCACGAATGACATACACGTCATCAGCACTGCCGCCTTTAAACTCGATGTATCTTTTCACCGCCACGTCTACGAACTTCGGTTCAATTTCCACTCCGTAGCAGATGCGTTCAGTCTGCTCGCAGGCCATCAGCGTTGAGGCTGAGCCGAGGAATCCGTCAAGGACGATGCCGTTAGTCTGGGTGGAAAGTTTTACGAGATAGGCAATGAGAGGTACCGGCTTGCTGCTCGGATGCCCGAAACCGTCCTCCTTCGAGTTTCTGATGCCATCAAACTCAAACACCACGGTCTGCTTCTGATCTCCATACCATTTGTGGGTACCGTCCTTGCGCCAGCCGTAGATGATTGGCTCCATGTTGTACTTCCAGTCGGTTCTCGAAAGCGGGAACCTCGGCTTTTTCCAAATCAGACCGGCACCAACCTTGAACCCTGCATCCTCAAAGGCATCATAGAAAATGCGGGACTTGGAGGTGGCGTAGAACTCATAGAAGGAGGCATCCCTGGCCATGCTGTTTTTGAAGTTGGCGAAGACCTTCATCAGAAACTCATAGGCTGACTTATCGTCCAGATTGTCGTTTCTGATTTTCCCGGAGGCATTCTGTAAATCCACGAAGTACGGAGCATCGGTGCAGACCAGATTGACCTTCACGTCCCCGAGCAGATTCTGATAGGTTTCGGGCAGAGTGGAATCACCGCAGATTACGGTGTGTCTGCCAAGGTGCCATACGTCCCCGGTTTTGGAGAAACACGGTTTCTGCAGCTCTGCCTCCACATCGAAGTCATCCTCTTCCCCCTCGGCATCGGTGGCAAATAGCTCTGCGAGTTCGTCTTCGGAAAAGCCTGTCATGGAAAGATCAAAGCCTAAGTCCTGCAGTTCCTGCATCTCCACGGCCAGCAGTTCTTCATCCCAGCCGGCATCCAGGGCCATGCGGTTATCTGCCAGAATGTACGCCTTCTTCTGTGCCTCGGTGAGGTGGTCGGCAAAGACGCACGGCACCTCGGGAATGTTCTCAGCTTTTGCCGCCTGTATTCTTCCGTGCCCGGCGAGGACGTTAAAGTCCCGGTCGATGATCACCGGATTCACAAAACCAAACTCTCTGAGAGAGGAGC
This sequence comes from Ruminobacter amylophilus, assembly GCF_900115655.1. Taxonomy (GTDB): domain Bacteria; phylum Pseudomonadota; class Gammaproteobacteria; order Enterobacterales; family Succinivibrionaceae; genus Ruminobacter; species Ruminobacter amylophilus. The sequence continues at coordinate 43,513 of NZ_FOXF01000018.1, read as the reverse complement.
GGAGTTTCATGATCTGCTCCGGTGAATGTGTACGTGCATTGTTCACATAAGGGATCAGCTTATCGGTGCTGACCAGCTGAAATTCTGTAGTTGTCTTCATCAGAAAAGCCCCCATTCCGCAAACTTCTCAAAACCGCCTAACGAGGCGATGTGGTTCCAGGCAATGTCCATCAGCTCGCTGTAGGAGTGACCGTCAATCTCCTCATCCCCGATGGCACAGCTGAGTTCTACAGTCTCGCCTGTTTCCTGCGCCTTCAGAAAAGTGTAGATGTTCAAAGTCACATCCGCTTTTGACAGGTCCTTGCCGTGCAGTCCCCCGCCGGTTACCGAATCAGCCATGTCGCTGCCGAGCTTGCGGTTGGTGGCTCCCGTATCTGCATCGGTGCCGCCTGTCCAGTCACCAAGAGGATTAACCTCGGCATGAGGGTACTGTTTCAGAATTGCAGTTCTGTCTGCGTTGCTCTGGCAGATGATGAGACGTTCATCATCGAGGATGTATTTGCCGTCAGTCGGGAACTGCTCGTAAAGATCACGTGCGATACTTGAAATCATCGCCTGCTCAACATTGAGCGGAACTCCCCTGAATATGCCGTTGTCTCCGCAACGGAAAGTCCCCTTCTGGTTGTCAGCAAGATGTCTGTCCTGCGGAACAATCTGAATATCCGGCTCAACCTTTCCGGCAATGCGGAAGATGGCTGCCCTGATTTTGTCTTCAGAAAGCTCTGTATCAGTTTCGATAATCACATGGCATCTGCCGTGACCAATCAGCACCTCAACGGCAATCCTCGGATTGGCCTCCTGCGCATAGGCGATGTCCACAATGGCACCGGCAATGCGATCTGCTATTTTGTCCGGATGGGACGGGTTCACTTTCTCAATCATGTCTTAAATTCCTTAATTCTTTCTTGAACGGAGCAGACGCTCCATCATGTCATCAGCAGGATTCGATGCTCCCGCCACATCCGCAGAGCAGTTTTCCTTCACGATGCTGTAAATCTGAAACCAGAGCTGGCTGGTCTGTTTCTGATAGCTGTGGCTCATGGCCACAAAGGGACTCTGAATCACCGAGCTCGGGCATGTCGGGTGCTTGCCGCACAGACCGAACTTCGTTACTGCCTGTTCACACTGTTTCCATCTGGCAAATGCCACTGAATACTGCTCGATGAGTTCGGAACTCACCAGACGGTCACAGCCGAGTCCGGCAAGCCATCTGTAGGTTTTGGTGTAGGTTTCGGCAGCACCGAGCGGTTTCCCGTCCCGCTGTAGTTCCGAGAGGTATTCATCCGGGCGGGGTATGTCAGTCCCTTCCGGCTCTTCACCGTCATCTGATGCGATGTCCGGTATGTCGATCTTCGTTATGTCGCGGTGTCCGAGATTGCCCTCAAGAAGTTTCTCCTGGAGAGCCTTAGGTTTTCGTCCGGCACCCACTCGGGCACCGCCGCGGTTGGTTCCGTCTTTGGCCATTTAAAAATTCCTGATGTTTGAAAAAAAAGCCCGCACAGAAAACGGGCTGAAAGCCTGCTAATCAACGGTAGAGCACAGCCGGGCCGGGGTTATTACCCTGTTTGAAACTGCGTTTTTCTGCGTGGAGGGAGGGGCCCGAAGCTTTTTGGTTAAAATTTCAGCGATTTTGACCGCCCCTGGGGGTCTAAAGCGGGATAATCATCACTTTTGTGAATCGTAATCCTTTACTTTCCTGCTCCATCTGTCGCCCATTTCGCCGTGAATCCTGGCATGACAGGCTTTGCATACAGCCTTGAGGTTGCTGATGTCGTGAGTTCCGCCCTGGGAAAGCGGTTTAATGTGGTGAACTGCCTCGGTTGGTGTATATCTTCCTTCCGCAAGGCAGACCTCGCAGAAAGGATGCTCGGAGGCATAGGCTTTTCGGATTACTGTCCATGCTTTACCGTAGCGTTTCCGGGCTTCCGGATCACGCTGGTACTTCTCGTAGCGTCTTGCTTCTGCTTTGGCATGCTCCTCGCAGAACCTTCCGTCAGTGAGTCTCGGACATCCCGGGAAGGAGCATGGTCGTTTCGGTCTTCTTGGCATGGTTTTCTCCGGGCATAAAAAAAGCTCCACCACCGACAGGAAGCAGAGCTGAAAATGAAAAAGCTCCAAGGGAATACCTCAGAGCTTTCATAGTTCGTTTCATTACGTCGATTATAATAGTATCAAGACTTCATAGTGTCTTTCCATGTCTTTTAGTGCCCTCAGGAAAAAAATTTTAATTCCCTTAATGCTTTCCCGTGCAGCTTGTGAATGTACCGCAATTCATAGTTCATATCTTCGGCAATCTTCTCCCAGGTTTCACAAAATACATATCGCTTAACCAGAAGATCTTCATAGTCATAATTCCCGATTTTATGGATGGCACGGGTGATGGCACACTTCACATCAACGAGATCAGCCATGGCATCACTGAGTTCCTTCTGCAGATCGATAATTTTCTGAGTACAATCTTCCAGTTTGTAATTCTCGGTGGTGCTCTTAGGCATGTCAGAATAAGTAACGCTGCAGTTGTTTACCAGACTTCTGTAATGCTCAATTTCATTCGTCAGATTGCGCACGTGGCGTTCCAGGTTGATGCCTCTTGATAAAAATTCCTTTGCGTTCATTTACACCTCCGCCTTAACCGCATCAATCAGTGCGTTCTGAGTTAATTCCTTTTTCGACAATGCTTTCAGCACCCGTTCATCAATGGTTCCCTTGGCAATGATGTGCTGAATCACCACGGTTCCCGCCGTCTGTCCCTGTCGCCACAGTCTGGCATTGGTCTGCTGATACAGTTCCAGCGACCAGGTAAGACCAAACCACACCAAAGTCGAACCGCCGGACTGAAGGTTTAAGCCGTGACCAGCTGACGCCGGGTGAATTAAAGCCACCGGGATCTTTCCGGCATTCCAGTCAGTGATGTCTTTTGAGGTCTTAATCTCCCGGACATCAAACCTCTTTCTGATCCTCTCAAGGTCGTGCTTAAACCAGTAAGCCACCAGGATAGGATTGCCGTTAGCTGATTCGATGATGTCCTCCAGGGCATCAAGCTTTCTGCTGTGGATCTCGATGATGTTTTTCTCGTCATCGTAGATTGCGCCGTTGGCAAGCTGACTCAGCTTATTGGTTAGTGCTGCGGCATTAGCTGCGGTAATCTCTCCGTCAGATGCAGTCAGCACCAGCTCAGTCTTAAGACTTTCGTACTGCTTACGCTCATCCGGGGATAACATCACCTCGTACTGGGAGCTGATAAGCTCCGGCATCTTCAGATGGTCAGTACACTTCATGGAGATGGTGATATCTGAGATGCGGCGGTAGATTTCCTCCTCGGCATAAGGTCTCGGCTTATAAGAAAACACCTGCTGACCGTTCCTCTTGTCCGGCATGAAGAACGCCTCTCTGTATCTCGTGATGAACTTTCCCAGGCGTTCGCCCATGTCAAGGAGGCGGAACTCAGACCACAGATCCATCAGGCCGTTTGATGATGGTGTACCTGTGAGACCAACAATACGCTTCACCTTAGGACGTACCTTCTGCAGAGCCTTGAAACGTTTGGTTGAATGGTTCTTGAAGGATGACAGCTCGTCAATAACCACCATGTCGTAGTCAAAGTCATTGTTCTCAACCAGCCATTCCACGTTCTCACGGTTGATGATGGTGATGTCGGCATTCCTGGCAAGAGCCGCTTTGCGTTCTGCCAGAGTTCCAACAGCCACTGAAAAAGTGAGGTGTTTGAGGTGCTCCCATTTGGAAAGCTCCAATGGCCAACTGTCCCGTGCGACTCTTAAGGGGGCAATTATCAGAATTCTGTGAACCTCAAAAGAGTCAAACAGAAGGTCAGCAATTGCAGTGAGGGAAATAACGCTCTTGCCCATGCCGCAGTCTAAGAGAATGGCTGCGCACGGATGCTCCTCGATAAAGTTCACACTGAACTTCTGGTAGTCGTGAAGACTGGTTCTATCCGGCAAGTTCATCAAGTATTCCTCCTATCTGTTCAATTCCGTCAATCACATACACCCTGAAACCTAATCGCCTTAACATCTCATGCCTTGCTGCCTGCAGTGCTCTCGGTTTCATTCCCGGTGCTTTAAGCTCTGCAAAGGCCATCATTCCGCCCGGCATCAGGATCAGCCTGTCAGGCATTCCCGCAAAGGAGGGAGACACGAACTTCGGTGCGATTCCTCCCCGGCTTTTTGCCATCAGCGTGAGTTTCCGTTCAATCTGCTTTTCCGAACATCTCATCAACCATCTCCTTTGCCATCTCAACTACCTTCGCATCTACAGGACTTCTATTACTGATATCCGGGGCACCGTAAAACACATCAAGATAATCGTCTGAAAGACCGGGAACGTTCCTAAACATGCAACCTTCGAGGCGTGAACAAATCTCACGCAGTTTGCCCTCCATCGACCTCATCTTTGCTCTGTCGTTCGGGGATAACAGCGGATAGGCATCGACCATCGTCCCCACAAAAAGAGACTTAAGTACCCGCATCTTTGCACCGCATCTCATAAAATCTTCAATTTTTCTTTTTTTCATTTCTAATTCCTTCAGTGGACAGGAAGGACGGACAGAGCCATTTTTTCCTATTAATACGTATACGTGTATATTTGCCTTTTAGAACTCTATTTAAAGCCTTTTTGCTCTATATAGAAGATCTTGTCCGTCCGTCCCATAATGATTACTTTTTAACCTTTAGCCTTAGGACATTTTTCGGGATGCGGGACAGGCTGTTTCTGACCTGTCCTGACATAAACCCTCTGTCTGCCGTAGAAAGGCAGAGGTCTTCTGTCATTGGTGCGCTCCCACCCGTCCAGCCGTTTCATCATGGCTGCGATGTTGTAGCTGTCTTTAGCCTGAATATCCTCGGGGCGTTTGCCGAAACACTCGCACCAGATTTCAAGGTTTGACACCTCGGTGCGCTGAACCGTACCTTTCGGACGGGTAGGATCGGTAAGGTCAAGGATGTACCCCCTTCGCTCGTGGATATCCAGACTGTTCCAGTTGGCAGGCAGAGGGGTATCAAGGTACTCCTGCAGCAGACCTTCACGATCATCCTGCTCCATGGCAAGTCTCTGTTCCTCCTCCGCAAAGGACTCAAGATGATGCGGCAGATAAAGCTCCTGGCCGTTCTCGCACATCACCTTCACCTCCGCCCAGATCTGCTCGACTATCTCCGGGGTTAAATCCCATGGCTTGTATCTGCCCCTGCCTGTAACCTTCACGTTCCAGAATCTGCGGTTGCCCGTAATGTCTCTCAAGTAGCCGGTTTCACTGTTGGTGGTACCGAAGAAAAGACACTGTCTCGGATGCGTCACAGCACGTTTGGCGAATGCGGCACGATACTGATCGTCACGTCTGGAGATAAAGGCCTTAACCTTGTCGATATCGGCCTTTTTCATGCCCGCAAGTTCGCTTATTTCGTGGAACCACACCCCCTGCAGTTTCTCGGCTGCAGTCTTGTCGTTCATGTCGAATATAGTCAGACAGTCGGAATAAAACCCCATGCTCAGAATAAGAATGATGGTTGACTTGCCTATGCCCTGCGGACCGTTGAGGATTAAGATCTGATCGTACTTAATCCCTGGAACATAGATTCTTTTGTACCCGGCACACAGATGGATGCGGGTAACCGTCCGGGTGTATTCGTTATCCTCAGCTCCCAGGTAGTCAATCAGCAGTGTTTGAACACGCTTGACTCCGTCCCACGGTTTCAGACTTTCAAACCGCAGCTTGATGGGATGATAGCCTCTGTCATCCGCCACTTTGGTTACCGCAATGTTGAGGTTTCTGTCGGAAAAACAGCCGTAGTAATCCTCCAGGTAGCACACCAGATGTGCATCATCCACATCACGCCAGAATCCCCCGGGATGTTTCCATGGAACATTCCCCACGATCTCAAGGTTATCTGCCAGCTGATTGAACCGGATACACTTGAGATTCTTATCCCTGGTAAGGATCAGCCGGAGGTTGTAGGTGCAGTTCTCCAGCTCGGTACTGCGGCTCTTGTATTTAAGTTTCTTTTTCCATTCGTCATCGCCTTCAATTTCCGGATCTGCGAAGTCGCTCTTTGCCTCAGCTATACGCTCATTGGCCAGAGCCACCCTCACTTCATCCTGCTGCATGGCAAAATCGCACATTGCCTTGAAGGAGGCCTTTTCGTCGAGATCCTTGAATAGACCTAGCCTTACTGCATCAAAGGCATTGCACAGGATCTGATATGCGGGATCTTTGGCATGAAAGGAAATAATGAACTTATCCTCGATGACAATTACACCGGCAGTGCTGCCGGAGCCGATCAGGTGATAGCGGTTATCACTCTGAGTTGCCTCATACTTATTTGCAAGAAAGGTATCAACCGCCTTGTTAATCGGGAAATAGACCCGGTTGAATACACCCACGATGCCGGTTTTGGTCAGAGGATCCTGAACCTGTTTTCCTGCATTCTCGTGAGGTTTTCTTTCCCTTGAAGATCTCGGAAGTTTCAGAGGATCCTGCCATTCCGGGTACTGAGCCAGAAACCTGTCGGGATCTAGCCATTCCTTTTCCACTTCCTTAAAGATGTATTCTCCGTCACTGGGAGTGCTCGGCAGAAACATCAGCTGATTGACTCTGAATGAACACTCGTCGAACTGCTCAATGCCTAACTGCTGGGCCAGATATCTGGCTATAGCCTGAAACTCATCCGGGGTTACATCCCTTGTAAGAGGAATAACGACCCTTGCCCGGGGAGCCTTCGGTGTATGTCCGTGGGTGGTGTAAAGGAACGAGGTATAGGGAACCCTGTTTTCAAAGTCATCAATAAAGCCATGTTCGAGCATGTCACCGTCAAGCATTATTGCGGATCGGCTTTTGACCTTATCTATCTGTCTGATCCCGTCAATAAGCACACCTGCAACAATACCGCCGTGATCTTTGGCTTCAGTCTTTTCGTCACGGCTCATATGAGCATACTGGGCAACCGTCTCCGAAGTACGGTAGCTTTTTCTGAACCTGTCTTTCAGCTCTCCGTACCCAGTAGTCTGATTCGCCCATTTATAAGCCTTGCAGCTGTTGGCGCAGGCTATATTAAGTTTTCTCATTAAACCTCCTTAAACCTAAAGACACTGGTCATGGATGGCATCACAGGCAAAGTTGAGAGCCTTCCTGACTGCGTCAACCCCGTCATCACCGCTGGCGGCAATTTCAAAGCCCACGACCCTTTTCTTTTCATCGAACATAGGAAGAAAGCAGAAATCACCACCCAGGCTTTCAAGTGAGATAAATGCTCTGCCACCTCTGCCGCGTTTTTTACCGCCCTTAAATCCAGTGGTTCCTGCCTCAATGCGAAGTCCGGCTGTCTTACGTTCAAAGGTCTTAAACAAGACCCCGTTAACGCACGCATGTTTTTCTCTTATTGCGTACATTCGAGTTCTCCTCTGTTTGTTAATAAAAAAGTCCCGGCGGCAGGGACAATCTGCCGCTCTACCCTCTATGTTCAGCAGGAGCGATTTCCGACAAAAAATTCTTAAAAAAAAAATTAATAAAGCGGTTTTCGGCCGGAAAACGGGGAATCAGAAAAAATTTGAAGAAGATTTGTCGGATTCATCTTCTGCTGAACATAAGTAGGTGAAGGCCGAAACAGTGCTGAAAAAAAAACTGAAATTTTTTTTGTTAGTTTTGCCTTCTGCTGAACATGAGTAGATGAAGGCCGAAACGGTGCTGAAAAAATCTGAAATTTTTTTTGTCGGTTTTGCCTTCTGCTGAACATAAGTAGGTGAAGGCCGAAACAGCACTGAAAAAAATCTGAAATTTTTTTTGTCGTTTTCACCTTCTGCTGAACATAGGTAGTGAGGGCACTTAAAACCGCCCCGCTGAAATTGAAACAAACTTATGAGGTCAATCCCATGAAAAAGAAAGACATTACTGTTCTTATCGATGGATTCCGCAGGCTGAGTGCGGATGCCGCTGAAATAGCTGAACTGCTTTCAGGCACGGAAACATCTTCTAAAAAGACAGCTGAAGTTCAGACTGAACCCGAAACTCCGGCTTCCGCTGCCGAGGAAACTCAGGTCAAGGTTTACACCTTCGAGGAAGTACGAGGCATTCTCTCCGACAAGGCCAGATCCGGTTTCAGAGCCGAGGTTAAGGCACTGCTGACCTCTCACGGAGTAAAGCAGTTATCCGATATTACCGATCCTGCTGTATTTGCAGAGCTGGTAGCTGAAGCGGAGGTACTGGGTAATGGCTAAACACGCTTATCTGTCAGCGTCAGCCAGTCACCGCTGGTTAGCCTGTCCCCCGAGTGCAAAGCTCTGCGCTGAACTTGAAGATCAGTCAAGCCCGTATGCACAGCAGGGAACAGACGCTCACGAACTCTGTGAGTATCTGGTGACTAAGGCTCTTGGACGAGATGCAAGTGATCCGACTCCGCACCTCTCCTTCTATGACGCGGAAATGCAGGAGTCTGCTGATGGCTACTGCGGCTTTGTCATGGAGCACGTTTCCGCAGCGAAGGAACACTGTTCAGATCCGCTGGTATGCGTTGAGCAGAGACTCGACTTCTCCAGGTGGGTAAAGGACGGATTCGGTACCGGAGACTGCGTGATTGTGGCTGATGATCTGCTGCACATCATCGATCTGAAATACGGCGTCGGTGTTCTTGTAACGGCATCCGGAGAAGACGGTACCGGGAACAGTCAGCTTAAATGCTATGCCCTTGGTGCTCTTGATACCTTCGGTGCTCTTTATGACATCAGGCGTATCAGACTCAGCATCTATCAGCCGAGACGAGACAATGTAGACACCTATGAAATGTCTGCCGACGAACTGCTGAAATGGGCTGATGAGGTACTGAAACCGACAGCCGAGCTGGCTTATGAAGGCGGCGGTGAGTTCCATGCAGGAGATCACTGTCAGTTCTGCAAGCTTAAGGCTACCTGCAGAGCACGCGCTGAATACAGCATGGAGCTGGCAAAGTACGACTTTGCCGATGCTCCGACGCTGGACAGCACCGAGATCGCGGCAATTCTGCCCCAGATAGACTCTCTGGTCTCCTGGGCAGACGACATCAAAGCCTATGCCCTTGAGCAGGCTTTATCCGGTGTCCGTTATCCGCACTTCAAGCTGGTGGAAGGCAGAAGTATTCGCAAATACACCGACGAAAATGAGGTGGCAAAGGTCGTACAGAATGCCGGGTACGATCCGTTTGAGAAAAAGCTCCTGGGAATCACTTCGATGACCAGGCAGTTAGGCAAAAAGAAGTTCGAAGAACTGTTGAGTGGGCTTGTTATAAAGCCCGTTGGTAAACCTGTGCTTGTTTCAGATACGGATCCCCGTCCTGAATTCAACACTGCAAAATCTGATTTTATAGAGGAAAACTAAGATGACAAAAAGTCCTACTAAAGTAATTACCGGTCCTAAGACCATCTTCTCTTATCTTAACGTTAACGAGCCTAAGGTTCCTATGGGCGGTGGCACTCCGAAGTACAGCGTTTCGCTGATCATTCCTAAGTCCGACACCGTGACCGTCAACAAGATCAAGGCCGCCATCAAGGCTGCCTATGATGAAGGTCAGTCCAAGCTCAAGGGCAACTCCAAGTTCGTTCCGGATCTTGATGCGCTTAAGACTCCGCTGCGTGACGGTGACAAGGATCGTAAAGGCGACGCTGCTTATGCCAACTCCTACTTCGTGAACGCCAACAGCACCACCAAGCCTGGTGTGGTTGACGCAGATCGACAGGACATCATCGATACCTCCGAGCTTTACTCTGGTATCGTCGGCAGAGCATCCATCAACTTTTACGCCTACAACTCCAACGGCAACAAGGGTATCGCCTGCGGTCTCAACAATCTGCAGAAACTCGCGGATGGTACTCCGCTTGGCGGTCACAGCCGTGCCGAGGATGACTTCGCAGATCTCGACGATGAAGACGATGAGGATTTCTTAGGTTAATCCGGTAATTTCTGAAAATCTCTGGCGGTGGGCATGCCTGCCGCCTTTATGAAAATGAGGTGTAAATATGGAAAATTCGATGGAACTCTGGCAGGTTGCCGGACTGTATCTTGTGTTCATTTCGTTCTTTGCACTTGGTGCGGTACTCGCCCATCTGGTGGCTACTGCAATCAGAAAGTTCAGAGGTAAAAGGTACGGAGGTACAGACAGATGGAATGCGGACTGACTCCCGAAGAAATTTCACTTATGAAATTTGCCTTCGGATTTGTTATCGGAACCGTGCTCGGCATCATTGCCGGCAATCTGGTTGATCTGGTGAGATACCTGTGGAACAAACGGTTACACCGTAAATAGATGTATCAGGGGCGACGGTTTATCTGCCGCCCTTTTTTAATGAGGATTGGAATTATGAAAATTGAGTTCATGTCACTGGATTTGGAAACACGAAGTAGCATAGACATTACAAAGGCTGGAGTTTACAAGTATGCTGAATCACTTGATTTCGACATTCTGCTTTTTGGGGTTTCCGTTAATGGCGGTCCCGTTGCTGTATATGACCTTGCCAGCAGCGACAAAGTACCGGAGGAAATCATCAAAGCTCTGTCAGATGATTCCGTTACCAAATGGGCCTATAACGCTTCCTTCGAGAGAGTCTGTCTGTCAGTATGGCTGAGACGGAATTATCCGCAATACTTCTCCACATACAGCATTGAGGGAGATCCGGTTCAGAAGTATTTAGATCCAGCAGCATGGAAATGTACCCTGGTATGGGCAGCCTATAACGGACTCCCCCTTTCACTTGATAAGGTTGGTGCCGTACTTGGCTTTGAGGAGCAGAAACTTAAGGAAGGAAAGGAACTTATCCGTTACTTCTGTATGCCGAGCAGAACTGCAGGACGTAAATGGAATCTGCCGGAGCATGCACCGGAGAAATGGGAACTGTTCAAAAAATACAACCGACGTGACGTCGAGGTTGAAATGCAAATACAGAGAAGGCTGAAAAATTACCTGGTACCGGATTTCGTCTGGGATGAGTATCATCTGGATCAGGAAATAAACGACCGTGGCATCATGATTGACAGACAGCTCGTAGAACAGGCTATCAGCATTGATGAACAGACCAAAAAAGACCTCATGAACAGAATGCAGAAACTTACCGGACTCGATAACCCGAACTCCGTCATGCAGCTCAAAGGCTACCTGGCAGACAACGGTCTGGAAACAGAAACATTGGGTAAAAAGGACGTTGCCGCCCTGCTTAAGTCCGTCCCGGCAGATATGGCAGAGGTACTTGAACTCCGGCTGCAACTTGCCAAAAGCAGCGTTAAAAAGTACCAGACAATGCAGAATGCTGTATGTGATGATAGCCGCTGCCACGGAATGTTTCAGTTCTACGGAGCGAACCGTTCCGGACGATGGGCAGGCAGACTGATTCAACTCCAGAATCTACCTCAGAACCACATGTCAGATTTGGAACAGGCACGTGATTTGGTGAAAGCCGGTGAATATGAAATGCTTAATATGCTGTATGATTCCGTTCCGAATGTTCTGTCAGAGTTAATCCGCACAGCATTCATCCCCCGCCCCGGTTACAAGTTTATCGTTTCTGACTTCAGTGCCATTGAGGCAAGAGTGCTGAGTCACCTGGCAGGAGAACAATGGCGAACAGATGTATTCCGCAATGGCGGTGATATCTACTGCGCCAGCGCCAGTCAGATGTTCCATGTTCCGGTAGAAAAGCACGGGGCCAACAGCCATTTAAGGCAGAAAGGTAAAATAGCGGAACTCGCCCTTGGTTACGGCGGATCTGTCGGAGCCCTTAAAGCCATGGGAGCACTAGATATGGGACTATCCGAAGATGAACTGCAACCGCTGGTCAATATGTGGAGGAACTCAAATCCGAACATAGTGTCTTTCTGGTGGCAGATAGATAATGCGGTAAAGACCGCTATTCAGTTACACACCACTGAGAAAGTCGGCTGTCTGGAATTTACCGTTAAGAACGGCATGCTGTTCATCACCCTACCTTCCGGCAGAAAGCTTGCCTACGTTCAGCCACGTATCGGCATGAACCAGTTCGGTGGCGAGAGTGTCACCTATATGGGGATTGATGCAACCAAGAAATGGAGTCGAATTGAGAGCTACGGTCCTAAGTTTGTAGAAAACATCGTTCAGGCTGTCAGCCGGGACATTCTTGCCTATGCCATGCAGACGCTGAAACACTGCTTTATCGTTGGTCACGTCCATGACGAACTCATCATAGAGTGCTCCGAGAATGTTTCCCTTAAGGCTGTCTGCGAACAAATGGGCAGAACGCCTGAGTGGATTCCAGGACTGGTTCTCAGAGCTGATGGATATGAGTGCGGGTTCTACAAAAAGGATTAAAAAATCTAATCATCGCTGCTTTTAGGCAGCGTTTTTTTGCTTTTTATTGACAATAAGCAGCAAAAGTACTATTCTAGTCCTACAAAAAAGAGGACTTAAATCATGCAAAACTCAGTCGGCGAATTCATTAAAGAACGTCGAGAAGCTTTAAACATGTCACTTAAAAAGCTAGGAGACGCCTGCGGTATAAGCGACAGTGAGCTTCTCAAAATTGAATCAGGACAAAGAAAAACTCCCAATTGGACAACACTATGCCGGATTGCACGTGTGGCTGGATTTCACCCATTTGAATTGATGTTAAAAGCTGGATACATCAACGAAGCTGATATTAATCCATCGTTTAAATTAAAAAATCTAAATCGACTAAGCATACAAGATCTAGATTTAATTCAAAGCGTGATCGATGCACAGGTTGAAAAAAATGCAAAAAAATTGGCTAACACGACAGTATTTCGAATGGGAGAATTGTTTTGTGGCCCTGGCGGTTTAGCTTGGGGAGCAACAAACGCACATATCGAAAACTCAGAATATCGTATTGTCCATGCTTGGGCAAACGATTATGACAGAGATACCTGTAATACTTACACAAAAAACATCTGCCCAGACAATCCAAACAGTGTATTTTGCGAAGATGTTCACACACTCAACATAGAAAAGTTAGGCGATATTGACGCCTTTTCGTTTGGTTTCCCTTGTAATGATTTCTCAGTAGTTGGAGAGCAAAAAGGATTTGACGGAACATTTGGTCCTCTATATACATACGGGATCAAGGTTCTCAAGAGATACCAACCGCTTTGGTTTCTCGCAGAGAATGTAGGTGGTATTCAGAGCGCAAACGAAGGAGGAGCCTTTGCAAAAATCAAGGAAGACATGATTGCTTGTGGATATCGCATATACCCTAACCTCTACAAATTTGAAGAGTATGGAATTCCACAGGCAAGACATCGTGTCATAATTGTTGGTATTAGAAACGATCTTCCTTTTGAATTCAAAATACCTAGTCCTGCACCGTATGCTAAAGTAGACAATTCATGTAAGACCGCTATTGAAATTCCACCAATTCCGGAAAATGCTGCTAACAACGAGCGAACTCGTATGAGCGAACAAGTTGTAAAGCGTCTTGAATTTATTAAACCAGGACAAAATGCTTTCACAGCAGATTTGCCAAAAGAACTCCAACTAAATATAAAAGGCGCAAGAATCAGTCAAATATACAAACGACTTGATCCGGATAAGCCTGCATATACCGTTACAGGTAGTGGAGGTGGTGGCACTCACATTTATCATTGGAGCGATCCACGTGCATTAACAAACCGTGAACGCGCTCGCTTACAAACTTTCCAAGATGATTATGTTTTTGAGGGAAGCAAGGAGTCTGTCAGAAGACAAATCGGAATGGCTGTTCCATGTCGAGGAGCTCAAATAATTTATGAAGCAATCCTTAGAACCTTTGCTCAAATAGAATACGAATCCGTAGAAGCTAACATCGAAGAGTAGCAGAAGAGAGCATGAGTCAGTCACCAAAAGTCTCATGCTCTTTTGGATTTTTCTGATTATTCCACTATAAAAAACTAGGGGATGATATACGCTGATGCATCAGGAGGAGGATTGGTCAACATGTAAGGGATAATTGATCCCCAGTCCGAACTGATATTACTGAAATGAATTCCGTAGTTCTCAGCCTGTAACTTGGCTCTCGTATTTGGGATAAAATCCCCCTTCTTAAGTCTTACCACCTTTGAATTGTTTGACAGAAGATTTTTCAAACTTACTGCACCAATTAACTCGACAGTACCTTTTGGTTCGTCTAGCTCTCTATTCCACGGCGTTCTGCACATAAATATCGCATCTGGCAAATTATTATACTTCTGATTTTGCCGCATTCTCAGTTTATCAACTTCAAATAAAAGCCATTGCCCTATTCTAGTAGACTTAATATCTACGTTCCATCCATTTATTTGGACATCAAAATCGTCCCATTCACCTCTCGGGTAAATATCAAAATTCACTGTAAAATGAAGTCCAAAGTCCTCCCTCAGCATATGAGTAATAGCAACTTCAGCCATCTTCCCTATAAGGTTATCTCTTGCAATTTCAGCTATTCTCCTTGGAACAGTATCTGATTGTCCGAATTCAATAGCTTGTTGCGATTTAGCAGATTCCTTAGAAAAATCTACGCATCGTTGCATATCATATTTGGACAAAACAATCGTCTTTATCATATTACTCCCCAAAAAACGATTATTCCTCGATTACATCATAATACACAGCCCCGTGCGGTAACTTGATATTAGGAACCCACATTTGTTTGCCTCCCCATCCCTTTTTACCGGTTACCTGATACATCGTGAGAACCGTTTTTCTAGGAAATGAACCACCAAGTTGCCAATCGTTTGGAGACAACAAAGCACCGGTTCCTTGAGCAACATCTCTGCCCCTGCGAACTATTAGGATACCTTGTGCTGCTGGTGTCTCAGCAAGCATTGTATCCAATATCGCCAAGAAGGACGTTATTTTAAAATCTGGACTTGCCTTAACATGACTCAAAATTTCTTTCATTAGACGCAAACTCACTTGATAATATGGTTCGTCATCAGAAAATGGATTGAGGAGATCAGAAATATCTTCGATAGTGTTATTGTCTGGGTCAAACGGATAATAATTTGTTCCGCCACATATAACTTCAACATGATCATTATCAAGGACATTTTTCCGTGTTGGATTCAGACCTTCAGGATAATAAATTTTTACGTCATCGATTCCCTGTTCTACTTGGGATATGATTGCGTTATTTGTTGCATTAATATCAGCAAACAACTTATACAGCTGTTCATCGATATAAACCATCATCATACTAGAATCTCGGTCGTAGCCAAACATACGACTATGTTGCCACATCGTATCAGCCTGTGGTTTTTTTGCTGTTCTAGTGTAATATATGGTCTGTAGCCTTGGAAAAGTAACCCCTCTTCCCAATGTATTCCCACCTATTATAAAATTACAGCCTTTTTCATACTCATCGCTGTCCACGTCAGCTTTACCATTCATGATAATTATTTTTATCAATTGGTTACGAACTAAATTTTGAACGAAAGCCAAGATTTCATTAAACTCTTTTTTACTGCTCTTTAAAGGGTGCAGCAAATCATATTCCTTTTTCAATTCTGCTATAAAACTACCATCAATGTTATCGAGACACCATCTCAACTGTTTCTCGATTTTATCTGCGAAACTCTGATGTACAGACTGTCTTACGCTTGGATGAATCAAACAATTACAAACAACGTCACCGGAAAGCAGAGTCTGCGCAGAAACAAGAAGATGTCGAAGTACAACATTCCGTTCAGGTTCTTTCAACCCATCAAGGTAAGTTATACAATCTGAATTACCATTTTTCGGAAAAAAGAAATCTCCACCGAGATACCCTTTTCCCGGTTTAAAATAGTGTGTAAACAGTGGATGCCAGCCTGATTGTCGTGTCTGAAGAAAAATCGCTTGCGGGGTACCTGTCACTTGCAAGTAAAGACTGCTAGATGAGCCATTCTTAATACTATCCAAATAGCGATTGATAGACGATTGACGATCTTTGTTAACAAGGGTATTTAATGATGCGGCATCTGCCTCATCATCAATAATAAACAATGGGTTGCCTTTCATAAACCCAGTCGTATTGAATACATTTGACCATAGTCGAAGCATATTGAAATTTTTTTTCAATACGACTATCACAGGTTCTTTAAGTTCGTTTGCAATAAACAATCCAGAGTCATTTTCTCCACAAACACAGAATCCATCAAGATCGCTCTTCACTCTCTCTAGGGTCTGTTCCTGCAAAATGTTGTTATCAGTAGTGAGAATAAGGAATACAGGAAAACCTAAATCAGCGGCCTTACACAGAATACCAAACACTTGTCCTGTTTTTCCAGATTGGACGTTCCCAAAAAGCAGACCAATTTCATGACTAATGAAAGAAAAATTCTTTATATGCTCATTTCCCAATTCTTCTGCTGTTTTGCTGATTGAATCTGCAAGCTGTACATTGCCTCTGCTGATTATTTTATTAAGGTATGTCTCTAAATACTTCATTTTAAATTCACTTCTATTTATTCACTTACAGTTTCAAATGACAAAGTCCACACATCCAACATAGTCTTTTTATCATCATCAAGAGCCTGTTGATCTGTTTTTGCAAAAACGATGGCATTACGCCCGTAGGACTCTAGCATTTCCTTTGTTATCATACCAAGACGTTCTTTGTCGAGCTGACTATCATTAACAGGCTCAACAAGTCCTGCGGCAGCAAGTCGCCCTTTTATCCAGCGCCCCATCAACAGTTCGTCACCTACAGCACTAAATTGTTTATTTCCATCGCTTGTCGTATGAGCTTTAAACCAGTAGCCATCGTCTGTTACTACAAAGAAAGGGGAATTTTTTTCCGGATACCCTTCCATTCTTGTAATTTCTTTTGACACAGTCATTTGCACCTCATACCAATCACGAGACTTTTTCTTACTCCTTGGTGCGGCATAGCAAACATTTATATTCGATTTTGTATAGTGTTTGTTATCATCCATAAACCGCTCATCGAAAGAAGGAACTTTAATTGGCAATATAAAGGAAATATTGGTCTGGTGTTCAAAATATAATTTAACCCCTCTAGGTGAAAGCTGACTTACGCGGTCTACTCCATCAAGAGAAATATTCTGTTCTCGAATCAGATTAACATTTGGAATATCTGCAATATTGGCTGAACAACGGTCACTCTTCAATTTTTCAATATGAGAGACAAACTCTGAACACTCAACTGGATCTTCAGTTAATATTGACACCTCATACTGTCTCCGATTATTTGCATCTGTCTTTATCACACCCAAATTAGCAGAGCCGATAATTGTGGCAAAACACGCACCATCCTTAAAAAAGCTGTATATTTTTCCGTGGTATTTAAATGCTCTAACTAACCTAATTTCTCCTACGCCTTTTTCCATCCATTTCTGATTAAACTTTACGGCTGAGTGGTACATCTTTTCGGGCATTCCCTCAATAAAGTACATACCCATAGTTAATGAAACGTATGAAATATTATGCTTTTCCAAAATACTATCCAATTCTTCCAAGGACGAATTTGAAGCATACCCTGTAGCTATCTCAATTCTATCTGCTTTCTGAACTTGTTCAATAAAACAATCAAGTATTGTCTGCTTACCATCATCCAAAGAAAGTGGCAATATATCAGAATATAAAACTTTCATATCAGGACTCCTTAATCGTCAAATAATCTATTAGACTTTCGTTCCTTATTTACACTTGATTCCAACTTAGCAAAGTACATCTTTACATTAAACAATTCTCTTTTTAAAGGAAAATCATCGTCATTAATCTGTGAGAAAAAATGTTTATGTTTTTCATAATTTTTTCGCATTTTCGCTATTTCAAACTCGGTGACACTACCAACTTCCCTTGGATTGCCAAAGTATTCCCGATAACAATAAGGAATTTCATCTTCTTCTACAATTGTTGTCTCTTCAAGAACTTCATCAGGTATGCTTGAAGGATCAGGGTATCTATCAAACGCCTCAAGATTTAAAAATTTTTTATAAATTTCATAATGATAATGTACTTTTACACCGTCACCTAAAGAAGATGTTATTCCTAGCAAACCATCAAGCTCAGTAATACGACTCAAGTTATGTGCCGTCACCATTTTTTCGTAAATATATGATCGCGGTGAATTATACGAACTATCTGTAATTGCATCTGAAAAAACATACAGTGTGGGATATTGATCTTCGAGAAATCTCCAATATTCATTCTTTTCCCCTTCTTCATTCCAATTCTTAATAAATTGGCTTAGCATTGGATAGAAAATCATATGTTCTACTTTTGTCGGGATCATGTCATACAACATATCGAAGGTTCTGTCAGAATACGATCTTTGTTGTGCTTCGTCTAAATGCTCTCCAAACTGAGTAAGTCTGTTATCAAACCCGTAAGCAAAATGGTAAGCAGTGAAATACTCTTGAAAAGAACGATGAATAAAATAGTACTTCAATCCCTCCTTGTACATAAGACAAAGATTATCCGTCAAATCTTTTAGAATATTTCTTGGAGTGACGTCTTTCCCTTTTATTGATGAATCATTAATTACTTTTTCCATGTGCTGAAAAAATGAATGTTCATCAAATTCAAATATCTCCTTTACATATGTTCGAGCACAAAACTCTGAGTAATACTTTTCAAACTCTTCAGGAGTCAGTCCTGTATATAGAGGTCTTTTGTATGATCCCTTTGTAGCATCGTGCAATCTAGCCATCGTCTCATATGCTTTCGAGTAAAAGACGTGCATCTTAGCCGGAATCTCCCCAAACATAGAAAAGGTCATTAGCATTATGGTTAAAAGTAGAGGATTGCTGGCAAATTGATAGTGAGATGAGAACAATTGAGTCCTCAGAGCTTCTATAAAATTATTCTTTCCTTCATCATCCCAAAATTTAATCTTGTTAATTAAAGCTAATGCCTGATCTATCGTTAATGGTTGAATATCAAGCAGTAAAAACTTGACGTATGCGACAAAGTTATACACAGGTCTAGATGAAATAATTATTGTGTTTCCTTGAAATGATTTTATAAAAGCCTCTATATCAGCAAAGAAGTTATCTCGCATTGATTTCTGAATCTCATCCAGTCCATCAAGTAAAAGAACAGCTTTTTTCTTTTTCAAAACGCTAATGAGGGTATTTTTAGTAATATCCTCATCATATGTTTGAACCTCTGCTAAAAGAAAATCCAAAACATTTAAAGTGCTTTCTTTATAATCCTTCAGAGTAACAAGAATTGGTACAGCCCCATTTTCTTGGTACTCCTTGGCGCAAGTTAAAAATAGATGCGTTAGCATCATAGACTTTCCAATACCACCCGTCCCCTGAATGATAATGTATTTCGACTCTGCTTCTAACGTTTGTACAGTACAGTTACTTATAACAAGTTTACTGTTAGTTTCCAAAATTCCCCTATGTTTAGGTCGGTGATATTTTAGGTTATTACATACATAAAGATCATAAAATGGGCATGAGTCTTCAGGATTTAAAAGAGTCTTTTTGTCATTATAAAATGATGATGCTTCTCTCAAATATTTAGCAAATGGTAAATTTTTATGCACATCTTCAGCCTGCTCCTCTAAAAGCAAATGTTCATCTACCATGTATATTTGGGAACTTAAAATGCTAGATATATCTGGTAAAACCTGTCCAACCTGTTCAACAACTAATGGTACTCCACAGTTACTACCTAGCACATCAGCAATTGGAGCGATGTCCTCATCCGTAGTGTCAGACTCTTCATAAAGGATCTCTATCGACGATATGTTTTCCCCGATATCACCGCAGAATTTCCACTCAGTATTTTTACCGCTTTGTCTAAACCATTTTTCAAATGTTGCTCTACCTGACTCAGCATCAGGAGCATTCATTACAACATAATGAAGAACAGACAACAAAAACGATGGTAAAAACAACTCATTAATCTTTGCGAATTCACTCTTTTTTATAAATTGATTTTTTCTAATCTCAAATGTAGTTTCATCTTTAATGCTTATATCTTTTTGAATGGTATCTAACAAAGCCTTTACCAACCATCTACATTTATCACGATTCAAGTACAGATCAATGAATTCCTTTATTCTTGCGTAAAGAACAGGACTCTTAATTTTCATAGAAGAATCAAAAGCCAACACTACAGCACGCTCGGTGAATGGAACATAACATCCAGAACTACTCTTACAGGTTTTATATTGGGAGGCACATTTCGCTAAAGTTCCCCCCTTCGGATCCATTTTTTCTCCTGTCAATACATTTGATAATCCCGCAAACAGATCCTTGGCTGTTAAATTGTCTGTGCCTCCATTCTGTTTATCCCGAGCCTTCTTCCGAATTTTTCTAGCCTCGAGTATCAAGGCAAAGAAAGTGCCACCACACAGATGGGGGATAAATGTCTGACTCAAAATGAATTTCTCCCAAAATAGTAACTTACAGAAACCTTAGAAACTAACAGTAACTAAATACCTTCTTGCTCGGAACCTTATCTACATTAGGATGATTATTGTGTTCGAGAGACTACTCAGTGACGAATCAATGTTTCAAGCAGATTGGCGTCACCGTCTCATGACATTAGATTTGCGGTAGATATGATTTCAGAAGTGTTCTCATAAAAATTATTCATTTTATAGCATTTTTATATGTTTTTCTACCAGCGAAAACACGAAATGAACTTTTAAATAAGGCTCATTAAACGCCAGATCTGAGGTACCTGCAATCAAGTGCACAGGATAGCAGGGAGCATCGCAACTTCAGAGATGGAATGACATCAACTTAGGACGCCAGCGAACGCGATCTTGCTGGTCACCCTACGAAGCGGAGAAATCCGCATAGGTGACCAACTATGTACATAGCTACTGGCAGCCATGAGGGGCAACTCCGCTTCGGTTTTTTTAACCGCCAAGCAAGGAGTAAAAACCCATGGCAAAACAAGTAAAGGGTAATTGCGCCCAGAGTAAATCTAAAGGACAAAATGTTTATTATGTTCCAGTTGAAGTATTTAAAAACGAGAGAGAACGCTGGGAAAGAGGTTTTCCTAGCGAAGATTGCAGGTACGTATCTTTTGGACCAAGCAAGAAGGCTCTTGTCGGTTTTATCAAAACTCAAACAGAACCTAATGAAGCTGTTGTTAAGGAACTTCGGAGTTTCATTAACAAGCAACTTAACGAATGGCATCGGAACACTCGTTGCCAGGTTCCTAACAAACACGGTATTTTAATCAGATGTCCCGATTGTAACAAATGCTCAGCCTGTCCTTTTGGTGTAAAACCAGAAGCTAGGCAGTTAACCGTAGTCAACTATGGCGAGCCGGAAGAACTGACTGGTGGCATCTCTGAAATGGATGACACTGAAACTGGAATGGATCTTGAAGTCATCTATAAGGAGATTAACAGTAAAGACCCTAAAGCTGGCAGAGTCTTTGATCTGTGTGTCCGCCAAGGATACCTGTTAGAGGACATCGCAATGATGGAAGGCTTGACGGAGCGACAAATGCGCTACATCAAGAATAAGATTAAGCAATTCGGGGTAAGCATGACTACCGTATAAGTTATTCTTACGAAATATAATTTATAAAGGCGGTGCTACGGTTTGGAACTGCGGCACCGCTGTTTTATTAACTTGCTATATCTTCTACATAGAGCGTAAATGCTATCAGCAAAACAATAGAGGATTACGTGCTATGTTCTACATCGATTTCTCAGCCCCAGATGGCAAAACCTACCGTATTGACGTTTCCAAGAATCCTGTTATCTACAAGTGTCCCATCTGCGGAGAGACTTCAATTTACAAGTTTGATCCAACCAGTAAAGATTGTTGCATCCCCTGCTCAGAACAAAGGAAACGGGAGGCAAAGAAACGGGAAGATGAACTTATGGAAGATCGGCTTTATACTCAACTTGCAAAACTTCTCAGTCTTGAAGAAAACCGCATTGTTTCCAAAGATGAGGCTAAACGTCTGCTCGAATCTCCAAACGGAAAATAAAGATCAGGAATAAAGTCGGTGTTGCAATCAGGAACTGATGCTCTGCCTATTAGCTGATGTCTGAATTCCAAACAAACACCTCTGTTTATTTTGGGATAATAAAACCGTAGCCACAACCCTACTGCAATAATAAAACTGTAGCCACAACCTCTGTATCTCTAGCCTAAAGTGTGTTTTCAGATACAGCCTAAAACGCCCTTTTTCCCTCAACCTTTCAAAATCACAAAACTCGCCAAACCCTTGATTTTACGGGGTTTTCACCCATTCCGTTTTTCCCTTGACAGTAATACCACCGTCTCGACGTGTGCCGAGACCTTTTAATTGATGTCGAATTTACTGGCATATTGAGGGAACATGTTTAAACATACATCTTTTCAAGCGTCCCAACCTTTAAGTTTGTGGAAACACAACCAATTAAATCTCGTGTCTTCATCACCATAGTATCCCATAAAAGTTGCTATTTGTAGCGAAACCCTTTAACATCTGAAAAGAAAGCATTGTGAATCGCAGATATCCGACACATGATAACCATAAATTATACACATACGTTTATAAAGCACAAAGATGTCGGATATGAATTAGGAACAAAGGATTCATTATGTCAGAAAGTGAAGTTAAATTGTTAAACTCCCCTTATGGTGAAGTTTCTTATGAATCGTTTCGCAAGCTCAAAAGAGCTTTTGCCGATAAAAGCGCAATAATTAAGTCACTGGATGATAATGGAATGACCTTATATCCGGTTCTTCTGCGTCCGAGGCGTTTTGGCAAGAGTACCTTTATCCAAATGCTGAAATGCTTCTACGACATATCATATGCTGACAGATATGAAGAGTTGTTTGCAAAAACTGACATATATGATGAACATCTAGAAAGCCATAACTCCTATCATGTATTGAATTTTGACTTTTCCCGGGTTGGCACGCAAAGCAGTACCGTTATGTACAACAGTTTCTTTTCTGCGGTAGCTTTTGGCATAGATAATTTTAAGAGAAGATATCCTGATTTCATATTTAACTATGATAATTTGGACAAATCAGATTCTGTTACTCTGTTTAATAATTTCGTTTCTGCCTATGCCAGCTATTCCGATAAAGGCCGACTTTATGTGATGATTGATGAATATGATAATTTCGCCAACCAGATTCTGTCACGTGATTTTAATCTGTTCCAAACTATAACCAGTGACGGAAGTTTCCTCAAAGATTTTTATGCTGCAATAAAAGCCGCTGCAGCCGATGCCGGATGTATCGCCAAAACATTCATTACCGGCGTATCTTCTGTATCCCTTGATTCCCTGACCTCAGGATTTAATATTGCACTCAATGTCACTTCTGACGAATGTTTTAATGAATATGCGGGTTTAACTGAAACCGAACTTAAAAAGCTCATTCCTGAGCTGGTTGATATAAAAAGCATTGGTGTAACCGCTGATGAAGTAATTTCCAGAATGAAACCTGTTTACGATGGATACTGCTTCAGCCGACTGGCTAAAAGCACCTTGTATAACTCATCCATGTGCCTATATTATTTAAACAGGATGCAGAAGGAACAGGAATTTCTCGCCCCTGAAAAATATCTGGACCCGGCATCCGATCATGACGGATCAAAGTTACAGCAACTGTTTAACATTGCCGAAGATGGTTTGGCTGATAACATTATAGACACATACCTCAGTGGCGATTCGTTCTACCTCGAAAAACTTGCCGAAAACATCAATTTGAATAAATCAGAGAAGTATAGCGAAGTTCAGCTTTTATCCATGCTGTATTATCTCGGCTATCTCACCATTGATCCGGTACTGTCAAACTCAGACGGGCTAATGTTAAAAATTCCGAATCTCTTTATGTCGAAGCTGTTTGCACAATGCACGGTGGACTTACGATTAAAGCCTAATAGTATATTCAGAGAACAGAAACTAGATATATCAGCACTACTTAATGCCTCGGATGATCTTTCATCTTTTGCTTGTTCCTGTACAGAGTTTTTAAGCAGTATCTTCACCAATCAGGTTCTTTTACACATGAGTGAGATGGCTCTGAATCTAGTGCTCCACGCCAAGCTTAATTCCATGAGCGGAGTTGTGGTTGAGCTACAGAAATCGCTGAGAGTTATCGGCAAGGGAGAAAAGTATGCTGATCTGGTAATCACCATCAACAAGGGAAAGAAAAGTGAATGTACCTACCTCATCGAACTGAAGTACGCCGCTAAAAAAGACGCAACTGAAGCAAAGATTGAAAGTCTGAAAAATGAAGCAACCGAACAGGCACAAACCTACAAAACAGCCCTTGAGTTCAAGGGTAAACTGGTCAAAGCCTATGCCATGGTCTTTGCCGGTTCGGAATGCGTATATTGCGGGTAGCGATGAATACATGAACTGTTGCAAAATCTGCAACAGTTCAAAGCTCAATCAGCTCAAAAAAATGTTGAATTATTAATTTACTTTCGATTCAGTGCTCTCTAATTTGCTTTTCTGTTCATTGGTCAAAGGTTCATCTATAAACCTATAAATGCGATCAGCACATTTTTCAGTTGCTCTATTATCATCCAAAGCAATCCGAGTGTTTGACTTGACTATATTGTACAATAGTTGGCATTGAACAACAGTTTATCAGCTCAGAACATTTAATTTCTTAAAAGTCACTCTTCGCAATCATCTACTCCCAAATCTGCAGTGTTACAACAAAAGTCGGGTATTACTTTTCTAGGTTTAATTCCTTTTTTCCAATATGCATTTTATTCGACTTTTGATATTAAGGATTCAATATGATCGATTTCATCATCAGTTAAGTTGTACTTAGCATATAGCTGCTTTTCAATTTCCTCAATCGTTGTCTCCCAATCTATATCTGAATGATTTGTAAAATCTTGCATAGGAACAAAACGATACACGATTTGAGTTACATTCTGAGAATTCTTTACCTGTTGAACTATAAATCTAAGAAATCTTGTTTTTAGGTATTTTGCAAGATTCTCGGCCTCATCAACATTATCGAATTTTCCGATTGGAATGAGCGAATCTGTACATGCACTATTTGGTTTACCTACATATGGATATCCAATTACACGCGTATCGCTATTAGGATTGCCTGCAGATTTTGAAATGAAGACTTTGTAATTTTCAAAAATATCTCTGTTTTTAGTGACGCTTTCTGGCTTGATCCACCTAATAATGTTAGCTTTGCATCTAAGCGGAACACTACCTGCAAATGGCTCGGACTTGGATATGCTTTCAACTACAGCAGGCTTTCCAATTATTCCGAACGCATTTCTCCCTGTCGTTATTTCGGTTAAAGGGGTAAAGTCTACATTATGAACTTTCTTCAAGATCGGAATTGCTTTGATATCACTAATAACAATATCCATATCTCCAAAGAACAATGCTCGTTTAACACATGTAGTTTCACCATTATGAACTGAATAGAAATCTAAGTCTCCTGAATAGTCGTTCGCCGATAGATAATACTGGAGTCCTCCTTTGATTTCTACATTACTGAATATTTCACTTGCATCTGGGAAATAACATAATGACTGAATGTGATTATTTCCTTTGATGTAGTTCCTCAATTTAACGAATGATTTGTCCTGAGCATCCCCCGCAAACCATCTTGCTGGAGTAATTAATGAAACATATTTTTCGGTTATTTCTTCTGCAAGCATAATAAACTGTGGAAACAGTTGCTTGCTCAGTGATTGATTGTCTGTATCACTATTAATAGTTTCCTGATAAGGCGGATTTCCTACCACCGCATTGAAAATCACTTTTCTCACCTCCGTTGCATCACTCACATCATCCTTCAGATCGACATCAGCAAAAGTTTTGTTCTGCGAGAGCAGATTTTTTATTTTCTCAAAATCAAGCTTATCACTCTCTGAACCATCTTCTTTCACTTCCTTAATCTTTAATAAATCATAACTGTTAAATTGCACCGCTATGCCAGATAAGTCAAGCCCTAAAACCTCATAGACTTTCCGCGTAAACTCGTAGGCAATTGATGATGTAGGTATTGATAGTATCTTATCCTTTACTTTATCGAGAGGAATGCCTAAATTCTCGCAACGTTTCAAGATGGCAACGGCGAATTCTCCCATTTTACTGGACATATCTAAAATACGGTTATCATCACCATCTCTGAGTGCATAGAAGCAATTATCCGGAATAAGATTAATCATATCTATTGCCACGTTCTCCGGTGTGGTTATCTCGGAATCAGATATCCTGCCGAACTTTCTGATTGCAACTGCGGATCTCTGCATTGGCTCAACATCTTCATCGTGTGCAAGGGTATTAATGTTCTGAATCTTGTAGTCCAGCTGTCGTAGCATGAAGATATTCATGTGCCTATGCATAAGCTCAAGGATGTTCTTACTAATATTCAGATTGGATGCAATGCGTAAATTTTCCTTGATATCAAGACAACGAATAACATCGTCAAGAGATGTAACTTTATCCTTCGTTAGGAAAGAGAAGAACAAAATCCTTGAATAGTAAGTTCTAAACTTGTTCTCCAGTTTTTTGATATCATCTTTCGGTTCTATTTCAATCCCAGAAGAAGAATCACCGTCTGTTCCACTGTCGTTAGTACCATCAGAACCATCACCGTCATTTCCGTTATCGTCATCTTCCGAGTCCATGTCTGTGCCTTCGCCAAGATGTGCCTCAACGTATAAACCTTTTCGAGAACCTAGTTCCGCTTGACGTTCAATCTCTGCTTTTATGGCATCTAAATCAAGCAAAGACATATCAACCGGAATATCTCTCGTTTCATCAAGAACACCACGGTTACTAGAATATTCGCTGATTGCAGCAAGAATGTCTGTTGCCTTTACTTGTTCAATGCGATTATTATTAAGTGTGATAATCGGAGATATCCTTAATTCATCAACAAGGCGCTCTTTCAGATGCTCGTTTCCAGAGGCATCTGTGTTCGCATTGTATATCTGCGACTTCTGCTCCTGCATAACAAACATTCTATGCGGATCAAAATCCACAAGAAGTGTCTGTGGCTTCATATTGAATTTGATGACATCCCCGTTCTCCCCGATGTATTCACGGATATACTGATTTTGCAGGCGAAAAATTGCCTGATCGTATTCCTGCGGAGACGCAGTGTCCTTCAGAAAAATCATTGTGTCCCACTGTTCAACCGTAGACCCTGTAAGCATACGATTGACAGTGAGCGTAAGAGTTTTCTTACCCTCGATGGCACACTGTTTTATTTTTTCTTTGACAGCTTTAATATCACGATATTCATTCGGGCTATCCACACCGGAAATATTGATAATTGTATAGTTATTCAGATTTCTGAATTTAGATGCATTATCCTCAATCAACTGCTGCAAGGCATCACAGGAGGCGCAGTACGGCAAGACGCATACTATATGTTCACACATCTTTCCGTCTTTGATTTTATCGTAATCAAGGAAAGAGAGTACCCCCTCATCCTCTTTGCTACCATCAATGGCTTCAAAGAGTTCAAGAACTTCTGTTTCATACACAAATTTCTTATGAAGAGAATGTTCAATATCTTTTTTAACGGACTGCGGTTTCAATAACGCAGAAAACGCATATGTAGTACCACTATTTTTTAACTTTTCCAAAAGGGCAAGTGCAGATTTGCTTGGCACAAAAGCAAAACGAACCATTTGAGGAAACCCATAATACGGATTCTCCCACTCCTTAACATCGCTGGTATCATTCAAAAGGTATTCTTTGTCCCATTCTTCCTTATCTTTTACGATATCGGAGAACTGATAAAACGCAATGATGGCATCTTTGGAAAATTCACTCCCCATAAGAATGCGATATGGTGTTCCGGATAAATGAAGTGTGATTTTTACATTAAGAGATTTCAGTTGTTCTTCAGCAGCATCAGCCTCAACAAAATCATCTTCAGCATGTTTTTCCTTGACATCTTTTTCGTAGTTTACGCCACGCAAAATCTTTCCATAGCTTTCTGCTCTTGCACCATAGTGGGTTTCATCCACGATAAGCAGATCTATTTGACTACCAAATACCTCTTTGTGTTTATCCTTGATATTATCGCCTTGTAGATCTTGGAGCGTAAGAAATACTACTGCGCCTTTGCCTTCTGTAAGATTGGTCCTGATAATAGATTCATCTCTAACAAGATCATCGCTCGATATGAAAACATAGTCTTTATTGAAGTTTTCGGCACTCTGGACGTTTTTCTTCCATTCTTCACGTACATCCGCTTTAGCAGATACTACAAGCACCAGTTTATACCCCTTTGCTTTGGCGCAACAAAGGGAAGTAAATGACTTGCCAAAACGCATGACTGCATACATCAGCAAATTGGTATGCCCACTGTCTACGGCTCTGACAAAATTATCAATTGTTGCCTGCTGATTCGGACGAATATTCCACATTCCTGAAGATACATATGTGAAAACCTCCGGCAATTGGCTTGTCGCATCATAATACTTGTATTTTCCCGTGTTCTGCTCATAGTTTTCTTTTATATCCGAAATAGCTTCAGAGATCTGTTCAGGGCTTACATCTGCAAAAAATTCATTTGAATAGTATTCTCCCGGAAATTCACCACGTTCCAGTCTATGCTTTCCTAAATCTTGCTCAAAATACTGATGGACAGAATAATCTCTAAAAAAAATATCATCTCCGATAATTGCCAAATCTTCAAACTCTTTTCTAAGCTTCGGAAAATGCTGCATCCATTCACGTAAGCGCACAGCAACAGGTCGGTAGGTATCACCAACTTTTAAATAGTTAGGTATTGTGTTCGTAGTGAATGCGTATATATGTGGCTTGACCCGACCAACAATTAGTTCATCGAGAAGCTTTTTATTATCACAATTTATCATATAGCTCGGTTCACCTCTTATTAACTAACGAATTAAATGTCACCGTTTGGTTCATTCTCCAATCACGAATTTTGCAAAAGCATGGTTCAGGCTCAACCCCATCAAAAAGATCAAATATATCCATCTGCTGATATCGCTCAGTAACAGTAGAAAAAGGGACTGTATTTTTTAAGCCATCCATCTGCCAGATATTCCATGAGATAACATAGGCAATTGGCTTCAATTCTTCACAAGACGGATCTTTACCAAATTTATTCCTATAATAATCAATGAATGTAAAAAGCAGATTTTCACGAGCAAGAAGCAGATTGTCCCCCTGATACTCAAAACCATAAATGCTTTCAAAGGCTCTTTTTACCCATTTCATCCACTCATCATATGTATTTGCGTTTTCTGACACAACACGAATTTTTCGATCAAGAAGCCCAATACGACTGCCGAGAGGAATTGCTTCCCCGGTTACGGTATCATACCTGCTAACAAGGTACGGTGCTTCGCCACATGTGATTTCCAATCGCTTTGCATCCACATAATCAGTCCAACGTTTTCCTCTTCTTGTTGAGAACTCAATAGGTTGCGTTGTTACTGTCCAATGCTTGTAGGTTTGAACGTTAAAAACACCTTCTCTGCCAAACCATGCCGCATCAATAAGGTTATTTTGTTCATTGCACACCCATGAAGGAGTAAATACTTCAGCCTTCGATTTAGTGCGCCCAAGTTGACTGGTCTTTTCCTTATAAATTCGAGGTTGTATGATGTTATTATTTTTGCCAGTAATTAAATGAATATTGATTGGGAACTGAGCCCGGTATTCTACTCCATATTCCTCGTAGTCAGACGTTCCCCAAATAATATTGCGGTGTGTTGTTCTGTCGCAAAGGAGAACATTGAATAGTGATTCTCCGTATTTAAGTATCTCATTTTCAGAAATATCTATCGACGCATTAACGTTCACACTTATCCTCCTTGATACATTCTTTCCTGGGAATAAACTCCACAATATCGTCTACCTTACAATCTAGCACAAGGCAGATTCTTTCAATCGAATCAAGGGACACGTACTCATCCCTTCGCATCCTCGTTGAAATATTGGCGCTGTATCCTGCCTTTTTCTGAAGCTCCGCAACCGTCATATTTCTGTCTATCAGCATATGAAATAATTTTTTGTAGCTTACGGCCATAGCACGCCCTCCGTAACGATGTACCAAAACAACATATCACGAAAACATGAATTTTTCAAATACTTATGAAAATACCACGATACATTAATTACTCATATTCCTCAATCTTTTCCGTTTGTAGTAGGCTCTTACCACCGATTGTTCCGCTTTACCTTGTAGTTCGGATTGTTGCAATAATACTGGTGTTTGAAATGGCTAACAAAATCTTCTCCGAAGCATATATGTGTCAGGAATAAAACCTTGAGAGAAATCAATATCTCGCATATATTTTCTGAAAAAATTCTACTCCCCCGCTCACCTCTTGACCAAATCTGCGACATACTTTGTACAATTGTCAACCATACGCACAAAAATTGCTCCATCCCCTACTAAATAATCGCCGATTAGACACTACTTCATAACAATTTTATGGAAAGAAAGCCTTTTCCTCTGTAAAATCCACGTTCTGTAATTTTGTTATCCAGATCACATAATTACTCGTATTTATCCAAGCAGACACCGCAAAAGATGCCTGCTTTTTTCGTATGAATCTTGACCGAACGTCAGATTTCACCAATCCCCCTGGCTACTTGTTAGGGGGATTGCTTTTTTTACCAAAGACAAAGGCTTTATTTACGAAACATGCAACACGGCTGTTGGATGTTACGTGTTCTGCGTCTTTTCAGATCTGGATACAGATTTTTAACCTCGCCTGCGTAAGCTCATCAAGTTGCAAATTGATGAGTGCATGGCTGAAACAGGCGAATTTATTTTAACCGTCCAGTGTCATGCACCACTGGTCACCTACCGAACGGGGTATTCCCCGAGGTGACCTAATGCACACAGTGACAACGAGCCGTGAAGGGCTACTCCGCTTCGGTTTTTCCGAACTGGAGAAGCCTAAATGGCAAATAAAAAACGTTATTACCCTCTTCGCAGCTCAACCGATCCCAAGAAAGTTAAGCTCGTTGAGATTACCGAGGAACAGTACCAGGCAATCTATCCTGAAATCTGGGCAACCATTAAGCGGGAACAGAGACATGGCCGATGCAGATGCCCAGCCAACTACCTGTGGACATGTAATGGCTACTGTTCTGACTGTTCCTATCACACCGTAGGAAATGAGGAGTCTATTGATGAACTGACAGATACAGAATTATCAGATGAGAAACCGCTGATGGATGAACTTATGGCATGCGACCAAATGCTGAAACTACTGGTTGCCAGATTCCGAGAACTTGAACCGGAGGCTGATCTCATCATTGAATTGCTGGAGGAAGGATTATCCGACAGGAAAATTGCGGAAACACTGGGACGCAAACAGCGAACCTTTGCAGATCACATGAAGAAGATCCGAACCGAGCTGCATAATCTCAACAGGTAGTTCCCCCTTTCATAAAGGCTTTTTCCCATAGTGGCGATGCCTGAGCAAGGCGTTTTGATTACGAAATAAACAAGTAATAAAAAATTTAAAAATATTTCCGCTCAAAACGCCCGCTCATGTCCAGTAGTAAGTGTAAGGCTGATTTTTTCACAAATTAAGGAGGTTCTCAAATGAACAAGTCTTACTTCGATTCCCGCGGGAAAAGCCATGAGCTGATTGCCGTACTCACGGCTATCTCTCATGTATCCGCAAAGATGGCAAGAAACCTTGAGCTTCTTGCTGAATTACGTAACTCAAAGAAAGGAAATACTACCTATGAACAACACAAAAGACATGGCTTCGAGCATCGTCGCACTGCGGCATGCGGCAGTCGCTTTGAATAACATTGCCGATTTTCTGGAAGATCTGAATGCCAAGGATTCTGCACCTGCTACTGAAAACCAGTCTCAGGAAACTGAATCCGCACCGTCGACCGATGCAGTTGTTCCGGCAGCAAAGGCTGAACCGGAAACCCCGAAATTATCCTTTGAGGATGTTCGCGGAATTCTGGCTGACATTGCCCGTGCTGGGAACCGTGAAGGCGTTAAGGCTCTGCTTGAAAAGTACGGTGCTTCAAAGCTTTCTGCTCTTGCCCCGGAGCACTACGCTGCGATTCTTAAAGATGCGGAGGAACTTAAGAATGCCTGATTCCCACGCAATCCTGTCAGCCTCGGCATCGCACCGCTGGCTGATGTGCCCGCCGTCAGTTCGCCTCTGTGAGCAGTTTCCCGGGGACGGAGCCAGCGAGTATGCGGCTGAAGGAACAGAAGCCCATGAGCTCTGCGAGTTCAAGCTGAAAACAGCCCTTGGCATGGATGCTACTGATCCTACGCCCGAACTTTCCCGTTACAGCGAGGAGATGGATGAATGCTCCTCCGGCTATGCCTCCTTTGTTCTGGAGCTGGTAAACGAGGCTGCCAAGTCCTGCTCAGATCCGAAGGTGCTCATTGAGCAGAGAGTTGATTTCTCGCAATGGGTACCAGAAGGATTTGGCACGGCTGACTGCATCATTGTATCCGATGGAACACTCCGAATTGTTGATTACAAGCACGGTCTCGGTGTTCTTGTCGAGGCTGAAAACAATCCGCAGATGAAGTGCTATGCCCTTGGTGCGCTGGAAATCTTCGATGTTCTTTACGACATCGAAAAGATCAGCATGACCATCTACCAGCCCCGCCGGGAGAACATCAGCACCTGGGAGATTTCCCGTGATGAACTCCTCCAGTGGGCTGAAAACACACTGAAGCCTATTGCCTCTCTGGCATTTGCCGGTGAAGGAAAATTCTGTGCCGGTGAATGGTGCGGATTCTGTAAAGCCAAACACGCCTGCCGTGCCAGAGCCGAAGCCAACCTTCTACTGGCAAAGCATGATTTCAAACTTCCAGATCTACTTGAGGACATTGAAATCGAAGTGATCCTTTCCCAGGTTGATGAACTTACCGCATGGGCAAATGACATCAAGGAATATGCCTTGAAGCAGGCCATTGGCGGTAAGGAATGGCACGGATGGAAGCTCGTGGAAGGACGTTCAGTTAGAAAATTCACCAGCGAGGACAAGGTAATCAAGGCTGTATGCGAGGCAGGGTTCGATCCGTTCGAGAAGAAACTCATAGGCATCACCGCCATGCAGAAACTTCTCGGAAAGGCAAAGTTTGACGAACTTCTTTCAGGACTTATTGCCAAGTCGAAAGGCAAACCAACGCTCGTACCGGAGAGCGATAAAAGACCGGCGGTTTCAAGTGCAACTTTAGATTTTAAGGAAGAATAAATTATGGCTACAAAAGTAATTACAGGTGTAAACACCAGATGGTCCTATGCCAACGTATGGGAACCAAAAGCTATGGAAGGCGGCAAGCCTAAGTTCAGTGTGTCTCTCATCATCCCAAAGTCTGACACCGTAACCGTTGGCAAGATCAAGGCTGCCATTGAAGAGGCTTACCGTGACGGTCAGTCCAAGCTCAAGGGTAACGCCAAGTCCGTACCTGCGCTCAGCACTCTCAGAACTCCGCTTCGTGACGGTGATTTGGAACGTCCGGATGATTCTGCTTACGCCAATGCGTATTTCGTCAATGCTAACTCTACCACTGCTCCCGGTGTGGTGGACGCCAACAGGAATGAAATCCTCGACAAGTCTGAAGTCTACTCCGGCTGTTACGGCAGAGCCTCCATCAGTTTCTATGCATTCAATGCCAACGGCAATAAGGGTATTGCCTGCGGTCTTAACAATCTGCAGAAGATTAAGGACGGTGAGCCGTTAGGCGGAAGAGCGAGCGCCGAGAGCGATTTTGCCACTGAAGAAGATGAAGACTTTTTAGGTTAGGAGGCATCATGGATTCAGGTGAAATCTTTCTGATGGGCTTTGGCTCCGGTTTGTTTACCGGCGTAGTGGCAGCAATCCTGTTTGAGTTCCTCGGATTTCTCTTTACCGAGTTCCTGAAACGCAGAAAGCGTCGTGTCTGGTAGCACCAGATAACTTGTAACGATTTAGTAAGGGTAGTGGTTTTGTCTGCTGCCCTTTTTTGACAGGAGAATTTTATGGAAACACTATCTTGTGATCTCGAAACATACAGCAGTGAGGACTTAAGGAAATGCGGAGTCTACCGCTACTGCGAGGCTCCCGATTTTGAAATTCTGCTCTTTGCCTACAGTGTAGATGGTGGTGAGGTACAGCTTGCTGATCTCGCCTCCGGAGAAAAACTTCCCAGGGAAATCATCAAGGCCGTGACCGATGACAGCGTCATCAAATGGGCGTGGCATGCAAACTTTGAGCGTGTATGTCTGTCCAGATACTTGCGCGACTTAGGCTTACTAACCGGTTACCTCAATCCCGAAGGCTGGCGGTGCGACATGGTGTGGGCGGCAACTCTGGGACTGCCGTTTTCACTCGAAGGAGCCGGTGCGGTACTGGGCCTCGATAAGCAGAAACTCACGGAAGGAAAGGAGCTTATACGCTATTTCTGCAAGCCGTGCTCCCCTACTCAGGCAAACAGTGGCAGAACCAGAAATCTCCCCTGCCATGCTCCCGACAAGTGGGAAATGTTCAAACACTACAACATCCGGGACGTGGAAACCGAAATGGGAATACAGCAGAGACTGAGTAAGTTCCCGGTACCGGACTTCGTCTGGGAGGAATACCACCTCGACCAGGAGATTAACGACCGCGGCGTAAAAATCGACATGGAATTGGTACGTCAGGCGATTGCCATTGATGAACGCTCGCGAAATGAGCTCATAAGTGCCATGAGGGAATTTACTCAGCTTGAAAATCCCAACTCAGTCCAGCAGATGAAGGACTGGCTGGCAAATAACGGTCTTATGACTGAAAGCCTTGATAAGAAAGCCGTGGCTGAACTTATGAAGAATGCCACGCCGGAACTCATCAGAGTGCTGACACTCCGGCAGCAGCTTGCCAAGTCATCAGTGAGAAAGTACCAGGCTATGCAGAATGCTGTATGTGCCGACGGCAGAGCCAGGGGACTTTTCAGCTTCTACGGTGCCAATCGCACCGGGCGGTTCTCAAGCAAAATCATTCAGTTGCAGAATCTTGCCCGTAACAGCATGAGCGATTTAGATCAGGCTCGTGCGCTTATCAAAACCGGAGACTATGACGCTGTATCTATGCTCTACGATGATGTGCCGGATACGCTCTCCCAGCTCGTAAGAACAGCCTTTGTGCCTCCGAAGGGAAAGCTCTTTTATGTAGCGGACTTTTCAGCCATTGAGGCCAGAGTGATTGCGTGGTTTGCTGGTGAAAAATGGCGGTCTGAGGTATTCCGTAAAGGCGGTGATATCTATTGCGCCAGTGCCAGTCAGATGTTTAAGGTTCCGGTGGAAAAGCATGGTATCAATGGTCATCTGAGGCAAAAAGGGAAAATAGCGGAACTGGCCCTTGGTTACGGCGGGGGGATGGGCGCATTAAAGGCCATGGGAGCACTTGAGATGGGGCTTAAGGAGGAGGAGTTACAGCCCCTCGTCAACGCCTGGAGAAACGCCAATCCAAATATTGTGAAATTCTGGTGGGCTGTGGATAACGCAGTTATGGAAGCAGTGAATAAAAGAACCACCACCGAAACTCACGGCATCACTTTCTCGTTCAAAAGCGGCATGCTGTTTATCACCCTGCCCTCCGGCAGAAAGCTCGCCTACGTTAAACCTCGTATCGGCATGAACCAGTTCGGCGGTGAAAGCATTACCTATGAAGGCATCGGTGCTACCAAAAAGTGGGAACGTCTCGAATCCTACGGTCCCAAGTTCGTGGAAAACATCGTCCAGGCAACAGCCAGAGACATTCTGTGTTTTGCCATGAAGACTTTACGGAACTGCAGCATAGTTATGCACATACATGATGAAGTGGTCATCGAGGCAGATCCACGCGTAAGTCTGGATGCTCTTTGTGAACAGATGGGAAGAACTCCGCCATGGGCTGAAGGCTTAATCCTTACCGCCAGCGGTTACACATCGCCCTACTACAAAAAGGATTAGCGCCTTAACTTGAACGGTATCTTGGTCGGTGACTTAGTCGGTCAGCACCGATCAAGTTATTTGGAATTAAGCACAGCTCCCGCATTAAGGAATATGTGATTACTTGTCTGACTGCACAGCTTCTTTTAACGTATTGCCTGCAGTAAATGAAGGTACTCTCTTTGCCGGGATTTCAACAGCCTCACCGGTACGAGGGTTACGACCGCTGCGAGCATTCCTTTCAGAAGTCTTAAAAGTTCCGAAACCAACGAGCTGAACACTGTCACCTTGGGCTAATGTTTCAGTTACTGTTTCTAAAAAGGCATCAAGCATCTTTTTGCTATCTGACTTGGTCGTATGACTCTTTTCAGCGATTATTTCAATAAGTTCCTGTTTATTCATGTAATCAAACCTCTCTCTTTGCAAATTTTATTTCAGTTTTTTGCCAACAACGGTACATTCCTTTTTGCAGAAACAGATACCGTATGAATGAACAGCTTTAATATCGTTTCTTCTGATGTACGGGTCAGCATATTTCTTTTTGATTATCTGCTCGACAGCATCCTCTGCTATCAAAAACTTATCTTCATTCTCATCAGAAGTCTGCTTTAATTCCAGAATTACAATAACGCCTCTGTTCTTTAAAGACTTTATTATCAAATCAATATAGCCGTTTCCTGACTCAAAATTAGATTTCTGCTCTTCAATGAGAGATGTGCCGTTGGCCAATAGTCCGTTCATGAAGCCGTGGTAATAGTTTTCCTTCGGAGCATTGACGGAGAAGTCTCTGATGGATACATACTTAGCCAATAGCTCGTTAAGGTTGTCTTCAACAACTCCAGCATCCCCTGTGAATAATCCTTTTATCAGATTACCGGTGCTGTTCTTCATAACATGATCATTTTTATAGAAATCCATGATTTTGGATTTAAAGCAATCCTTAATTTCCTCATTCGGGATATACAATCTGTACTCATTTTTATTAGAAGATCTGTACTGAAGATCAAATGTAAGGTAGCCGGTATAAAGTAGCAGAGTCCAGAAATCATTTATGTCATGGTTCTCTAAATCTCCGTAGCACAGCGCAGCTCTCACTTCTGCAATAATGAATTCACCATCCAGAAGGTTTTGCATCTTATCAACGTCATCCGGCTCTATGAACCCCATAAATTCTTCGATAACGTCGTTACCGCTGGTGTTTATCCAGTAGTTGCGAGCCTGAATGAGATTTCTGTCTTGACTCAGTTTTCTGTAGTTATCATTACAGAAGTTCATTACATCCCATGGGCAGTACATATGAGTTGTTCCAAAATGATACCCGTCGTAATTGCTTCTTACCTCTTCGTAATAGCCTGAAAGTCCGTAGTATGCGAGAACTTCCTGTGTTTCTTCTTTTGTGAAGCCTATTCCGGTTGATATATCAGCATCTCCGGAATCAAGAACCGAGCAGACCATAAGATTATTCAGTCCGGTAAAAATACTCTCCTTGGCGGCTCTTAAACATCCAGTGAGTACAGCTCTACCGAGATACGAATTTGTTTTTAAAGTATCGTTATAAAAAGGACTGATAAGATTTATCATTTCGTCGTAATAGCCATGATGAGCTGCTTTTGCAATAGGAACATCATATTCGTCAATCAGCAGTACAGGTTTTATCTTATGATGTGCTTCGAGAAGACAGGAAAGCGTCTGAAGAGAGCCGGTCAGAAAAGATTTATCGGTTCTATCTGCAAGCTTTTCGTAATTAATCAAATTGGCATACTGTTCCTTCTGTTTATCGGATAATTCCTTACTGGTAGCAAGATACTCAAACTGCAGTGCCAATTTGTATATCAGAGTAGCAAACTGATTATATGCATCATTAAAATTCTGATGAACAATGGTTTTAAACGACACAAATATTACCGGGAATTTTCCCATGTATTTAGCGCAAAACTCTTTATCATCAAAGATTTCAGTTCCTGCAAACCATTTTTCCTGACGGTATGCGTCACCGGGATTTTTAGGATCAAGAGCCAGAAAATCATAGAAGGTGGACATGGTGAGTGTTTTACCAAAACGTCTTGGCCTGGTTATGAGCATGACCTTTGAGGTATTTTCTTCAAAAATTGTTTTTATGAATTTGGTTTTGTCAACATAGTAACTGTTGCTCTCAATTAATTCGTGGAACAATTCCGCTCCAATACCTATAGACTTCAACATCCTGTTCCCCCGAGTCTGACTATTCACATGTGAAAAAGGCCTTTCACCGGTCCGCTATTCATAAAATGATTGAAGCGCAGAAAGGCTCTATCACCGTTATTATCCCACACACGATTCAATCGTCAACTGTCAATATCTTACTTTTTGATAAGAATAAAAGCATAAATTATCCACAAATGATCAAAAAATATTGATGTTCTACTTTGCTGGTAACTTAGTTGAGCTACCGGGTTAA
Source organism: Ruminobacter amylophilus (assembly GCF_900115655.1). Classification (GTDB taxonomy): domain Bacteria; phylum Pseudomonadota; class Gammaproteobacteria; order Enterobacterales; family Succinivibrionaceae; genus Ruminobacter; species Ruminobacter amylophilus. The sequence goes on along the minus strand of NZ_FOXF01000018.1, from coordinate 5,305 downwards.
CTTTTCTTCCAATCACTCAGTCTTCTATATTTGCTCACTTCTTAACCTTTCAACAAATTTTCTGAAAATAAATCCGCTCAAAACGCCCGCTCATGTCCAGTAGTAAGTGAAGGCCTATAAAAGTCTTCGTGTTTCTTAACCTATTTTCAGGAGTTTTTTATGTTTGAAATCAAAGAAAAACAGAAAGTTCTGCCGGACGGAACCAGGATTACCACCTTCACTCGGGAGATAACCGGTGCAAATATGCTGGAGGTCGAAGCCGGCACCAACGGCTTTAAGGGCGGCAATGCAGAACACGGCAGCCGTACCTATTTCCGCATCACCGACATCGGTAATACCGACATGTTTGTTAAGACCTCCCGCAGGCCTTACAGCAACAACACTGAAAGTGCTGAGTTCATTCTTGGTGGTGACTGCGAGCTTGAAACCATCATCAGAGCACTGAAGTTCGTGGTTAAGGTTCTGGAAGAAGAATCAGCGGAGGTTGTGGACTGATGGCAATGATCAACCTTTACCGTGCCAATGTTATCGGCATCAAATGGAACTGTCTGTATCCGAACCACGTCGAGGTAACCGATGAGAAGACTCTGCTTTCGGCAGTAATCCGTGACTATGTATGCGCCGAGTACAAGGGAAACTACCGCAGCAAGGATAATTTCATAAGCAGCGACTGCCTGCCGGTGGACTGCGACAACGACCACTCCGAGAATCAGGCTGACTGGATTACCCCGGATGATGTGGCACAGGCATTTCCGAATGTTACCTTTTTCGTTCATTACAGTCAGCACCATAACAGAGTGAAGGACAACAAGTCTGCACGGCCAAGATTCCATATTCTGTTTCCGATTGAGCGCATGACCGACCATGCCGCATACGCGAATCTGAAAACCGTGGTGAACGGAATCTTTCCTTATTTCGACACCAACGCCCTTGATGCCGCCCGGTTCTTCTACGGCACATCAGATCCGAAGGTAGAATTCCATAAAGGCTTTATGAACCTTACGGAATTTCTGCAGGATGCGGCGCCGTTCGATAAGGATCTTAATCAGGGGCAGTATGGCAGCCGGGTAATTCAGGAAGGCAGCCGCAACAACACCATGAGCCAGTATGCCGGAAAGATCATCAAGAAGTTCGGAGATACAGACAAGGCCTACCAGTGCTTTATGGATGAAGCAGCCAAATGCAGTCCGCCACTTCCTGATGAAGAGCTTCAGACAATCTGGCATAGCGCTCAGAGGTTTTTTGCTGGGTTGCAGAAACAGGAGGGTTATGTTGATCCGGAAACCTACAACACCGAGGTCAGCTACAAGCCGGAAGATTACTCCGATGTTGGGCAGGCTGAGGTGCTGGCCAAGATTTTCGGGAATGAACTCCGGTACTCTCCTGCCACTCACTATATCCGCTATGTGGATAACCACTGGAAGGAAACCGAATCCGGAGCCCAGGCAGTGGCTCATGAACTCACCCGGCGACAGCTTGAAGAAGCCAATGTGGAAATCATGAAGGCTCTTGTCCACATGGATGAATGCGGCGCTCAGGAAATACTTGATACAGCAAGTTCCAAAAAGAAAGCCGCCAGTCTGATGAACGATGAGCAGACAGAAGCTCTTGAAGCCTTAAACGCCGCAAACACATACCGTGCTTTTACCATGCGCTGCCGTGAATCCAAGAATGTAACCGCGGTACTTAAGGAAGCCCGGCCGAAGCTGGAAATATCACCAAACGAGCTGGACTCAGATCCTTATGTTCTGTGTACGCCGACAGCCACATACGACCTGCGCAAGGGACTAAAAGGCGCAAGAGAACACTCACCGGATGACTTCATTACCAAAATGACCGCTGTGTCTCCCGGCACTAAAGGAGACAAACTCTGGAACGATGCCCTTAATCTGTTTTTCTGTCGAGACAGATTACTGATTGAGTACGTTCAAATTAACTGCGGTATCGCCATCATCGGCATGGTACTGGTGGAGGCGCTGTTTATTGCTCTCGGTATCGGACGTAACGGCAAATCTACCTTCTGGAATGTCATAGCCATGGTGCTGGGCTCCTACAGCGGCAATATCTCAGCAGATGCTCTCACCACGGGATGCCACAGGAATATCAAGCCGGAGCTTGCAGAGGCCAAGGGAAAGCGTCTCCTTATTGCCTCGGAGATGCAGGAAGGCGCAAGGCTTAATGACTCTGTGGTAAAGCAGCTCTGTTCCACTGACAAGATCTTCGCGGAAAAGAAATACAAAGATCCTTTCTCCTTCAATCCATGCCACACCCTGGTGCTCTATACCAATCACCTGCCGAGGGTGAGTGCCTCTGATGACGGTATCTGGCGAAGACTTATCGTTATCCCGTTCAACGCCAAAATTGAGGGCGAGGGAGACAGGAAAAACTATGCCAAATATCTCTTCGAAAATGCCGGTGAGGCAATTCTGGCGTGGCTTATCGAGGGTGCGAGGAAGGCAATCGAGCTCGACTTCAAGGTTCCCGTTCCCCCATGCGTCCGACAGGCCATTGAGGCATACCGCGAGCAGAACAACTGGTTCGGCCACTTCCTTGAGGACAAATGCGAGGTGGGCGAAGAGTTCCGGGTAAGTTCATCTGAGCTATATCAGGGATACCGGACATATTGTCTTGAAACCGGGGAGTATGTCCGCAATACGGGAGACTTCTATTCAGCACTCGAGAGAGCAGGGTTTGAACGCATCATGTTTGAGCGAAAAAGGTTCATCAAAGGGCTGCGTCTGAGCGGAGATTTCCTGAATTAACGACCACCTGTAGCAAAGTGTAGCAAGGTGTGTTCGCAAAGTGACTTTTGGTTAAAAAGTCATCAAGTGATACACATTGCTATACCTTGCGACACTTTGTACCCAAAAAGTTAAAACCCTTATAAATCAAGGCTTTGCAAGGTGTAGCAATCTGTTATATAGAAAGTCCCTTAGGGGAAAATTAAAGAGAAAAATTTATATATAGAGGAGTTTTATAGAACACATTGCGACACCTTGCACAGAGCCATAAAACCGGGGTGCGGAACAGCAATCCGCGCCCCTCTTGACGGAGAAAAAATTGGAAGAAAATTACAGCGAGTTTTATCTCGCAAAATGCCAGAAAAGACTGAAAGAATGGCGAGCACCATTAGACGGATGGTTCTGCAAGAAAATCATCGATGTACGCGAGGATAACGAGGATGCTCCACTGGCAACATGTGAGCTGTGCGATTGCAATAAGGTTCGATTTATCCATGTGATGGATCACGACCTTTATTTCGAAGAGGTTTGTGTCGGATGTATCTGTGCCGGCGTTATGCAGGGCGATATTCTGGCTGCGAAGGAGCGTGAGCGTCAGATGAAGAATCGAGCCAAACGCAGAAAGAATTTCGTTGCCGGGGAATGGAAGGAGACAGCTCCAATGGGTGCTCTCCGCACTTACACCAGAATGCACAGGGGCCAAAGAATATGGATCTCGGTTTATCCCGGAAACAGGCACTACGTAAGGTGCAATGAGAAATCAATCTCCCGGTACAAAGGTCGCCCCATTCGTGATTTCTATTCTGCAGTTTATGTGGCTTTCGATTTGGCAGATCCGGTGGAGGAATTACTGTGAACGAGAAATTTATCGAGAGGAAACTGGTAACTGCCGTGAAGGCCAGAGGAGGCATCGCACCGAAGTTCGTGTCTCCCGGTTATGCCGGAATGCCTGATCGCCTGGTGCTGCTTCCCAATGGTGTGTTTGCCTTCGCTGAACTCAAAGCCCCCGGGATGCATCCGAGAGCATTGCAGGTGGCAAGGCATGAGATGTTAAGGCGGTTGGGTTTCAGAGTGTACGTGATTGACGGAATTGAACAGATAGGAGGAATGCTGAATGAACTTCAAACCCCATGATTATCAGGCTTATGCCATTAACTACATCGAAGAACACCATGTGGCAGCGGTTCTTCTTGGGCTTGGCATGGGTAAGACGATAATTTCTCTGACGGCAATCTCTGAACTTATGTTCGATTCCTTCGAGATCAGCAAAGCACTGATCATCGGTCCCTTACGAGTAGCCAGAGACTCATGGCCTATGGAAATCAGCAAATGGGAACATCTCAGGCACCTCACCTATGCCGTGGCTGTCGGTACTCTGGCAGAACGCAAAGCGGCACTTGCAAAGAATGCCGATATCACCATTATCAACCGTGAGAACGTGGACTGGCTGGTGGAAAGTGGAAACTTTGATTTTGACATGGTTGTTATCGATGAGCTGTCTTCCTTCAAAAACCACACCGCCAAACGATTCAAAGCTCTGATGAAGGTACGTCCAAAGGTTAAGCGCATCGTAGGTCTTACCGGTACTCCTTCATCAAACGGTCTGATGGACCTATGGTCAGAGTTCAGACTGCTTGATATGGGCGAACGCCTGGGAAAGTTCATCACGAGATACAGAGAATGCTACTTCATGCCCGACAAGAGGAACGCCCAGCAGGTGTTTTCCTACAAGCCGAGGGAAGGAGCTGAAGAGGAAATTTACCGCCGCATCTCGGATATCACCATCTCCATGAAGTGCACCGACCACCTCACAATGCCTGAACTGATTTCAACCCAGTACGAGGTGGTGCTGTCAGATGATGAACGAAAGCAGTACGAGAGGCTTAAGTCTGAGCTGGTGATGACTCTTTCCGATGAGGAAATCACCGTTCCCAACGCCGCAGCCCTCACCAATAAACTCAGTCAGCTTGCCAACGGTGCAATTTACGACGATACCAAAAACATCGTGGAATTCCATGACCGCAAGCTTGATGCCCTGGAAGACATCATCGAGTCAGCCAACGGCAATCCCCTTCTGGTGGCCTACTGGTTTAAGCACGACCTAGAAAGGATCAGAAAAAGGTTTGATGTCCGGCAGATTAAAACCTCGAAAGACATCACCGACTGGAATGCCGGAAAGATCCCTGTTGCCATGATCCACCCTGCTTCTGCCGGTCACGGACTTAACCTGCAATCCGGTGGTTCGACACTGGTATGGTTCGGTCTTACCTGGTCCTTGGAGCTCTATCAGCAGACCAATGCCAGACTCTGGAGACAGGGACAGACCTCCGGCACTGTGGTGATCCAACACATCATTGCCAAAGGAACCATCGACGAGCGAGTGCTTAAGGCATTGTCGAAAAAGGAATTAACTCAGAACGCACTGATTGATGCGGTTAAAGCAGATTTAGGAGAAAACAAATGAACGCTAAAGAATTTTTGATGAGAGGATTTAACCTGGAGCGCCACGTGCGCAATCTGACGAATGAAATTGAGCATTACAGAAGTCTGGTAAACAACTGCAG
>NZ_FOXF01000117.1 GCF_900115655.1 Ruminobacter amylophilus | reverse complement strand
GCTTAATATCTTTTTTTGCCATATTCATATAACTCCAATTAAGTCTTTAATATTAACAGACTTAACAGGAATACACGAATTTTATGTCACACCCAAAATAAATGCAATACGTAGTATAACTAAGAATTTTCTCGATATTCATTTATTCATAAAAGCTTTTAGTTTATGGAATATTTTAGATTCAAATAGTGCTCAAAACTACCTAACAAACACAGTCTTTACAAATGATGTACAAAAACTGAAGTTTATATGTAAATTTGCCGGTCGTAAATTAGTGAATGGCAAATCAGGATGGTCTTTTAATGAAAACAACTATGATAAATATATAAAAGATAACGATATATATAAGTGTATTAAAAAGTTAGATGCAAAAAGAATAAATGACTTTACCAAAGAGGAGAAAATAAAGCTGGCCTCTTTTATCCTACGATATGAAAATGATGGTGAAGCTGTAGGAGATGAAGACGCCCAAAATTATGTAAATACTGTGTGGAATTTATCATTTACGGGGATATCTGAAAATGATTGTCATCGTATAGATAATGTAGATGATGCGTAGTTTGGTACAGTCTTTATATGCAATTGTAAAATTAATTGGGGGGTTCCAATTGGCAGACTACCATTTGACTACTCAGCCTCATCATCAGAAAGGCTAAATAGTGGGGGAGTTTCGGCAATTTACAGTGTGGCACTCCCCTTTGTACACCTTCATCATTTAACCTCCACGGGAAGTAGTCGGTCGGTAGTGCATACCCGAAGTGTAGAAAAGTTACGTCCCGGTTAATGGGCGTTATGAAAAGTTTCTAGGGTAGCTAGATTCTCCTGCCGTGGCACACGAATAAGATGCGAATTGTCATTATTGATTTTAAGAATTGCCGAGAAATGCCCATTTCTGCAAGGTTTGCCGGCTCTCAATCTATGCAGAACTGCCTTTCGCAATATTAACAGAAATGACGAAAATATCCAAAATACTGCCTTTTGGAGAGTGAACGCGATTCCGTGTAAACCCTTGTTAAGCCCCTTTTGAAAAATTATCTAATGTACCTAGCTATCCTTGTGCTGGTTTCATCAAGACA
>NZ_FOXF01000017.1 GCF_900115655.1 Ruminobacter amylophilus | reverse complement strand
AAGCAACCAAAAAATGGACCATGCCTCTAAGAAACTGGGGAGTAATCTACGGTGAATTTCAGATAATGTATGAAGGCCGATTACCAGACTGATTTCCGGTATGAACAAAAGACGGAAGCTGAAACTTCCGTCTAGGAATTATTTTGTTTTTTAATAAAAATAGTTAAATTTCAATAGAAATAATTGACTATTTTATTTATAAAACATAAATCTTGACTTATAAAAACAAACAGGTAATATTAATAACACCAAAGCAGTAACCGGAAGGTCACTGCTTTAAAAAATTCTCAGGATGTTTTTCTATTTACAGAAAGATTTTCACATACTCAAAGGTGCCAGAATTGGTTATTAGATTATGAATGTTCTGTTTTTAACTTCTGAGCTATGCGATTTCGTTAAAACAGGAGGGTTGGCGGATGTTGCCAAAGCCCTCCCGATGGAACTTGTCAAACGTAATCATGATGTCCGAATCATGATGCCCTGTTATAACCGTATACCCAATTATTTTGATTATCCAGTGATAGCAGATCTGTCTTTAACCAATCCTCAAAATAATACTGGTATTGAATTTAAAGTTAGACAGGCCAAACTCTGTAATAAAGTAACTGTCTGGCTAATAGAAAATGAGCACTACTTTGCAAGAAACAGCATTTACGCAGAGAACAATCAGTCGTACTACGATAATGGCGAAAGATTTGCCTTTTTCTCTGCGGCATCACTACTTACTACTGAATATCTCAAATTTGTACCTGACATTGTTCACTGTAATGACTGGCATACTGCACTGACACCGATGATTCTTGCTTTAAAATACCAGAACTCTCCTTTTTTCAAAAACACTCGTTCTGTTATCACTATTCACAACGGGGCTTTTCAGGGCGTTTTTGAAAAAAGTCAGCTATGGATGTTACCTGAAATATCGCAGGTAAATAATGAAACTGTCAGTCAGGGATTTAACAACATAAACTTCCTTAAATGCGGTGTGTTCTATGCTGATAAGATTAATGCCGTAAGCCCGAGCTACGCCGAAGAGTTAACAACTTTTCTTGGCGGACACGGAATGTCACAGAATTATATGGACAGAATTAATGACCTGTGTGGAATAGTAAATGGCTGTGACTATTCCGACTGGGATCCTTCAATAGATAAAAACATTCCGTTTAACTTCAATTCAGACACAATGGTTGATAAAAGCCTATGTAAATTTCTGCTTCAGGAATATACAAATCTTCCGGTATGCAATAAGCCTATTTTCGGAATGGTTTGCCGTCTTACCGATCAGAAAGGCATAAATCTCTTAATCCCTGTATTGGATGAAATGCTACAGCATCAGATACAGCTGATTATAGTCGGTACAGGAGCACCGGAACTTGAAAACATCCTTCATCAATACACAAAAAAATACGCAGATAGATTTGTATTCAAAAGTGTATACGATAATAAACTGGCGCACATGGTTGAAGCAGGTTCAGACTTTTTTCTCATGCCTTCCATTTACGAGCCATGCGGCTTAAATCAGATGTATAGCCTTGCCTATGGTACATTACCTATTGTACGAGCTGTAGGAGGACTTAAAGATACCGTTATCTGCTACGATGAAAACCCTCTAGAGGCTACAGGCTTTATTTTCAAAGAAGCTGAACCTCAAGCCTTTCTTAACTGCGTAAGACGTGCACTTATATTTTACCTTCAGGAACACCTTGAGTTTTTACGAATCAGAAGAAACGCAATGAATGTACGTTATAACTGGTCTGACTCAGCCGAAGAATATGAAAAAATGTATAAAAGTGCCATGCACTAAAACTCCATTATTTTTCACGGATTTAACATTAAGGTGGCGATTTTCAACCTATAAAGTATAATATGTCGAGTTTGTTAATTAACCTGTTCTATTTTATAAAAAATGATTTTTCTAAAACAAATCGAAACTCCCGGTAACCTAGATTTAAGAACCGCCTTTCTGGCCCCTTTTCAAGGAATAAGTTTTTTACTTTCCCGTCCTTTCCTTCTGTTAAAAGTTTTACTGTGCTCTGTTGCCATAGTACTGTCACTGCCGGTATTTATTTTAAACTTCTTTACCATTCCTATTTTTCTGTGTCTTATAATGCTGATGATCATTAATGACATCGAGGGAGATAATCTTTCCTTTGCCGAAATAATGACATTGGTTTATACAAACATAAAGATAAAGGTTAAATCCTTTATTTTCATGTCTTTTCCTGCTCTGCTATTCATTCTGTACATTCTTCACAGTATTGAAAATTTCAGCAAAAGCGTATTAATATACGAAATGTTTGGACTGCTGTGCTTTCTTAACATATGGGGGTTGATAACTGCAAACGCCCTGTTGATTTCATCAAAAAATAACAGCACTCTGTTAAATTCGGTAACCGATAGCCTCAATCTGCTGGTATCAAAACCCTTTGTTTTTTTTAGCCAGCTTATTATCTGGACTATGGGGTTAATGTTTACATTAGCCGTGCTGGGTGCTTATATTCTGATTTTACCAAGTGTTGGAGTCGCCCACGGTTCATTATTAGAAATGGTAATGGTAATCTTAATTACATTTATCGCTGTATGCGTATATCTGGCCTTCTACATATCAGGAATTACTGTTCTGCTTTACCACTGGTACGGAAAAACTTCTCAACAGTCAGAAGATACTGCTGATTCCTGATTTACTGTTTTTCTGATAATAAAAATCCGTTATGCCTCTTGCATAACGGATTCCTTCTCCCCCTAAATTACTTTGCAGAAGAGATATTCAGCAACTTATCTGCTTCTTCCTCAGTTATTCCCTGACTCAAAAGCTTTTTCCTCTTTTTCTCATAGAAATTAGGTTTGCCTTTATTCTTCAGATCTCTAGCTCTTTTCTTTATATGTTTTTCTTTTTCGTCAGACTTAACATCTTTATCTTCTTTCTTTTTCTTCTTTTTAGAGAAGTCAGCAAGCTTATTCTGAGCCTTTAAACCATCTATAACTCTTAAGGTTATCTTCTCTCCCGTGTACCTCTCTATTTTGCCAAGAATAGGCACATCATGAGCCTCTACAAGATTAATAGCTACCCCTTTCTTGCCTGCTCTTGCTGTGCGTCCTATTCTGTGAACATATATATCTGCACTTCTCGGCATATCGAAGTTAATCACGTGAGATACGTCAGATACATCTATTCCTCTTGCTGCCACATCTGTTGCCAACAGAATATTTACTGATCCGCCAGCAAATCTTTCAAGGGCGGCTATACGCTTTTCCTGCTCCATTTCTCCACGGATATAGGCGAACTTAATTTCCGCCTTATCCAATTCCTGAACCAGTTCCTGCAGGCGTTCACGAGTCTTAACGAACACAATCGGCTTTACGATTTTTTCACTTCTCAGAAGATATTTCAGAAGTTCAACCTTATGTTCCAAACTGTCAGCAAAAATCTTATACTGTACCACCTTCTTCTTTTCAGAGCGAGGTGAGTCAACATGAATTTCTACAGGATTCTGCAGTACCTCATTAGCAAATTTTGAAAGTAGCCCCCCCTCTAAAGTTGCTGAAAAAAGAAAAGTCTGTTCTCTCCTGCTTGCTGCTTTGGAAATACTTACAACATCATCATAAAAGCCCATGTCCAGCATTCTGTCTGCTTCATCAAGAACAAGAATTTCCACACCCTTAATATCAAACATTTTCTTCTTAAGATATTCAATCAGACGTCCAGGAGTGGCTATAACGATATCAGTACGCTGGCTGAGATCAGGAAGCTGTTCTTCATGATCGACACCGCCAATAACAGTGCATGAACTTACTCTAGGTAGATATTTGCTAAAAAGTTTTACCTGCTCATGAACCTGTAAAGCAAGTTCTCTAGTGGGTGTAAGAACGAGAATACGGCTAAGGCTGTGTTTTTTGTTGGAAAAATCTATAATATGCTGCAGACAAGGCAGAACGTATGCTGCAGTTTTACCGGTGCCTGTCGGAGCATCGGCTAAAACATCAAATCCAGACAAAGCATTAGGTATAACCTCCTGCTGTACTATTGTCGGTTTGCGAAATCCCTGTTCTTCCACAACTTTCAGTAATCTGTTATCTAATTCTAATTCAGAGAATTCCATATTTAACCTATATTTTCCTTAAGTATTTTTTCATGATAAGCAATAATGGAATTTACCACTTTAACAACAAGAGGATCAACTGGAGTTTGTCTTCTTAAAAGATAACGCACCAACTCAAGATCAGTACAGTCAAGAAATGTATTGTACTCATCAAATTCCTGATCTGATGCCTGAGGTAAATAATCATTTACATAAGGTTCAAGCATAAGATCCAGTTCTTTCATTCCCCTACGAGACTTCCATTTTAAGCTGTCCCACTGAGATTCAGTCTTCACTGCAAACCTCCATCAAACCGCAATCGGGGCTTTTATTACAGGGTACGGATCATAGCCTTCAATAATAAAATCCTCAAATTTATAATCAAAAATTGAATCAGGCTTTCTCGCAAATCTTAGGGTAGGCAAAGCCCTTGGCTCTCTGCTTAACTGCTCTTTTGCCTGTTCAAAATGATTGAGGTACAGATGCACATCTCCCCCCGTCCAAACAAATTCGTATGGAATCAGATCACACTGCTGAGCAACCATATGAAGCAGCATTGAGTAACTGGCAATATTAAAAGGCAGCCCCAGGAATGTGTCACAGCTGCGCTGATACAGCTGCAGACTTAACTTACCATCAGCAACATAAAACTGAAACATCGCATGGCATGGAGGTAATTTCATATCATCGATACAGGCTACATTCCATGCTGAAACGATCATACGACGGCTGTCAGGAGTATTCTTTATCTGCTGTATTACGTTGGAAATCTGATCAATATGCTTACCATCCGGAGTTGGCCATGAACGCCACTGATAGCCATACACAGGCCCAAGATCCCCGTTTTCATCAGCCCATTCATCCCATATTGTAACTTTATTGTCATGAAGATATTTAATGTTTGTATCTCCGTTAAGGAACCATAATAATTCATGGATTATTGATCTTGTATGACATTTTTTTGTTGTCAGTAAAGGGAAACCATCCTGCATGTTAAAGCGCATCTGATATCCAAAAACAGACTTTGTCCCGGTACCTGTTCTATCGGTTTTCACAGTACCGTTGTCCATAATATGCTGTAATAAATCTAAATATTTTTTCATTAAAAAATCCTTATTGAAAAGCTGTCATTACGACAGCTTTTTTCTTAAAAAATCATCTATTTGATATTCAGAATATCCGAAAGACCTTTTTCTTTAAGATAATCCACATACATTTGCTTGATTGCTGCGGTATCTGACAGCTTAATGGCTTTCTTGAATATATCTGAGAGCTCTTTAGTGTCAACCCTGCGAAGGACATACTTAATTCTGGCTATTTCTGTGTAATTCATACTTAACTCACGATATCCCATTGAAATAAGCAGAATTGCTCCCAACGGATCTCCGGCCATTTCTCCGCACATTGCCAACGGACGATTCAACTCTTGTACACATATACGGTATAAGCGCCATAATACCCTAACCATGGCAGGATTAAAACAGTCATAAAGCTTGGAAACACGTGGATTATTTCTGTCTACCGCTAAAGTATACTGAGTGAGGTCATTACTACCTATGGAGAAGAAATCCAGATACTCAGCAAGATCTTCCAATAAAAACATAGCAGCAGGAACTTCTATCATGGCACCAAGTTTAGGATGAGCTACAACAGAACTGTACTCTTCACAGATTTCCTTATAGGCCTGCTCCAAAATTTCCTTACTTTTTATCACTTCTTCAAGACTGGATACCATAGGAAGCATTATTTCAAGATTTTCGTACTTTCTGTTCGCCTTAAGCATTGCCCTGAATTGAGTGCGAAGCAAATCAGGCTTATCCAGACTTATGCGTATACCTCTCCATCCAAGGAACGGATTAGCTTCGTTAAACGGCATGTACGGTAGAGGTTTATCCCCACCGACGTCCATGGTTCTCATACGAACTCTTGTGGATGCAAAACTCTTGAGAAATTCTTCATAATGAATACATTCCTCCAGTTCTGTAGGAAATGTATTATGCATCATAAATTCAACTTCAGTACGATAAAGGCCAACGCCGTCAATCATCGAAAGTACTGCTTCCGACTCCTTATCAAAATTTAATCCAGCGTTTAATTCGACACTTATCTTAACGCCATCAGAAGTAACGGCAGGTTCATTCTGTTCAGCAATAAACAGTCGTGTATTCTCTTCATCCTTAAGAATATTACCCCTGTATTCAGTTATTATGCCTACAGGAGGATCAACAAAAAGTTCCTCTCGGTTACCATCAAGAATAAATAAATGTCTGTCTAACTTGGACAGAGGCAAATCAACTCCCATCAGTGTAGGAATGTTCATATTCTTGGCAAGTATAGCCGCTATGGAATTAGCACTTCCCTTAAGAGAGATAATACCTGCAATTCTTTCACGAGGCAGTTCAGCAATAAGTGCTGCTGTTATTTCCTCCGCCAACAGTATCACAGGTTCAGAAAATGCAAATTCTTCAAGATAACTGTGTGCTAGTCTGGACAAAAGACGCTGCGACAGGTCACGAATCGCTAATGACAGTTCTTTCTTGTTCTGACTGTTGCAGTCAGCTATCATTTCTTCAGCAATAAGCTTAACTGCCGAAGAAGCTGACCACCCTTCATCATAAATTTTAGCATCTATCTTGTTGCTGAAATCACTGTCTTCAATAATATCCTGGTATGTATCGAAAACATTACTCATATCACTGTTCTTAAGATTATCATTAACTTTAAGGGTCAGTGAATCAAGATCCAGTTGCAACTGAAAAAGTGCCTGGTGAAACAGCTCAACCTGAGTTTCACGGTCATTATTTTTTTTCAGAAGAACCTGTTCCAACTCCATATGTGGCTGCCACACCCAACCTCTTGCTATGGCAATACCACCGGAACCGAAGGTGCACTTCACAGGTTCGGAATTATTGGCTGTCTCATCCTTCTGCCCTGCTATATACAGAGACGAGGACAAATGTGCAGAAAGTGATACTAGAAAAGATTCTTCTATTTCATCAAACTGTCTAGATTCCTTCTGCTGAATGATCAGAATACCAAGATTCAGATCATTGTAATTGATTGGAACACCAAGAAAGGATTTAAATTCTTCCTCTCCAATTTCCGGTATGTATTTGAAATTAGGATGTTCCTGAGCATTAGCCAGATTAAGAATAGTATTTTTCTTACCTACCAGACCTACAAGTCCTTCACCAAAACGCAAAGTAACCTTACCTTCACAGTCATTATTCAAACCATCGGTAGCAACAAGTCTGTACCGTCCTCTGGTGTGATCGGCTATATATATTGAACAGCAGTCTACACCTAAAGCTTCACGAGTCTTTGCAACCACAAGCTTAAGTGCCTTATTTAAATCCTTTTCACCTAAAAAGGACTCAACTATCAATCTTAATTTTGTAAGCATTATTTTCTCCTTACATGACGCTGCTGGCTCTGTTTTCCATACCAATTTCTTTTCTTAACAGAACTGTCAACCTCTGTTTCATCTTCATTGGGAGTTCGTATTTCCTTGCCGAATAAAGCATAATCAGAAAATTCTTTTAAAATTTTTCGGTAAACATCTCTCTTAAAAGAAATAACCTGTCTTACCGGATACCAGTAACTGACCCATCTCCAATTATCGAATTCCGGAGTGCTGGATAAATTGAATTGAATTTTGTTTTCTGCGTGCTCACACAACCGCAAAAGGAACCATTTTTGTCGCTGGCCGAGGCATACGGGACGCTCATTCCATCTTACCAATCGCTGAGGAAGCTGGTATTTGTGCCACAATTTAGAAACATGAATAATGGTAACATCGCTTTTAACCAGACCAAGTTCTTCATTGAGTTCTCGATACATGGCCTGAACAGGCGATTCACCGGCATTAATTCCCCCCTGAGGAAACTGCCATGAATTCTGACCGATACGGCGAGCCCATAAAACTTGCCCCTGCTGGTTACATATCACAATACCAACGTTAGGTCTAAAACCGTCGCCGTATATCACTTATACACCTCAAAAATCACTATACTCCGATGCTATATCAATTCTAACACATATACAGAACATCACATATCGTTATGACTCATTTGAAGTTAGGAATGGGAGAAAGCCATAATATTTGTTTATAATTGTAATGCAGTGATATTTATAAACAGGTTTTCATATCAGGATTAACATCAGATGATACCTTTCAGTATTGACGAACTTATGCACAGAGTTATTGCTTTGAACGGAATGACAGTCGGGGAACTTGCTTCAGCATTGAACATTCCTCTTCCATACAATACAAAAAATGCAAAAGGCTATATCGGCCAATTGGCTGAAATCGCCTTGGGAGCCTCAGCAGGTGCAAAACCAGTGCAGGATTTTATTAACCTTAATGTTGAACTGAAAACCATTCCACTTCTGAAAAACTGCAGACCTGCTCAAAATACTCATGTTTGTATTCTAGAACATCAACATATCCGTAACCAGACATTCGAAAATTCAAACTTCTACAATAAAATCAAACAGGTTTTGTGGTTGCCGGTTGAAGGAGATCCTTCCATAATATTTGCAGAAAGGCACTTCGGAACAGGTTTTCTTTGGCATCCTGATGACAGACAATACCGCATTCTTCGTGATGAATGGGAAGAAATTATGGAGTTCATTGCTATCAACGGGATAAAATCAATCACATCGGACATTGGCGAAAATGTGCTTCTGGCACCATGCGGAGGCACTAAAAACAATTACCAATATGGTTTTTACTTAAGAAAATCTTTTACAGCTCAAATCATTGATAATTTCCTTTCTGAATTATCATAAATATGTTTTTTAGTCGTCAGTTAAGGATATTAATTATATTTATTAAAAAATTTTAGATACTGATAATTTAATAAATTTTTTTGCTGTTTTATTGATAAATTTTATCATTAGCACCTCAATTTATTAGCATTAATCATACTTTTAAGAATTAGTGATATACAATTCTTTTATAATTATTTATCTTAATAAGTGACAATCAGTAGAAAATATAAAATCTAATAATAATAACTGATATTAAGTTGCGTAATTTTGAAATTAGGAGAAATTTTAATGAGCGTTACCGTAAAGGAATTTAAAGATAAATTCAAGGTTGCTTTCAAAGTGTCACAGGAAGCAGCCCAGAATGCAAAGGAAATTTATCTCTTATGCGATTTCAATGCATGGGAACCTGTTGCATTAACTCTCAACAAGAATGGTACTTTCACCGTTAATGTTGATATTGCCAAGGATGAAAATCTGAAGAAGACCTATCAGTACAGATATCAGTACGTTATGCCTGACAATTCTGAAAAGTATGACAACGATTGGGATGCTCAGTACTACATTCCAAATCCGTTCAACGGCGATAACTCTGCTTTTGATATTCCTGAACCTTCAGCAGAAGAAGCTCCTGTAAAGGCAGCAGCAAAGCCAAAAGCCGCAAAGGCTAAAACTACTGCAAAAGCCCCAGCCAAATCAGCAGCCAAAACAACCAAAACTTCTACCAAGAAGAAGTAATTAATAATTTTTTGATAATACTCCCGAACCAAAACAAGCTCTGACAACAGTGCTTGTTTTTTTATGCATAAAAATATACACGCAAAAAAAGATTAGGGGAAATTAAGAAATTTCCCCTAACACAAAAACCTAGATTGTATAAGCTTAACTAAAGATTATTCTTCAGACGCACCGGTCTTAACAACTAATCTTTCAGCGATACGAGCTGCTCTACCAGTACGTTCACGGAGGTAGTAAAGTTTAGCACGACGAACCTTACCACGACGAGTAACGGTAATAGAAGAAATTAATGGGCTGTGGGTCTGGAATACACGTTCAACACCTTCACCATTAGAAATCTTTCTTACAGTAAATGCAGAATGAAGACCACGATTACGCTTAGCGATTACAACACCTTCATAAGCCTGTAAACGTTCCTTTTCACCTTCAACTACACGCACCTGAACACGTACAGTGTCACCTGCTCTAAATTCAGGAACATCTGAACGCATCTGTTCTTTTTCAATTTGTTCAATTAAATTCATAATAAATTCCTACCTAGGATATACTGATAACTCTCTACTGTTCAACCTTACGATCTACTTGGACTTGCGTTCTCGCAGATAAAGGGCAAGAATTTTTTCTTGCTCGTCAGTCAGAGCTAGGTTATTTAAAATATCTGGCCTTCTTTCATAGGTTCGGACTAAAGACTGTTCTAATCTCCACTTTCTTATTTTCTCGTGATTTCCACTCATAAGAACTTCCGGAACTTTCTGTCCATCAATCTCTGGTGGTCTGGTGTATTGAGGACAATCCAAAAGTCCTGTGGCAAACGAATCCTCCACAGCACTCAGTTCATCGCCCAACACTCCCGGTATCAAACGAGACACGGCATCAACCACAATCATAGCCGGTAATTCACCGCCACTAAGGACATAATCACCAACAGACCATTCCTCATCGACATATTTATCTATAATTCTTTCATCAATACCTTCGTACCTGCCTGCAATAATGATTAGTTCATCATTTTTAGCAAGTTCTACGCAGCCCTGATGATCAAATTTACGCCCCTGAGGTGACATATAAATCACCTTGGCATTCGGAAGCTGTTTCTTGGCCTCAAGAATAGCATCTCTTAGAGGCTGAACCATCATCACCATGCCGGGACCACCGCCAAATGGACGCTCATCCACTTTCTGGTGTTTGTCATAAGCAAAAGATCTTGGGTTAATGCAAAAAAGGGAAATTATTCCACGCTTTACCGCCCTGCCTGTTACACCAAATTCAGTAATTGCCTGAAACATTTCCGGAAAGATGCTAATTACACCAATCCTCATAAATACCTCATCATATTACCGAATCTGTTTAGAAGTCAGGTTCCCAATCAACTTGTATTACTTTTTCGTCAAGATCAACATTCTTTACCACATGTGGTAAATAAGGTATTAGTCTTTCCTTAATTTCATACTTGTCATCTTTTCTGGCCTTAACAACTAACACGTCATTGGCCCCTGTTTCCATCATGTTAGACACGATACCTAAATCATATCCATCCAGAGTAACTGCCCTAAGACCGATAAGCTCGATCCAACGGAAAACTCCTTCAGGCAATTTAGGTAAGGAGCTAGGGAGTATACCAATGTCACTACCTGTAAAGCCCTGAACTACCTCGCGAACATCAAAACCTTTGATTTTCACGATATAGCTGTCAGCATGTGGCTTTGCATCTGTTATTTCTATACTCTGCCACTGCCCGCCTGGCTTACGATAAAACCAGGGCTTATAGCTAAAAAGACTTTCAGGATCCTCTGTATAAGAAAAAACCTTAATATAGCCTTTGATTCCAAAAACGGCACCAAAACGGCCCATTACTTCAGGTACTTCTTTATCCATACTAATCCCTATATCTCATCACTCTGTTAAAAAACCGTGGTAATCAAATACCATCAGCATCAACTTAAGCGTTAGCCTTGGCATCCTTAACGAGCTTCTTTACACGATCAGAAAGCTGAGCACCCTTGCCAACCCATTCAGTAACCTTGTCAAGGTTAAGATTGAGCTTAACTTCATTGCCCTGAGCAATCGGATTGTAGAAACCGATGTCTTCGATGTATCTACCGCTGAGAGCACGACGTGAATCAGCAACTACTACGTGATAAAATGGACGCTTTTTAGAACCACCACGCTGTAAACGAATAACTACCATATTTTCCTCTATATAAGGTTAATTAACTGACAAAACAATTTCGCCATATACAAAATAGGTTGAAAAATTTTAACTTTTTTTGAGAATTAATCAAGTAAAATTTGCACAATATCTAAATTTTTTATGGAAAAAATTAAAAAAGCCATTGCAATCAGCAATGGCTTTTAGAGCAAATATAATTTTTTACTGTTGAGGAGGCATCTTGAAACCTGCGGCAGGCATAAGATCCTTCACCAGATTAAGCATCTTACGAAGCCCGCCCTTACTCTGCAGACGTTTCATCATGTGCTGCATCTGAGTAAACTCTCTTATCAGTTTTGTTACTTCGGTAACTTCGACACCAGCACCATCTGCTATTCTCTTCTTACGAGATGCCTTAATAATTTCCGGATGTCTTCTTTCCTTAATGGTCATTGAATTGATGATGGCTTCTTTTCGATAAATAATCTTATCGTCTACCTTATCCTTAATTTCGTCCGGAAGAGCACTCATGCCAGGTAATTTATCCAGCATGCTGGCAATACCACCCATATTGCGCATCTGAACAATCTGAGCTCTGAAATCATCGAAGTCAAAATCCTTACCGGTCTTGAATTTGTCTGCCAGTTTTTCAGCCTGCTTCTTATCAACCTTACGTTCCATCTCTTCAACAAGAGATAAGATATCACCCATGTCAAGAATTCGACTTGCCATACGTTCAGGATGGAATGGATCAAGTGCTTCAATTTTTTCACCAGCTCCGAGGAATTTGATAGGCTTTCCGGTTATCTTACGGACAGAAAGTGCCGCACCGCCACGGGCATCACCATCCATCTTAGTAAGAATAATACCGGTTAAAGGTAATGCATCATTGAAAGCCTTGGCAGTATTGGCGGCATCCTGACCAGTCATGGCATCCACCACAAATAGTGTCTCGACCGGATTGATATCAGCATGAATTTCCTTGATTTCATTCATCATGTCTTCGTCCACATGCAGACGACCGGCAGTATCCACAAGTAAAACATCCATGAACTTAATCTTGGCTGATGCCAAGGCATTGCGGACAATATCAAGAGGTTTATCTTCAACAGTTGACGGAAAGAACTCCACTCCTACTGTTTCAGCAAGAGTCTTTAACTGCTCAATAGCTGCAGGTCTGTACACGTCAGCACTCACAACCATTACCTTCTTCTTTTCTCTGTCTTTAAGGTACTTTGCTAGTTTTGCAACAGTTGTTGTCTTACCAGCACCCTGTAAACCAGCCATAAGAACGACAGCAGGAGGCTGAGTCGCAAGATTAAGTTCCGCACACTCATCACCCATAACAAGCTTTAGTTCTTCGAAAACAATCTTTACGAATTCCTGTCCCGGATTAAGAGCCTGATTCACTTCCTGACCAAGAGCCTTGGTCTTTACTTCAGCAATAAAATCCTTAACCACCGGCAAGGCAACGTCTGCTTCAAGAAGAGCCATTCTAACTTCACGAAGAGTATCCTTGATATTATCTTCTGTTAATTTCCCCTGTCCTGTGATATTACGCAGGGTCTTAGTCAATCTCTGAGTTAAATTTTCAAACATTTTTTAATCCATAAAAAAGATCTGGGCTCTGTATTTCCAGACACAAAATAATTAATCTTACACCTAGCACATTATAATTGAGGCGACAACATTTTAATAGTGAAAGCTAACCAAGATATATGAAAGATCTCACTATGTAATGTTTTACAGAACTCATGTAAACAACAAAAAAGGCCGTAGTTTAGTACGGCCTTTCACTCAAACATACTCCAGAATTAGTTGTTGTTTACAAAATCAACGCCCTGCTGAATGTCTTTCTTAAGGATATCTAACATACCGTTAAGAGCATTTTCTTCAAAAGAGCTTAACTTGCCGATTGGCAGATATTCCTTAACACCTTCAGTACCGAGCAGTAAAGGCTGAGCGAAGAATGAAGCATAACCAGTTTCGCTTTCAACATAAGCTGGTTCAACAACATTTTCTTCACCGCTTAAACCGCGAACAATAGCTAATGCAAAACGAGCACCGGCAGCTGCCATTGACAGAGTAGCAGAACCAGACCCCTTGGCTTCAACCACTTCAGTACCAGCGTTCTGTACATGAAGAGTCAGCTTTTCAATCTGATCAGCAGAAAGTTTTTCATAACCTTCAGCCTGAGAGAATAAAGGAAGAATTGTAGTGCCACTGTGACCGCCGATTACCGGAACCTTGGCTGAACAACGACAGCTGTTGGTTGCATCAGCCCAGAATGTTTCAGCACGCAGGGTATCAAGCATAGTAACACCGAATAAGCGCTTCTTATCATAGCAACCAGCCTTCTTTAATACTTCGGCTGCTAATGGAACCATTGTGTTTACAGGGTTGGTGATAATAGCGATACAAGCCTTTGGTGCATGCTTGGCAACTGCTTCTACCAATCCCTTAACAATGTTGGCATTAAACTTGAACAAGTCACTGCGATCCATACCTGGCTTTCTGGCCATACCGGCTGGAATAACAACAACAGAGGCACCAGAAACAGCCTTTACCAGACCTTCGTCACCGGTAAAACCTTCAACTGATACATTGGTAGGGATGTGGCTTAAATCAACTGCTACGCCAGGGGTTGATGGAGCAACGTCATAAAGAGATAATTCAGAACCTTTTGGTAACTGGTTTTTCAAAAGAAGAGATAACGGCTGGCCAATACCACCTGCTGCACCTAAAACTGCAATTTTCATTATTACGGATCCTCTGTAATTTTTACTTATTCTTATACACTAATATTCAATTCGAGTATATTACTCTAAAACAATAATAACTGCTATATTTAGCACCTTAAAATGACGTCTAAATTCAAATTTTTGAGCTCATATCACCTTTATTTTTGAATTTTCTTTTTTGTTAAACGTGATACAAATCAACTTTAATAAATTTGCGTCACTTCAATAAATCATTTTTCCTTTACATCTATAAAAAATTATGCAAATAAAGTGCATAATTATGCATTTCCGTTCTATTCCTGTTATAATTCGACAGATATCTGAGGTAATGAAAATGGAAGATCTAAACAATCAAGACTCTTTAGAAAGAGTTTTTCTTGAATTACTCGGGGCTGAATGCTACAGCTCTCAAACCGAGATTGCGGATGCTTTGCTTGCCAAAGGGTTCTCTAACATGAATCAGTCAAAAGTATCCAGAATGCTTACCAAATTCGGAGCAGTACGCAGACGTAATGCCAAAATGGTTATGGTTTACTGTCTTCCTTTGGAAACAGGCATTCCAACCATAGACAAGACTATCAAATCACTTGTTTTAGACATTGCGCATAACAACAACATCATTGTCATTCATACAAGTCCCGGAAGCGCTCAGATGATTGCCAGAATGCTAGATTCTGTAAGAAAGGCAGAAGGTATTCTGGGTACCATTGCAGGAGATGACACAATATTTGTAACACCAAAAATTGATGTTGATATTGTGGATCTCTATGAAAGCATCAGGGATTTATTTGAAAACTGACATATTAGTTTCCATTTTCATCTGTTAAACAAAAATGCATCCTATAAATCTAAAATGCATAAAAGTTTAAAAAAGTCCTGTATTCAATACAGGACAAATGAATGTGAATAAAAACCGAATTAGCTAATAACTGCTAGAGAGCGTCATCATCCGTTTCACCGGTTCTGATTCTGACTACATGTTCACAGTTATACACAAAAATCTTTCCGTCACCGATCTTGCCTGTCTTGGCGGCTTTTACAATACTCTCCACCACCTCTTCACAGATCTCATCCTTGACAACAACCTCCAGCAAGGCCTTAGGAAGAAAATCAACCTGATATTCAGCCCCTCTGTATAGTTCTGTATGTCCCTTCTGACGACCAAAGCCCTTCACTTCAGTAACTGTCATACCTTCAATTCCAAGTTCAGAAACAGCTTCTCTGACATCGTCCAATTTAAATGGCTTAATAATAGCGCTTATAAGTTTCATGGTTCACTCCTCACCAAAAATACACTCTAATATTCATTCAAAGAACGTGCCATAATTCAAACTCACAAAAAGCGATTAAACTTGTAAATACAGTCACTAACTTTTAAATATGTGCACAATAAATAAAGAAACGCCCCAAACATGTGCATAACGATCAGCAGATAAACAAAAAAGGGCTGTTTCATCCATGGAAACAGCCCTTGTCCAGAATACTCCTATTTCAGATTAGGCAGTATACTCAGGCATTTCATTAAATTTCAGGTATGAGTATACCTTGTCCTTCTTACCGTCAAGAGCCTTAACACCTTCAAGGTATTCTTCCTTGGTCGGGATTCTTCCTAAAACAGAAGCAACTGTTGCCAATTCTGCTGAAGCAAGATAAACATTAGCTCCCTGTCCCAGACGATTAGGGAAGTTGCGGGTTGAAGTTGAAATAACAGTAGCATTATCAGCCACACGAGCCTGATTTCCCATACATAATGAACAACCAGGTATTTCACAACGAGTACCTACCTTTCCAAATACACTGTAAAGACCTTCATGAATGATTTCAGCACGATCCATCTTGGTAGGAGGAGCTATCCAAAGCTTTACAGGTAACTGATTCTTGCACTTTTCCAGAATGGTAGCCGCAGCTCTGTAGTGACCAATGTTAGTCATACATGAACCGATAAATACTTCATCAATCTGCTTTCCAGCAACATCGCTTAAAGTTCTCGCATCATCAGGATCATTAGGAGCGCAGAGAATTGGTTCCTTGATCTCATCCATATTGATTTCAATTACAGCTGCGTATTCAGCATCATCGTCAGCCTTTAACAGCTCAGGATTTGCCAGCCAAGCTTCCATTGCCTTAACACGCTTTGCAAGAGTGTCCTTGCTCTGATAGCCTTCCTTGATCATCCAATTAAGCAGAGTGATATTAGACTTAATGTATTCAATTAGAGGTTCTTTGTTCAGAGCTACAGTACAGCCTGCAGCAGATCTTTCAGCAGACGCATCAGCAAGTTCAAATGCCTGTTCAACCTTAAGATCTGGCAAGCCCTGAATTTCAAGAATTCTGCCTGAGAAAATATTCTTCTTTCCCTTCTTCTCTACGGTAAGAAGTCCCATTTCAATGGCTTTAAGAGGAATGGCATGAACAAGATCTCTTAAAGTAATACCAGGCTGCATTGTTCCCTTGAATTTAACCAGAACTGATTCAGGCATATCAAGAGGCATAACGCCGGTTGCAGCGGCAAAAGCAACAAGACCTGAACCAGCAGGGAATGAAACCCCCATTGGGAATCTGGTATGAGAATCGCCACCTGTACCAACAGTATCAGGAAGAACCATTCTGTTTAACCAGCTGTGAATTACGCCATCACCCGGTCTTAATGCAACACCGCCTCTTTCCTCTATAAACTTAGGTAAAGTATCATGGGTAACAACATCAACAGGCTTTGGATATGCTGCAGTATGACAGAATGACTGCATTACAAGATCTGCACTGAAATTAAGACATGCCAAATCCTTGAGTTCATCTCTTGTCATAGGACCGGTAGTGTCCTGAGAACCTACAGTAGTCATCTTTGGTTCGCAGTAACTGCCTGGTCTTACACCGGCAACACCGCATGCTCTACCAACAATCTTCTGTGCAAGAGTATATCCCTTGCCATTATCTTCTACTTCCTTAGGCATTACAAACACATCACTAGGACCAAGGTTCAGATATTTTCTTGCCTTAGCAGTCAAGCCACGACCAATGATGAGAGGAATACGTCCACCGGCTCTCACTTCGTCAAGCAGCACCTGAGTCTTTAAAGAGAAGGTTGATAACACTTTAGAATCATTATGAGCGGTAACCTTACCTTCATAAGGGTAAACATCGATAACATCACCTGTATTCATTGATGTTACGTCCATTTCAACAGGTAATGCACCTGCGTCTTCCATTGTATTAAAGAAGATAGGAGCAATCTTGCCACCAAAAACAAAACCACCGGCACGCTTGTTAGGCACAAAAGGAATATCATTACCCATGAACCACAGTACACTGTTGGTTGCACTCTTTCTTGAAGAACCTGTACCAACAACATCCCCAACATATACTAAAGGATATCCCTTTTCTCTTAAGCTGTTGATTGATGATACAGGGCCTGTAACCCCATCTTCATCCGGAGTAATACCAGGACGGGCATTCTTCAACATAGCCATAGCATGAAGAGGAATATCAGGTCTGCTCCATGCATCTGGTGCAGGAGACAGATCGTCGGTATTGGTTTCACCAGGAACCTTGAACACTGTCAGTGTAACTTTCTCTGCAAGCTGTGGACGAGAAGTAAACCATTCTGCATCAGCCCATGACTTAATAACAGCCTTTGCATATTCATTGCCTTTATCAGCTAAAGAAGCAACCTGATCAAAAGCATCAAAAATCAGTAAGGTATGTGACAACGCCTTAGCAGCAGTAGGAGCAAGTTCTTCTAATTCTAAAAAGTTAATCAATGAAGCGACATTATATCCACCCTGCATGGTTCCAAGAAGCTCAACAGCTCTCACAGCTGAAATCAGAGGACTCTTAAGAGCACCTACAGCCACATTAGTTAAAAAATCAGCTTTAACCTTGGCAGCTTCGTCTACCCCAGGAGGAATTCTGTTCTCAAGAAGAGAAACAAGTTCTTCTTCTGAGCCTGCTGGAGGATTCTGAAGAAGAGTTACAACTTCAGCTACTTCATCGACGGTTAATGGCTTTGGAACCACACCAATTTTGGCACGTTCTTCAACCTTAGCATGATATGAATCTAACACTATGTGCTCCTTAAATATAAGCCTGAACTAAAGAGAATTTACTTAAACCATGCATTCCTTGCCTTCCGCGCGGAATCTTTTTAAACATTTCATCAGATATTTAAGCTTATCAAAATAACAATCAGTAATTTAAATCATGATGCGTAAATATCAACATGGCAAAAAATCAAGTTTTCCAATGCTTGATTATAAAATAAAACACCGAAAAATTACATAACGAAAATTTTTCTCATTATATTTGATTTCACTCATATGTGGATATTTATCTAATCATTTATGTAATAAATAAAAAAAATCGGAAGTTTTACTTCCGATTTTCTCAAGACGCATTTGTTAGCGATGATGTCCGTGAGGATTAGGTCCAAAGTAGGAATGATGAGGATTTGGACCATAATACGGCTCATAATAACCATGATGATGGTGATGGTGATGGTGATGATGAGGTGGTGGAGGCGGCATGTGATGATGGTGATGATGAAATCCTGGCCCCACCGGAACCGGAGCTATAACTATTGGTCTAGGCCCATAAACAGGAGGAGGTGGTGGTGGATAATCAGGTCCAACGTAAATACCTGCTCCGCCTCCACCAACAGATACGGACACCTGAGCATTAGCCACACCGGTCATGCCTATCAAGACAAAGCATGAAAGCAGCAACATACGAGCAAACTTTAACATAATACCCCCTTTCCGGTTAATCCGGATTGAGAAAATAATAACAATGTTTTATTACTTATAATTGTAATCAAAAAACAGAGAAATCATATTACAAATCTGTTTTTAAATATTACAAGATGTTACAGGCTTTATTACCTTGTCAGTGAATCAATAAATCTCTTCCAGTCAAAAGCCTGTCCCGGATCTGTTTTTCTGTCCGGAGCGATGTGTTCATGTCCTACGATTCTGTCAACTGTGATTTTCGGATATGAATTCATAAGAACTTTGGTAACCTGTTCAAGACTTAAATACTGTTCATCTGTGTATGGTATATCGTCAGCTCCTTCAAGTTCTATACCTACAGCAAAATCATTGCAGGCGTTTCTTCCATTAAAACATGACTTGCCGGCATGCCAGGCTCTTTCAAGAAATGATACAAACTGAACCACTTCCCCCGTTCTTTTTATATACAGGTGAGAACTAACTTCCAGATCTTTAATCGTTTCAAAATAAGGATCATCTTCTACAGGCAGCTGTCCCGTAAAAAATTTCTCAACATACTCTCCACCGAATTTTTTTGGCGGCAATGAAATATTGTGAATAACCAGAAGACTGATCTCATTGTCAGGTCTGGCATTAAAATTTCTGGAAGGGATTTTTTTTGCGGAACTCAACCATCCATCAGTAATAATTGGAATTCCGTTTATGAGACCGGACACCATTACCAGTTTCCTTATTTTATATGAAAATTAAAATTCATTTACCATAAAAAAAATCTGCCTGCCGGCAGATTTTTTAAGGTTTTAAGCTATTACAGCGTCCGTGTCATGAACATGAACCTCTTCAATGAATCTGTTCTGTTCAAGCCCCTGCTTGCCATCTTCAATTGTTATCAGGTTATAAGCTGTCGCATCAGCTAAAAGCGCTCTTAACAACATGTTATTAAGGTGATGACCTGTTTTATATGCCTTGAACTCACCAACAATGCTCTGAGCAGACATATAAAGGTCTCCTATAGCATCAAGCATTTTATGCTTAACAAACTCATTTGGATAGCGCAGGCCTTCAGGATTCATCACATGGAAATCGTCCATTACCACAGCATTATCAAGACTTCCGCCTAAAGCAAGGTTATGCGCATGCATGAATTCAACATCCTTCATAAAACAGAAAGTTCTTGCACGACTAACATCACTTAAGAAACGATCTCCATTAAAATCAAGCTTATAGTGCTGCATGGACTTATCCATTGCAGGATGATTAAAATCAATCTGAAGATCCAGTTTAAAACCCGCCTTGGTAGGACATAACTCTGCCCACTTATCATCAAGTTCAACTCTGACCTTTTTCAGAACCTTAATGAATTTCTTAGGAGCAGAAAGGATTTCAATACCTGCACTTTCGAGCAGGTATATGAATGGCTGAGCTGAACCATCCATCACAGGTAATTCAGGTGCATTGACTTCAATGTAAAGATTATCAATACCTGTTGCACTTAAAGCGGCACTCAGATGTTCGATAGTTGCAACACGTGCACCGTCATCACTGATTATCGCTGTGCATAACTCAGTATCTCTTACCATTTCGGCAGAGGTTTTCATGTAAACCTTTGGACTAAGGTCAGAACGAACATATACAATACCAGTATTCGCAGGTGCAGGTTTGAAAGTCATCGAAACTTTCTTGCCTGAATGCAAACCAATACCGGAAGCAGAAACTTCCTTTTTGATTGTACGCTGTCTAATCATCATAATCTACGGCTCTTAATTTAATTGAACATCAGGGATATTAGTTATAAACGCACCCTATCAACTATGACAGTAATTATCTAAAAAAATTTCAATCGATAACCACCGTCTAAACAAAGATGTGATGAACATCAACTGACATCATTATATCAAAAAAATCTCAGACATTCATATTTTCATCAAAAAATCAGCTAATATTTCATAATTAACCAACTTTTTTTCTACTTGATTTGCTTAATTATTAACCAATCATAAAAAAAGGGAGAACCGCATCTCCCTTTTTTATTAATCTACATCAGAAATAATATTTCAAATTAGTTTGATTTTTTTGTCAGCCATGCTGGTAATTCACATGAACTGTCAGAAGTGTCATTCTTAGAAACCTTAGATACATCATTCAATACATCATCCTGACCAGAAAAATCTGAATTCTGATTGAGAGATGAATTTAAGAACATGCTTGATAAACCGGTATTTTCACCATTATCTCCGCCTGTTCCCAAAGATTTGGCAAGAATGTTATTAATATTTTCTGAAGCAGGCTTATCCACTTCTGTCAAACCTGCCAGTACAATGGTCACATGTACTGCATCAGGTTTCATGTTAGGATTAATTACGCAACCGAACTTGGTATCTGAATCCTCTGTACCGTAACTTGTCTGAAGAAGAGAACCAAGTTTATTGTACTTATCCAGACCCAGCTCTTCGTTCATTGTAATATTGACGATAATACCGCGGGCTCTGCAGTTTGAGAAGTCTTCAAGCAACGGACAGTTGACAGCATTCATAATTGCCTGTTCAACAGCATCTTCACCCTCACCTTCACCCATGCCGATAAGAGCAGTACCTGAACGTAACAGCATGGTTCTGATATCATTGAAATCGAGATTCTGAAGGCCACACTTTTCAATCACATCAGCAATACCCTGAACAGCTCTCTTTAATACGTTGTTACACTCCTGGAAAGCACGAACCAAAGAAATATTCTTAGGGAGGTACTTTAACAGCTTATCGTTAGGAATAACAATCAGAGCATCAACTTCTTCTCTTAACTTTTCAATACCCTGTTCTGCCTTGATTAACTGTTTTTTACCTTCAAATGAGAACGGCTTTGTAACAATAGCTACAGTCAGTGCACCGAGTTCCTTGCGGGCAACATTTGCAATAACAGGTGACGCACCTGTACCAGTACCGCCACCCATACCGGCAGTAATAAACACGATATCACACTTACCGATATTTTCACGAAGAACTTCTCTGCTTTCCTCCGCAGCATTTCTACCAATTTCAGGGTTTGATCCGGAACCTAAACCGCGAGTTGTATTCACGCCAATCTGAATTCTGTTCTTGGCAGTGTTTGAATTCAGAGCCTGCAAATCAGTATTCACAACCAGAAAATCGACATTGGCAACTTCTTCATTAATCATATGCTGTACGGTGTTACCGCCACCGCCACCAACACCAATTACCTTGATTACAGCCTTGCCATTGTCGGCAGGTACGTATTCATTCTCGATATCAGCAGATGCATCTGCCGCGTGTAAAATATCAGTCATTTTAAAACACAACTCCAAACATGATTTGGTGCTCACAAATCATAAACTTAACCGTAAAGCTTTACAGAACCTGATGAGAAGAACAAATACTGAATCAAAACTCACCAGACTATTAAATTTTGCGTTAATACATAATGCAAATAACAACAATAAACAATCCTTTTGCAATGTGTACACAATTGCATGATAACTATATATCAGAAAGTAAAGTTATTATCTACTATATTTTATTTAAAATAAGTGCATGATCCCACTGAAGCCCATGCACATAGAATTATTAGTCGGATCACACAAAAGAAAGAGTGAACCAACATGGAATCCTACATGTTTCCATTCCACCACTCTGTTATTTTCTGTTTCAGATTTCCAATCATTCCACTCTGCTCTCTCGCTTTTTTGTGACTTTCAAGAATCTCACTAAAACGAATAAGACCAAGAGAAGCACAACCGGAATATGGGTTTATGGCATCACTGAGTCCTTCAATCTTTTCTTTATCTACCTGATGAATTCTAATTTTCTTGGCATACGCACCAAGTCCATTTTTGGTAAATATCTTTGAAACACATTCATCAAGACACTTTATCTCTGCACCGCCACCTGTTATAACGAAACCAGCACCTAATGATAATTCACCATTTGACACATTAACTTCGTTTAAAGTAGTCAGCACCTTCATAATAAGCTGGCTGTATCCGGCCTCAATAGATTCCGCCAGATCTCCCTGATTTATTGATCTTGCCTGAGCCTGACCATTCTTGTCAATGCGAATACATTTGTTTGTAATACAGTTATTGGAAATTGCAAAACCATAATCGCATTTTAATTTTTCTGCCGTTCTTTCACTTAATCCGTAAGTAACGGCAATATTCTGAGTAATCTTATCGGCTCCATACGGACAGGATCCTACGTATATGCAGTGTCCCTGATCAAAAATAGTAATCCCGGTACTGCTCTTACCTATATCAAGCACACATACACCAAACTTCTTTTCTGTATCGGTCGTTGCCACATATGCAGTTGCCTGTCCGCTAAATACAAATTCAGGAGCATACTCCGTCTCTATACAGCATAAAGATCTTCTTATGTTGTCTAAAAAAGAAGTCTGTGCATACACCTGATGAATAAACGATCTCAGCTGACCTCCCGTCATGTCAAGAGGGTCTTCAACTCTTTCGTTAGAATCTACCTGATAATAATTAGGAATTGCCGTTATCAGTTCATAGTCCTTAATTTTCAGAGAATTGGCTACATCATTGGCCCTTGCGATATCATCTTCCGTAATTGGACCACGACGAAGTTCACACGATCCGGTGTTGTTCTTGTAGGTGATAAAACGTCCTGGTACAGACACAAAAACTCTTGGATTATTAATCTTTGGCAGAGTGTTTTCGTCATAGGATCTAGTTACAGTATTATGCGACATATTGTAGGCAATTGAGATATTCTCTTTCAATTTATCCATGCTAACAATGCCATCAGCATTCATGCCCGTTGTTTTGCATTTACCGTAGCCAATAATTTTAATACTGTCATCATCATACAGGATTGCGCTGCAAACTTTAATTTCACTGGTTCCCAAATCAATGGATACTATGTAATCCTGTGTAGTGATTTTATTTAATTCGTTGGCTGCCATCATTACTGTCCGCTTATGTCTTTCCACTTAACTGCAATACCGGTATCATATCGCAAGTCAACATATTCTATAGTATTTTTATTTTCAATATGTGGATACGCTTCTATAAAATTATTCAATCTCCACATAAACACATTGTTCTGATCAGTTGTAAATCCGATATCATCGTTATTCCCGAGTATCAGCCTTACACCGTCAGAAAGCCTCAGACTCCAAATATTGTTATCATTTATACCAAGTTCATAAACATGATAACCTGCTCTTTCCAAGAATATATTAACATCACAATACATCTCATAAACTGAACGAGCCAATTTTTCCGGACCGAACAATGCAGGGCTTTCTTTTAAGAGATTCGTATTCTTAGGATGAATCACACTCCAGTCAGCCACTAAAATACCATCATTGTATAGAGCCAGTGGTTTGTGTTCAGTAATATTGAGAGTAAGAATATCAGGTAATTTCTTCTGCATGGTAACCCGGTTTATCCAAGGCATTGTCTCCATATATGAACGCATCTGAAACAAGTCCATGGTATACAGATTGTGGCTTTCCGGATTTGCCATAAAAAATTCTTCAACATCCTGCTTGGTCATGTAATTCAGATCTCCCTTGATCTGAATCTGCCTGACAGGGATACCGTCAACATCAGTCATGACGGTATACACCTTTTTTATAAAACAAAAATCAAAAACAAGCACAGCAATAAAAAACAGCACCCCGAGAATATATGATCCTCTGGTTACTCCTGAATATTTTTGCTGCACGTTTTTATTTCTGGCCACAGTTACTTTCTTTCCTTCATTTTGGCAATATCAAGCTTATATTCAGCAAGTACCTTTGCCAGCTTGCCAACATTACCTGCTCCCTGAGTAAGCAGAATATCACCATCTTTAATAACATCAGCGACGGTTTGAGGAACTTCATCGGCTGAAGATACAAAATAAGGTTCTACTCTACCCCTTAATCTTATGGAGCGACATAATGAGCGCCCGTCAGCACCTACAATAGGATCTTCTCCAGCTGGATAAACGTCAAGCAGAATCAGTTCATCCACAAGTCCAAGAACATCAATAAAATCTTCAAAACAGTCACGGGTTCTTGTATATCTGTGCGGTTGGAAAATCATTACCAAACGGCGATCCGGCCATCCTGCACGTACGGCATTGATGGTTGCTCTAACTTCACTTGGATGATGTCCATAATCATCTACAAGCATTACCTTGCCGTTGCCTGTTTCAAATTCACCATACTGTTCAAATCTTCTGCCCACACCCTGGAATGACCCTAGAGCATCGATAATTGACTTGTCATCAATCTCGCTTTCTGTTGCCACAGCAATAGCTGCTGCTGCATTGAGAGCCATATGGAATCCCGGAATTGTAAGTTTAATATCAAGAACGGAGCCGTCCTTTCTCTTAACCTTGAAAGTTGAACTGTCAGTATGTTGCTTAAAATCAAAAACTCTTACATCACTGTCTTCCCTGGCGCCATATGTTATTACGCTTCTGCCGATCTGAGGAAGAAGTTCTCTGATCACAGGGTCATCGTTACATACAACGGCAACTCCGTAAAAAGGAAGATTATGTAAGAATTCAATAAAAGTTGCTTTTAATTTGGCAAAATCTCCACCATATGTATCCATATGGTCTTCTTCAATGTTTGTAACTACAGACATCATAGGCTGAAGATGCAGGAAAGATGCATCTGATTCATCAGCTTCTGCTATAAGGTAACGCCCGGTACCTAGTCTGGCATTAACACCGGCACTGTTTAAAAGTCCGCCTATAACAAAAGTAGGATCACGCCCTGCCTGAGCATATATACTTGAGATAAGACTTGTAGTTGTTGTTTTTCCATGGGTTCCGGCAACGGCAATACCAAAACGATATCTCATAAGTTCAGCAAGCATTTCAGCTCTGCGTACAACAGGAATTCTTAACTCAATTGCTCTGATCCATTCCGGATTGTTTTTTTTGATTGCACTTGAAATAACTACAACACTTGCATGTTCAACATTCTTACTGTCATGTCCGATAAAAACCTTAATACCCTTGCTTTCAAGATGCTTGGTAGTACTGCTCGCCATAATATCCGAGCCGGTAACTTCATAACCTTCATTAGCCAATACTTCAGCAATACCATTCATACCGGCACCACCGATGCCGACAAAATGGATACGATGAACCTTATGCATTTGAGGGACTTCAAAATCTGTTTTTGCCATAAATACTCCGAATTAATATTTTATGAAGCCTTATCAGCTAATTCCATACACACCTTCGCCGCAGCCTCGGTGGCATCCAGTTTGGCCATACTGCCCGCAATTCTGCTCACTTCACTGATTTTACCACGATTATCAGACCAGTCCTTGAGTATGTCAGCCAATTTCTCAGATGTCAGCTGTGACTGAGGCATACACACAGCTCCGCCATTATCAGACAGATACCTTGCATTTTTGGTCTGGTGGTCATCTACTGCAGTTGGGAGGGGGACAAAAATGGCAGGCATTCCAGCTGCAGACACCTCAGCAAGGGTTAAAGCACCAGCACGACATATAATCACGTCATTTGCAGAATATGCAGAAGCCATATCGGAAATAAAATCACATACAGTAAAATTTTCAACCTCAAGACTTCTGTATACCGCATCCACACCAGAACTGTTCCCTTTACCTGTCTGGTGAGTAATATGTATTCTCGCTCCATTCTTATTGGCTAATGCAACAGCTTTAGGAACCAGATCGTTAAGAGCCTTAGCTCCAAGACTACCGCCTATTACCAGAACGTTTAAATTCTCATGATTAAAATCTTTTGGTAATCTGCCGTTTAAAGCCACAACTTCCGCACGCACGGGATTACCGATATACTCGACTTTTTTTCCAGAAATAGCACCTGGAAAACCTAAAAGCACTTTATCAGCTATTTTTGATAAAATTCTGTTTGTTATTCCCGGAGAAGCGTTCTGTTCATGAAGAACCAATGGTATTCCACATAACTTTGCGGCAATTCCACCTGGGCCTGAAGCATATCCTCCCATACCCAGAACAACATCAGGCTTAAACTTTCTGATAACCTTAAGTGCTTCAAAAACAGCTCTCAGGATGGTAAACGGCGCTCCAAGCTTCCTTAACAAGCCGTTTCTTCTTAAACCGCTGATCTTGATAAATTCAATTTTAAAACCATGTGCAGGTACAAGATCTGCTTCCATCCTTTCTTTGGTTCCCAACCAAAGCACTTCGAAATTATGCTTTTCAGAAAGTTCCTTTGCCACTGCAAGTCCGGGAAAGACATGTCCCCCCGTTCCACCGGCCATAACAAGAATCTTTTTCATCATTTAGTCCTATGTTTAAACGTTCTGTGCACCATCTTTGTTTTCAGCACGAACGCGTTTATTAACCTGCTTATATCTAATCTGTGCCTTTCGTATTCTGTTGACATAACTTAATTTTCGTTCATAGCTGATTCTTAATAGAATACATACTGCTATAACCGAAGAAATAAGGCTGGTACCACCATAACTGATAAAAGGCATTGTCAGACCCTTGGTAGGAAACAGGGCACAGATTACCCCCATATTGATAATACACTGAACACCAAACCAGGTAGCTATGCCTATTGCACAGAATCCCTGAAAATAATTGCAGTCAGTTTTTGATCTCAGGGCTTCGAATCCCATAAAGAAACTTCTTACTATCAACATTAGTTCAAGTGCAAAAATAACCAGAACCGATATAAATCCGCATTCTTCACTGACAATGGACATAATAAAATCAGTATGCGGTTCAGGTATATAACTTAGTTTGATTTCACTATTACCTAACCCCTGTCCCCACAGTCCGCCTTTAGCGATGGCAATCAAAGACATACTCAACTGGAAACCTGTACCTGTTCTAGTCACAAAAGGATCCTGAAAACTTACTATTTTTCCCATTCGATACGGATCCTGTATCAGCCACAGAACGCCGAGCAGTCCAAGGATACAAACCGGAAATATATACTTCCACTGCATCCCAGAAATAAAAAGAATAACCCCGAGAATGATGGCAATAATCACCATTGTTCCCATATCTCTCTGGAGATACAGAATTGCCACAAACAGTAAAAAAGGAATAGATATCAGCAGATTGCACTTAAAGCGCCTAATTTCATCGTAATGCCGATGAATATAGCCTGAAACAAAAAGAATTAGAGCCAGCTTCATGAACTCGGAAGGCTGAATATTACAGAACCCCAGCGACAACCAACGCTTGGCTCCATTTATATCTCGCCCTACAAACACGACCAGAAGACTCAGTACTATGACTAGGCTCACTATCTTAAATCTTCCCAACTCATACCATTGTTTTGTGCTGACATTAAGCAGCATCATATACAGAACAAAAGATCCAAAACAGAATCCCAGCTGTTTCAACAGATAATGGGAATCAGTGCCAAACTTGTCAACACTTACATAGATGGAAGAAGAATAGATTGCGATCAGACCGATAACTGTCAGTATAGCCGGCAAAACGATATACCAGGTATCAAACATGACCCCGTTTAACCTGTATTTTTTGTCACTGTTTCCAAGTAATCTGGCCCAGAAGCTCATTTAAAGCATCCTTACCTTTTCGGCAAAAACATCACCACGTTCTTCAAAACTCTTGAACTGATCTAGACTTGCACATGCAGGAGCAAGAAGAACAACATCTCCAGGTTTTGCAATTTCATTATGCGCAATTTCAATAGCTTCAACCATACTATCAGTCAATCTTGTCTGATCACCAAGAGCTGCAAGCATAGCACCATCACGACCAAAACAAATCATATATGCGATTTCTTTCCCGAGCATATTCTTGATAGGAGTAAAGTCCTGCCCCTTACCTAACCCGCCGGCAAGAAGAATAATACGTCCCTTAACACCATCCTTAAGCCCAGCTACGGCAGCTAAAGTAGACCCTACATTAGTTGCTTTGGAATCATTGTAATAACGAACACCTTCAAGTTCACGAACTAGCTGACAGCGATGAGGAAGACCTGTAAAGCTGCGTAATACTTTCAGTTGAGCATCCCTACTGATACCTAAAGTATCTGCAAGCGCCATAGCTGCCAATGCATTGAGCTCATTATGAAGACCTGTTATACCCAATTCAGTGTTTCTGATTAAAGGAACCCCGTCCACACTTAACCAGACTTCACCATCCTTAATAACACGTCCGTAGTCTTTATCATCACAGCCAAAGCTGGAAAAATATTCTCCTGACGGAGGAACTGTTGCCTTATCTTCGCGACTTACAATAATTTTATCGGCATTCTTGAAAATTCTCTGCTTTGCTTCAAGATAAAGCTGCATACTGCCTTCATATCTGTCAAGATGATCTTCACTTAAATTAAGAATAACAGCACCGGCTAGCTTCAGACAGGAAGTTGTTTCGAGCTCAAAACTTGAGAGTTCAAGTACATAGGCATCTACATCATCAGCGATAACATCAAGAGCGGGAATACCTATATTTCCGCCCATACCACATTTCTTGCCGTCAGCTTCGACCATCAGAGCAGTTAATGTGGTTACTGTACTTTTACCGTTTGAACCGGTAATACCAACTGTAGGAGCCTTAGCATATCTGGCAAAAAGCTCAATATCACCGATAATTTCCGCCCCACACTCTCTGGCTTTAACCAGAGCAGGTAATTTTAAAGACAGCCCCGGACCTACAATCAGACAGTCAAAGCCGCCTAATTTATCTCCGTCAAGAGCTCCTTTGAACAAAGAAACTCTCTTATCGAGATCTGCTTCGCCTGCCGGCTTTTCACGACTGTCAAAAACAACAGGAACAACCCCATGAGCCAACAGAAAATTCACGGTTGAAAGACCACTCTTTCCCAAACCAACAACAGCAACAGACTTAGCCATTATCCTTTAATCCTTAACGCAGTTTTAATGTTACTAAACCAATCAATACCAATACAAAGGTAATAATCCAGAAACGGACAATTACGCGTGGTTCCGGCCAACCGCTCTTTTCAAAGTGATGATGGATTGGAGCCATCTTAAAAATACGCTTACCATGTCTTAATTTGTATGAACCGACCTGCAAAATTACACTAATGGTTTCGATAACAAATATACCACCCATTACGAATAACAGGATTTCTTCTCTGATAACTACAGAGATAACACCTAAAACAGCTCCGAGAGATAGAGAACCGACATCCCCCATAAACACCTGAGCAGGATAAGTATTAAACCAAAGGAAGCCCAGTCCGGCCCCTATAATTGAAGTACATACCAGACTGCATTCTGCGGCATGCGGCAGATATGGAATAAACAGGTAATTGGAATATTCGGCATTACTTGTGAGATAAGCAACAATTCCCAGACCGGCTGCAACAAGTATTGTACAGGTTATGGCCAGACCATCCAGACCGTCAGTAAGATTTACGGCATTTGATGAACCAACAATAACGAAGTATACAAAAGGAATAAACAGGAATCCGAGATTAGGCATGCAGTCCTTAATAAAAGGTAATACAAGCTGTGTTTCTGCAGTACTCTTACTAACAGAATACAGGGTGACACCGATTATAATAGCAACTACTGACTGCCAGAAATACTTGTACTTTGCAATTAATCCGTTAGGATTTTTTCTGACAATCTTAAGGTAGTCATCAGCAAAACCTATCAGTGCATGACTTACCAAAGCAAACAAAACAATCCACACATGGATATTGTCGAGCTTACACCACAGAAGCATTGACAGAACAATCACTCCGATAATCATGATACCGCCCATGGTAGGCGTACCGCGCTTACTGAAATGACTTTCAGGACCGTCATTGCGGACAACCTGACCAAAATGAAGCAACTGAAGTTTTCTGATCATATATGGTCCGATCATCAATGACAAACACAACGCTGTAATTAAAGAACATATAGCTCTTACACTGATATAATTTACAACTCTCAGAGCTCCCAGCCCCTGAAAGTTGTTGGCCAGATAATCAGCCAGCATTACTAACATTTACTACCTCCGCATAATGCTCTGATATAGTCAACAATCTTTTCCATATGCATGAAATGAGCTCCTTTAACAGCTACAGTAGAAGAACTGTTGCTTTTTAGGAAATCATTTATAAAATTCTGCAGTTCATCTTTGCTGTTAAAATGAATCCCTTTATTACCAAAGGAAGCAGACGCCTCTTTAGCTAAATCACCTACAGTCAGGAAATAATCTATTTTTCCTAGGGCGTACTCACCAACTGAAGAATGAAGAGATTTAGCACCTTCTCCGAGTTCACCCATATCACCGAATACAAAAATCTTTTTCCCCGGAAATAATGACAGCGTATCTATTGAAGCTTTCACGGCATTCACTGAAGCATTGTAAGCATCATCTATCAATGTGACACTGCCATACTTTTCAACAAAAAGACGTCCCTTACACGGAGCGACAGATGATAATCCCTTTACGACATTTTCAAGTTTAGCCCCAACAAATGAACTAAGAGCCGCGGCGCACAATGCATTTGCCACATTATGCCTGCCTGGAACGCCAAGATTTATTTCTGCTTTACCTAACGGGGAGTTCAACTCAAATGAAAAACACCCGTTCTGCTGCAAAGTCACTTTTTCAGCTCTGAAATCTGCATCAGATTTTCCTTCAGCGGAAAAAGAAACAAGCTTAAGCCGGTTGCCATACTCTGCAGACCATTTGGAATAATACTCATTGTCAGCATTTACAACGCCCCGACCGCCATGGCCTAAAGCATAGTCAAGAATTTCACTCTTTGCTCTGTAAACTCCGTCCAGACTGCCAAAACCTTCAAGATGAGCACTGCCAACATTATTTATCGCAACAGCATCCGGCTCTGCAAGATTAACGATATAGTTAATTTCTCCAGGGTGGTTGGCACCAAGCTCTATTACAGCATATTCTGTATCCTTTGAAATCTGCAACAGGGAAAGAGGTACACCTACCGCATTATTGAAATTTCCCTGAGTCGCAACTGTGCTCCCCATGGTTTTAAGTATTGCCGTTGTCATTTCCTTAACTGAAGTCTTGCCACAGGTACCTGTCATACTGACCACTTTTGCCTGACTCATGCGACGATTTAATTTACCTACAAGTCCTAAGGCTTTAGCGGTATCGCCAACAATAATCTGTGGAACACTGACATCACATCTATGATCAACCACTACGGCTTTTGCACCTGATTCTGCTATATCACTGATAAAAGAATGCGCATCAAAACGTTCACCCTTCAACGCAATGAATAAAGCCCCCCTGACGTCCTTGCGGGAATCAGTCTCAACTCTTTCAACAACTTCATCCGGAGACCCGGTAAGTTCACCTTCTAAAAAATCCGCAATAAGTTTCAGTTTCAAAGGAATCATTATCTGTCAACTCCAACTAACTCCATGGCAACCTCACGATCACTGTAATGATGTTTGGTTTTTCCTATAATCTGATAATCCTCATGCCCCTTGCCTGCGACAAGCAATACGTCATTCCCGCTGGAATTTCTGAACGCATCTTCTATGGCCTCTCGACGATCCTGAATAACTTTGTAATTTGTGTAAATATTTCGTACACCATCTATCATCATTCTTATAATTTCATCAGGATTTTCAGTACGAGGATTGTCATTGGTGAAAATCACATGATCCGCATTCCTGCAGGCAATCTCTGCCATAACAGGTCTTTTACCGGTATCTCTGTCTCCACCACATCCGCATATGCAGGTTATTTTGCCAAAACGGTGCTCTCTTACTGCATTGATTGCCTTTTCCAAGCCATCAGGTGTATGAGCATAGTCAACAATTATCATTGGAGTATGTTCAGTTTTAAAACATTCCATTCGCCCGTTTACAGCTCTCAATACATGAGCGGTTTCGGCCAGTTCATTAAGAGAATACCCGTGCACCAGCATGATTCCCAATGCGCAAAGAACATTTTCAGCATTAAACGAACCTATAAGCGGTACAGTTAATTCAG
Source organism: Ruminobacter amylophilus (assembly GCF_900115655.1). GTDB lineage: Bacteria > Pseudomonadota > Gammaproteobacteria > Enterobacterales > Succinivibrionaceae > Ruminobacter > Ruminobacter amylophilus. The sequence goes on along the minus strand of NZ_FOXF01000017.1, from coordinate 13,809 downwards.
CTTTTCCAAAAGAACCATCAACTTGAATTTTTATACCATGTGGCAGATATTCGATATTTTCAGCAAAAATAACTCTGTCACCTTCAATTCTGTCTGTGCTGTAGGCCAGCGCTCCAGGTAATTTTGAAAGGAACTGTCTGCCAACCGTGTCATGAGCATTTATCACGCACATATCAGACGGAACCGACCTGAACAGTTCAAACTTTGTTGCGGCATAATTTTCCATCGTTTTGTGAAAATCAAGATGATCGCGACTTAAATTGGTAAAAGCACAGATTTTAAATTTTAATTCACTGGTCCGTTTAAGTGCTATACCATGTGATGAAACTTCCATTGCTACTGCAGAGGCCCCATCATTTTTCATTTCGTATAAGGTTTTTTCCAGATCCAGAGCAGCAAGTGTTGTATTTGCACAAGGCTTTAAATCAGGATAAAAACCTGTTCCAAGTGTTCCAAGAATTCCGGTTTTTACCTTCAGTTCATTCAACCAGGCTGCAACAAGGTGTGTAGTTGTACTTTTACCATTAGTGCCAGTAACACCTATTAAATCAAGATCCTTCGAAGGACAATTGTAGAAGACAGAAGCAATAACAGACTGTTTTTCGGAAAGCTCCCTTACCCCGAAACACGGTACACCTACTGCAGGAGGCACAAAATCATCACCAGAATCTTCATAAATTACTGCGGCAGCCCCTTTTTCAACAGCTTGACCAATTGTTGTTCTGGCATCAAAGTTCAAACCTTTCAGGGCAATAAACAACGAACCGTCAGTTACACGACGGTTGTCACTGCATAAAGCAGACAAATTAACGTCAGGTGCCTGTATATTCAAGGCCTCAGCAATTCTTTTTAAACTTATCATCAGAATCCCTTAATTCTTTTTCTGCTTGCTTCTCAATATTCTGTCTTTATCTTTAATGGTTTTCATACTTCCATCGGGATTAAGATCATCAGGCGGAATATTGTAAAGTTCTAGAGTCTTCTGCATTACTTCTGAGAAAACAGGACCGGCTACCACACCACCGTAAAACTTACCTGCATGAGGTTCATTGATTATAACCGCCATAGCAAAACGGGGATTACTCATCGGGGCAATTCCTACAAAGGACCCCATGTAGTATTTACCGTAACCGCCGCTTTCAGCAACCTTTGCTGTGCCTGTTTTTCCACCAATACGATACCCCGGAACGCGAGCCAGAGACCCGGTACCTCCACCTTCAACGACCGATTCAAGAGCATCAAGCATTCTTTTTGTTTCTGCTTCATTGAGTACTCTTGTTCCTACAGGAGGAGTGTCAACCTTAATAATGGACAAAGGCTTTCTGATACCCTTGTTGGCAAAAATACTGTATGCCTGAGCAATCTGCAGAGGCGTAGCACGGAGTCGATAACCATAGCCCATTGTCGCACGTTCAATATCACTTATTCTTGTTTTGTTAGTTATCTTCGGCAATGAGCCCGCACTTTCACCTACAAGATTAAGGTTTGTTTTTTTGCCATAACCAAAAATACTTAATGTACTTATTATCTCTGAAGCTTTCATCTCAAGAGCCACATGTGCCATAGCTGTGTTGGACGAAAACTTTATGACTTCACTAAGAGTACCGCTGTTCATTGCATGGCTGTCGGTTATTCTTTTTCCGTTAACCAAAAAAGGACGGCAGTCAATTACCCTGCGCCAATCAATCCGGTTATGAGCTAAAGCGCCCATGGCAATCAATGGTTTTGTAGTTGAACCAGGTTCATAGGAATCAGTGACAGCTCTGTTTCTTGCACGACGTGACTCATAATTATCCCTGTTGTTAGGGTTGTAGGAAGGAGAATTAACCATGGCAAGGATTTCACCTGTCCACGCATCAATAAGCACCAGACTTCCAGAAGTGGCCTGATTAATTTCTACTGCGTACTTAAGGGCGGTATATGCTTTGAACTGAATACGTTCATCTATACTCAGGTACAGATCTTCCGCTTTCTTTTCTTCCTTGTATGTACCTATATATTCAATAATGTTATTCTTATTATCTTTTTTGATACGTCTCTGACCAGGTATTGAAAGCAGGTAATCATTGTATTGTTTTTCAATACCTTCAGTACCAATACCGTCAACATTAGTAATACCTACCAACTGGGCATTAACCTCGGCAGTAGGGTAATATCTATGCAGAATCTTTGATTGGCTCACACCGGGAATTCCCATCTCTTTTATCTGAGCGGCAACAAACGATTCAACTTCCTTGGCTAAAAGAATTTCGCCTTTATTGCTTGCATATACCTTGTCATGCAAGGTCTGATACGGCATTCCTACAAGCGTGGCAAGAACCTTTAGCTGTTCATCCAGCTCTTTTTTTGGTTTTTTGGATTCATGAAAACTTCTACGATAAAGAGAAATGGAATGCTTCGGAACACTGCTTGCGAGTTCGACCCCGTTTCTGTCTAAAATTCTCCCTCTGTGGACATCGTCCTGCTGCGTACGCACAATTAAATCATCGCCCTTCGAAATCAGCCAGTCAGGGCTATAGACCATCAGATAATAGATTCTAAGACAGATACAGATAATGAGAAAGAAAAAAAATCCCCAAAGAAAATAAACACGCTTTGATGATATATTCAACGACATATCACCTTCGCCTTTCAGGTATTTTTTTAACTTCTGTTTTAATTCTGATTTCATTTGAAGTTACCGCCTGAATTTCTTACATCGATAACTTTCTTGTTTTCCACGGTTGGATCCGACATATGGAGTTTTTCTTTTGCCAAAGCTTTAACGTGAGAATATTCAGTTAAAGTCTGTCTCTCCAGACGCAGATGCTGATATTCCTGAACTATCTTATCCTGAAGCTTTAGCTCCTGATTCATCTTCGTTGTATTTTTTCGAGTATCCTGAACTCTGGAAACAAGAATAAAACTAGCTAGAAGAATAAGCCCCAGACAGGCTATGAAGTATGTATTGTTCCTGAAAAAACTAATCACATGTCTGCATAATCCATCATCCTCTTCCGACAATGAATTGTTATAGTTATACTCCATTTCCCCACCTCCGGGCTACTCTGAGAACAGCACTGCGCGAACGAGGATTAACACTAACCTCCTCGTCAGAAGGATAAATCGCCTTACCGACAGTTTTAAATGTTCTAGTCTTGAGAATTTCATCTTCTGATACAGGCAAGCCTCTTGGCGGCTGAATACCTTTCTCAGCACGACGCATGAAATTCTTTACCAGTCTGTCCTCAAGAGAATGGAAACTAATTACAGAAAGCAGGCCTCCTGTTCCAAGTAATATCTTTGAGTTTTCCAAGGCCTTCTCGACCTGATCGAGTTCGCTGTTAACTAAAATTCTTATAGCCTGAAAACTTCTGGTTGCAGGATGCTTTCCTTTTTCCTTTATTGGTATTACTCTAGCAATCATGCTGCTTAATTGACGGGTGGTTGTAAAAGGAGTCTCCACTCTGTCATGAACGATTGCGGCAGCAATTTTTCTTGCAAAGCGCTCTTCACCGAAATCATGCAGAACCCGAGCAATCTCGTCAGCACCAGCAGAATTCACCCATTCAGCCGCACTGACTCCTTCAGATGGATCCATTCTCATATCAAGAGGTCCGTCATTCATGAAACTGAAACCACGTTCAGGATCATCAAGCTGAGGAGATGAAACGCCAAGATCCAGTAACATGCCATCTATCTGACCAACGACACCAAAAGGTTCAAGCAGAGAAAGAGCATCCGCAAAACAGCCATGAATAATTGTAAAACGCGAATCTTTAATATCCTGAGCGGCTTTAACGGCTTCAGGATCTCTGTCTATTGCAAAGAGCCTTCCATCGGGACCGAGTCTGGATAAAATTTCACGTGAATGTCCCCCCCTGCCAAAAGTACAATCCAAGTATGTACCGTTAGGTTTTATTTCTAAAGCGTCAACTGCTTCTTTCAGCAGGACTGTAACATGCTTATAACCGTTCATAATTAGACAGTTTACGTATACAACAAGGGGTTAAACAACAAATATTTGAAGGAAAAAGAGATCTTTGAATTGATCAGTGAGTTGGTCTATAAGCCGGGTTCTGTACTGATTTCTCAGTGGTGATCATTCCTCTAGACCGGCAATTGCTCACCGGTTCAAGCGACCAACCCGCCCCTTACGCGGGCAGCGTCAATGAGGCCTATTTGGTCTTGCTCCGGGTGGAGTTTACCTTGCCATGTACTGTCACCAGCCATGCGGTGCGCTCTTACCGCACCATTTCACCCTTACCGATAAACGGCGGTATACTTTCTGTTGCACTTGTCGTGGACTTTCATCCCCTAGACGTTATCTAGCACCCTGCCCTGCGGAGCCCGGACTTTCCTCCCCTTTATGCGTCTGTCTTTCAACACAACCATAAAGCAGCGATCACCCGACCAACTCGCCGTGATTATATCATATATATTTTTAACTTTATACTTTATGTGTTAAAAGAAAGTTACACCTGTGAAAAGAAAACGGTATTCACACATACATTTACTCAGTTTTACTCTGATTCAGCAGATAATCGTACAAATCGTTTTTACGCAAATCATACATCTGAGCCACAAGTGAACAGACTTTTTTAGGAGGAAGTTCACCTGAAAGAATGTCAATTAATTTTTTGGCCTCTGAAGGTATTGCATTATCATTTTCTTTTTTTCTGTATGGAGCGAGTACAATTACCATCTCCCCCTTCTGAACATTCGGATCCTTTTCAAGTTCCTCAGCCAGGTGGTTACAGGTCGTGTAATATTTGGTTTCAAAAGTTTTTGTAAGTTCACGAGCTACCATTACCTTGCGATCACCGAATACTGCCCCCAGAGCTTTGGCCGTATCAAAAATACGGCGGGGAGCCTCATAAAAAATCATGGTTCTTTCTTCCTCTAAAAGACTTCTCAGCTTATCATGCAAAGCTTTTTCCTTTACAGGGAGAAACCCCTCAAAACTGAATCTGTCACTAGGCATTCCGGAAGAGCAGAGCGCAGTTATGGCTGCACACGCCCCAGGAAGCGGATATACCATAATTCCTTTATTGACACATGCAGCCACCAGATGATATCCGGGATCAGAAACCATTGGGGTACCCGCATCTGAAATAAGAGCGACAGAATTACCCTCTTCGATAATTGCTGTTATTTTATCAGCCTTCTCAGTTTCGTTGTGGTCATGAAAACTAATTAGTTTTGGTGATTTCACGCCAATGCTTTCTAGCAAAGGTAGCGAGTGTCTTGTATCTTCAGCACATATCACATCAGCTTTTTTCAGGACGTCACAGGCTCTGAATGTAATGTCATCCATGTTTCCGATAGGAGTTGGAACGATATAAAGCGCATTCTGCAATTCAAGCATATTTTAATAACCTTGTACTACTTATCCACAAGCAAAACGTGTATAATAACAAACAGTAATAGTTGTCAATTTTGAGAATTCACAAATGTTCACAAAACATAAGCATTTTAAATTATCTTCAGTTTTTTATACACTGTTATTTTTATCCACACTAAACGCATGTAGCGTACTTTCCGGACACGATTCAAAACTTAAACCTGAGCCTTTTGCCGCCATGGAACACGACTCATCATGGTATTCTTCACAATTGAGCGCATCCGTACCGGAATACAACTATGACTGGCAGATTCTGCTTGCCAGAGCATATTCCAACGAAGGGAATACTGGTGCAGCTTCAGAAGTTCTCAGCCAGATGAGAGAATCCGCCATCACTCCTCTTCAGGGGAATATTGCAGACATCATTGAAGCTCAAATCAAATCAAAATCCGGTAATTACAAAGCAGCTGCAAATCTGTTAAATTCAGTTAACGTCATGTCTTTACCAAAAGACGTAGCAAATTATTACTACTCACTTTCAGCAAGAGTAAATGAGGCGAACGGTAAATATCTTGATGCCGGTCTTAATTACCTTAACCTTGCAGATTCAATCAGCAATAACGACAAATCAGAAATCTACGAAAGAGCTTCCTCTGCACTCTCAAAGGCGGCTCCTAAAGATTTGATGAATGCTTTCAGACAGTCAAAAGCAAATGGAGACGATCTGACCTGCGGATTTATTGAATATGCACTTATCAGCAAAAATCAGAGTGCGAAATCAAAAGAAAGACTGTTGAAGTCCTTTGAAGAAAAATACCCTGATCACCCGGTATTAAGCAAAAAAGCCACCCAACATGAAACCGCTTCAAATGAAAAGGCATTCGGAAACAATATTGGCAACGGAGATACAATAGCAGTATTCCTTCCACTTACCGGCCCGTACGCAAAAATCATCGGCAACCCAGTGAAAATAGGTATACTCAGCTCATACAGAGACAGAGGCATCAGCGTTAATCTGAAGTTCTATGATACCGCCGCTTCTTCAATTCCTGTTCTGTACAACCAGGCTCTGAACGATAAAGCCAAGGTTATTATCGGACCAATAATTAAAGAACAGGTAAATGAATTACTCGCACAGCGCCCTGCCGTGCCGGTCATTGCTCTTAATCAGGGTAACTCTCAACCAAACGTATCCAACGTATACTACCTTACTTTGGCTCCTGAAAATGACATGTTCAATGCCTCACTTGAAATGCAGAGAGATCGCATTCAGTCACCAGTAATCATCGCACCAAGAAATGAAAGAGGCGACAGAATGGCTAACTCACTTAACAGTTACTGGAGTGCTGCTAACAATAAAGGTATCAGTCTTTGTTATTATGAAGATATGAACACCATCGAAAATACAGTTAAAGGCTGCTTAAACAGTTATAAAGCATATGATGGCGTATATATCTATGGAACCCCTCTTGAAACTTCCAAAATTAAGGACAGCGCCCGAGCATACATCGGTGATAGTGCAACCTACTATGCTGGTGCCAAGAGTAACGATGGTCTTACTCAGTCAGCTATAGCAACCAGTCTGAACGGCATCAAGTTGGGTGACCAGCCTTGGATGCTGAAAGACAGTGGAGCAAAACAAAGAATTCAGGAAATTCTTCCTAAAGCTAATGGTGACACTTTAAGAAGTTTTGCCATAGGCTATGACTCACTCAATCTTGCACTCCATTTACATGATTTAACAGCAAATCATCAGCAGTCTATCAGAGGACTTAGTGGTGATATCAGTATATCTGAAAACGGCAAGTTAAAGCGTATCATTACCTGGATTAAAGTAGGAAATTAACAAGTGACTGATAATATTCAACAATATCTTGAGAACACTATTAACAAATGTCTGGAAGACACCATGACAGCAGTAACAAGTGTGCCTCAGGAAGCTTTAGAGAATATGGAAACAGCTGTCGCTGCAATGAGTTTAAGCCTTCCAAACAACAAAATAATTTGTTTGGGAAGTCCTTTGTGCCGACCACTTTGTTCTATTTTTTCCCAGGTCCTTAACGGCAATCTCATGTATGCAAACCAGAAAATTAACGCAATTGTTCTTAACAATGATGCCGGGCAGATGAGTCATTTATATCCTAATTTAGGAATAGAAGAATCATTAAGAGTTCAGTTTGAAAGTGTTGCAAAAATGAATGATTGCCTGTTAATCATATCTGAGAATGCCAACGAAAGCCAGAATCTTATCAGTCTTATACAAAGTGCTCATGAATGCCAAATTCAAATTATAGTAATATCACACATTCATGATAACGTTATGAAGGATATTGTGACAGAAGATGACATTCAGATTGTACTGAACACTCAGAATACCGCAAACTTTACTGAAGTTGCATTGGTGATTCTGAATGCTTTCAATGTATTTCTCAGTGAAATAGATAATCAGACAGACTCTTCGTACTAGTGTCATAAAAACACATTCTAACAATTGTAGCGCCCCGGTCAGTTAGATAAAACTTACCGGGGTATTTTTATAAAGTCTACAGTCGAAATGGAAAAGAACATTAGGTACAACACTGTTTACCATTCCACTCTCAACCCCAACAATATATCAGATTTCATATTGCAACAGAAAAACATTACCTATCGCGTTTACGACAAAATAATAAAAGAGAGTCTGATGAATATGAATAAAAATTAAGAACTTAAGAAAACCTTAATGGAATATATCTATATATTACAACAAGAATCAAATACTGGAAAAACTAAAAGACCGAACTCCCCGTGAAGTAAGGAATTCAGCCTTTTACTAAGGTTAAGTTCAATCTGGTCAACTTACTAGGTTCTTTAAGCTTAAACTTGTCAACCTTTTATTCAACTATTTCTAAAGTAGGTTTCTTATGCTCTACTTTCTTTTCTCCACTTTCAGGAGCAGATGAAGGAACGTTCTCCTTACTGCCAGTATTCTCAACTTCTTCCACTGCAGAAAGGTGACCTTTACTGGTTCCTGCATCTGAGTTTTCGTAAAAATCATCATAACCGGCTTCAGGAAGCAGATACATTCCCAACTTAGGATCTTCTCGTGGGTAAATAGATGTCACCGCAATCATTGGCACATAAACAGAGTGAGGAACACCACCAAATCTTGCATTAAATGAAATTCCCCGATTATCTATTTTCAAATTTAATACTGCGCGAGGAGATATATTTAATATTATTAACCCGTTTTGAGCATACTGCAAAGGTAAATCAACTTCTGGAAAATTGACATTGACTGCAATTTGCGGTGTTAGCAGATTATCAACCATCCAATCGTACATTGCTCTCAGAACATACGGTCTGCATGGAGGCACTTTAATACCATCAGACATAGACACTCCTACATAAAATCATCTACCTTAAATAATATCATATAAAACAACAATTAAATATACGAATAAGGTTTTAACATGAAATTTTTGCGATTATTATCGATTATAAAGACAAAATACGCTCATTATTAATAACTTCATTCTTTGAGCAACACTTCTTAACCAAAAAAACCCCGGATGACCGGGGTTTCAATTTCACGCAATAAAAAAATTGTATTAACGCTTTGAGTACTGAGGACGCTTACGAGCCTTGTGTAAACCAACCTTCTTACGTTCAACACGACGAGCATCACGAGTTACGTAACCTGCCTTGCGAAGTTCAGAACGGAATGATTCATCGTACTCAATAAGAGCACGGGTGATACCGTGACGAACAGCACCAGCCTGACCTGAGTTACCACCACCAGCAACAGTGATGTATAAATCAAGGTTGTCCTTGAGATTTAATAATTCAAGTGGCTGACATACAACCATACGAGAAGTTGGACGAGTAAAGTACTCTTCAAGCTTCTTATTGTTGATAACGATGTTGCCGGTACCCTTCTTGATGAATACACGTGCAGTAGAGCTCTTGCGGCGGCCTGTACCGTAGTATTGATTTTCTGCCATTTACTTAAATCCTTAAATGTCTAAAACCTGTGGTTTCTGAGCTGCGTGATCATGAGAAGCACCAGCATAAACCTTTAACTTACGGAACATTGCACGACCTAAAGGTCCCTTTGGTAACATGCCACGAACAGCTGATTCAATTACCATTTCTGGCTTTGACTGAATGAGCTTATCGAAAGTGATTGACTTGATGCCACCTGGGAAACCAGAGTGAGCATAGTAAACCTTATCAGTGGTCTTATTACCAGTTACAACAACCTTAGCTGCATTGATAACGATGATGTAATCACCAGTATCAGCTGAAGGGGTGTATTCAGGCTTGTGCTTACCTCTTAAACGTGAGGCGATCTCAGTAGCAAGACGACCTAAAGTCTTGCCTTCTGCGTCAACTACATACCAGTCACGCTTAATAGTGTCTGGCTTAGCTACAAAAGTTTTCATTGATATAACCCAACTAAAAAACAGTTAAACATAAAGTACCGCTTCCGGTACAAAAATTTTTTCGATATCTTTACCCCCTTCGAGATAAAGAAACTCGAATACGCTCATGTTTTTACACACTAACGTTATGTGGGCGAGCAAATAATACACTAAAATTGAGCTTTTTGCATCAGTTTTTTACCATATTTTGAAATTATTTCTGTCATAAAATTTTCATGACAAAACATTGATAATAATGTGCCATGGCTAAACAATTTATAGAGTTACAGTATACGGCTCCGACTGCGAAAACTGCACGATGGGGTTACCATAATAAATATCAACGGAAAAATGACAGTCTCAGGATTAAACTGTTAATTACAAATCCCAAAACAAAGATTATAAGATGTCTGATAATAAAATTTTGAGATATTACTTATTATAAAGACCTTCTTTATTTTATAATCAGTTACATACAAAAACCAATAACCAAAATACAATAATATAAAAATAATGATACGCTGTGACGCATCTGTTTTAAGGAGGGGTAAACATGGATAATACAACAACTGTCTACATTATACTTTCAGCAGTTCTTGGAGTAATAGTAGGTTTTCTTTTAAGACATTTTTTGATACGGGATGCATCAAAAATGGAATTACAGGATGAACTTACAAAAGCACAAAGAGAAATGGCAACACAAAAGCGTATCCTGACAGATTTTTTCCAAACATCCGGTACACTCTTTGATCAACTTGAAAACAGCTATGCTACTTATGCAAGATTTATGAATGAACAGTCAAAGAAAATCATTCCTCAGTTTGGAAACATGTATGAAACATCTCACCATGATGTATACCACGCCCCGCACCAACCTGAAAAAAAAGAAAAGCCAGTCATTGATGAAGCTGAAGTTATATCTGAAGATGTTCATGTAGAAGAATCCTCCAACAACAATTAAAATCAGTTCGATTCAAAAAAAAACATGATTGGTTTCAGTCATGTTTTTTGTTTCGCGTCGCAAATTCAAAATTAAGATTTGAATCCTTCACACATACCCCCATGTAAATAATCGGAAAGGTCTGTTTTAATTTTATAACTATCCAAGCCTCGAACAAGATAATAAATGAACTTTGACTGAATTGTACTGTCTTAATCTTCGACGACGGTTTTACACTTGGTTATCTTTATTATTCATTGGAGATAAATAAGTAATGTTTAAAAATACAAAAATCATAGGTGCCTTAAGTATAGCATTAGCGCTCAGCCCTATCGGCAATCTTGCCTACGCAGATGCCACTCCGTTAATTGGAGCTCTTTCACAAAATGAAGAAGGGGTCCCTTCTTTAGCTCCTCTTATTGAAAAAGCTGTTCCTGCCGTAGTAAATATTTCTGTCAACGGCAAGAAATCACTTAACCAGAACGCACTGGACATTCCAGATGAATTCAAATTTTTCTTCCCAGAGATTCAAAAGGAAAGAAAGTTTTCAGCACTAGGGTCAGGTGTAATCATCAACGCGGAAAAGGGACTTGTAATAACAAACTACCATGTTGTTGATGGAGCAGATGACATAAAAGTGACACTTCATGACGGACGAGTCCTGAAAGCCTCAGTTAAAGGCCAGGATGAACAGACAGACTTTGCTCTTCTTGAACTTGAATCACCAAAAAATCTAACTGAATTAAAATTTGCTGATTCAGACAACCTAAAGGTGGGAGATTTCGCAATAGCCATTGGAAATCCGTTTGGTCTCGGACAGACAGTCACCTCAGGTATTATAAGTGCTCTGGGTAGAAGTGGTTTGAATATCGAAAATTATGAAAACTTTATTCAGACAGATGCTGCAATAAATTCAGGAAATTCTGGCGGAGCACTGATAAACCTTAAAGGTGAACTGATTGGTATTAATACTGCAATTCTTGGAAGATCAGGCGGAAATATAGGTATCGGCTTCGCCATACCGTCAAATATGGCTCACTCAATAGTTGATCAGCTCATAGCAAATGGCAAAGTATCACGTGGTCTGTTAGGAATCACAGGAACTGAAGTGAACGAAGACCTTGCTAAGAACTTCGACTATCACAGTGTTAATGGTGCTTTTGTTAATGAAGTACTTAAAGATTCTGCTGCTGATAAGGCCGGTATTAAATCAGGTGATATTCTTACATCTATAAATGGAGTAAAGATCAGTAATTTCGGTCAGCTCAGAGCCAAGATAGCCACCCTCGGTGCAGGAGCAAAAGTCAAAATCGGCATATTCAGAGACGGAAAGGAAAAAGAAGTTGAAGTAACATTAGACGGCGATAAAGGCCATACTGTAGCGTCAAATAGTTCAAATCCTCTGTTTGAGGGCGCAACCTTATCAGATAACGATGGTAAAGGAGTGCTTGTCTCAGACGTTAAAGATAACAGCCGTGCAGCAAGATATGGTTTGGCAAAGGGAGATATAATAACCGAAGCTAACCGAGAAAAAGTTAACAGCATGGATGATTTAAATAAGATTCTTAGTAAAAAGAATAAATTCCTTGCACTGAAGATTAACAGAAAAGGCATGACTGTATATCTGACCAGTAATTACTAGTCGTACAACCCCAAATCCAATGGACTGCACAGCAGTCCATTTTTAATTCTGCTCAGCAAGAAGAACTGATGTCTCCAGAATTTCATCACCACGAATAAGCGAAAAGGTAAGAGATGTATTAGGCATAGAAGAAGCTATAATGTTCATTACCTGTTTGAGATTATTAACCTTAATGCCATTAATGGCAGTAATAATATCACCCGTGCGTAAAAGATTGGTTGCAGGACCTGCAGGATCTATACTTGTCACAATTATGCCGGATTTGTTCTTATATCCCGCCTGATCTGCAGAAATATCTTTTGCAGTTATGCCCAAATAACCTCTGATTACACGCCCATGTTTAATGATGTCATTCATTATATTGAGAGAAAGATCTGCAGGAATAGCAAAACTGATACTATTTGTCTGTGCTTCAATTGAAGAAAGTGTTGCTGTGTTCATTCCAACAAATTCACCAAGAGAATTAACCAGTGCACCACCAGAATTGCCTGAATTGATTGCTGCGTCAGTCTGTATAAACTCCTGTAGTCCAGGTGACAAATCTAGGGTATTAAGATTTGTAACACCACTGCCGCTTCTGCCTACAGCACTGATAATTCCCATTGTAATAGTCTGACCAATGTTATAAGGATTTCCAATAGCCAAGACTACATCACCCAGTCGCGGTTTTCTTTTAAGATTAATTGGTATTACAGGAAGAACATCTTTAGTAGAGACTTTGAGAACCGCAATATCCGTACGTTTGTCATAACCTATAATGGACGCCTGGTAAGTTTTACCATTTCTTAGCTGGACAAAAATAGTACTCCCTACAACTGAGGCATTCATAATAACGTGATAATTAGTCAGAATATAACCATCCTTGTTAACAATAATACCTGACGCGGAACCTAAATTTCTTGTTGAAGATGTTGAATCACTTTTACTTCCATCATAGTCACTGTCGGTTATCTGAATAAATATGTTAACAACTGCAGGAGCACTGGCCTCTATGGCTTGAGTATAGTTTGCAGGAGCATTGTTATTCTGAAACAAGGAATAAGAAAACTTACTGCTATGTTCTTTAATCATTAAGTCATTTACAATCAGAATGGTAACACCAAGTATTAGACCTGAAAATACAGCATGAAGCAATGATTTCATAGTTAACCTTTAAAAGATCTGCAAACACAAAAGACAATAAAGTATACAATAAAAATTGAAACAGGATAAATGATTAAAGAAAAAAAGAAGAATTTGAGTGGTGCTGATACCCAGAATCGAACTGGGGACCTCACCCTTACCAAGGGTGCGCTCTACCGACTGAGCCATATCAGCACATATGACATATGAATTTGAACATGCTTATTATATATGAAAAAAAAGTAATTACAACAATTTTCTCATATATGGGGATGCGGACATAATCCTGGACACCCAATGAGGTGATCTATGGCATATACAATACAACAAATTAAAACAGCTTTAGAGCTTTATGACAAACTAAAAAAAGTTGTACCAA
>NZ_FOXF01000011.1 GCF_900115655.1 Ruminobacter amylophilus | reverse complement strand
GAGGAAATTTAATATTCCGGCAGGTTCCACGTAAACAATGTTCTAAGAAAAAATTATTGCTATAGAATTATTTTATAACATGTTAGTTTTTTATATAATTATCCAAACGTCCAGCTTTGTTATAAAATAGCAGCAAATGAAGCCTGAGAGCTTCGAAGACTAAAAATAAATACAGTAAATAATAAATAATTAATAATTAAAGGTGCTTTTATGCAGGTCGCTCAAATTTTTAAACAGAAAAAACCGGTAGTGTCTTTTGAGATATTCCCTCCGAAGAGAGATGAAGCTCTGAAGAGTATAGATGAAACCCTGGGAATTCTTACCGAACTCAAACCTGATTTCATCTCCGTAACCTTCGGTGCCGGTGGTTCAGTTACCAATTCCAAAACAGTTGAAATCGCCAGTAAAATCAAGAAGAATTTCGGTATTGAAGCAGTGGCTCACCTGACCTGTCTCAATTACTCAAAAGACGAAATCATCGAGATGGTTAATAATCTCAAGGCTAATGACATTGATAATATTCTGGCGTTAAGAGGCGATCATAATCCGAATCTTGCTCCCAAGAATGATTTCATGCATGCTTCCGATCTGATTACCTTTGTGAAGCAGCACAGCGACCTCGGTATCAGTGCGGCCTGCTATCCTGAAGGTCATCCTGAAGCCCAGAGCCTCAGTGAAGACGTAATCAATCTTAAGCGCAAGGTTGATGCAGGTGCACAGCATCTTGTTTCCCAGCTGTTTTTTGATAATGATATTTTCTACAGATTTATCGAGCTGTGCAAGGTTGCAGGCATCAATGTTCCTATTGAAGCCGGTATCATGCCTGTAATCAACAAGGCACAGATTGAAAGAATGGTAGGTCTCTGCGGTGCGTCACTGCCTGACAATCTGAAGAGAATGCTGGATAAATTTGCAGACAATAAGGAAGCTCTTTTTGACGCGGGCATTGCTTTTGCGACTAATCAGATTATTGATCTCCTGGCCGCGGGGGTAGATGGTATTCATATTTATACCATGAACAATCCTAAGGTTGCCATGAAGATCTGCGACAGTATCAAAAACGTTATTGCCAGCAACAGAGCATAAAATTTAATACATCAGAGATAATAATAATAGACTGATGCAAAACCTAATTTCGGATCTTTTTTCAACGGTGGACTGGTGTGCAGTTTTATTTCTGACGGAAAAGATCTGATCCGCAATCACGACGGCTGGCACCATCTTCATGATGGCAGGCATAGTGGTGTTTTTTCATATAATTTGTTTTGAGCGATTTACCCCGGATTCTGCGTCCGGGGATTTTTTGCTTAAAAATAAATACAATTTCTTAACCTTTAACGTTATTTTTAAGTTTTGGCTTATCATTTAATTCTGTTTATGCTGTTTTATATCGATAATTTCGATAAAATAAGGCTATATGAAGTATAATAAAAACGGTTTCCTGAATTTTGTTATCTGAAAATTCAGTTAAGTTTTTCAGTGTTTAACAGTCACATGGGTAGCAGTTATGAGATTATTTATTGTCAGCGGCCGCAGCGGTGCCGGTAAGTCAATAGCGCTGGGGGTTCTTGAGGATCTTGGCTTCTATTGTGTCGATAATCTGCCTATGGCGTTTCTGCCTGAACTTGTTAAACTCAGCAGTCAGGATTATTCTTCCGTGGCCGTCAGCATTGATATCAGAAATTTTTCCAAGAACACCGAGGATTATTCAAATTTCGTCGATTCGATAAAGAACGATCCAAATAATGAGGTAATCAGTATTTTCCTGGATGCAGATGACCAGATTCTGATTAAGCGATACGAGGAAACCAGACGACTTCATCCGCTTTCCAAGGGGCAGGAAAAGCTTTCTCTGGGAGAGGCGATAATCAGGGAACATGACATTCTGGATCCTATAGCGGAGCTTGCCGATGCCAGAATCGACACTTCAAACCTGAGTATCCATGATCTGTCACAGCATATTACTTCCCTTGTTCTCGGCAAAAAAGAAAAATCCCTGACCATGATTTTTGAATCCTTCGGTTTCAAAAACGGTATTGCCAAGGATGCGGATTTCGTTTTCGACACCAGATTTCTGCCTAATCCTCACTGGGTTGCAAAACTCAGACCTTTAACCGGTCTCGATCAGGATGTTGTTGATTTCTTTGCCGATTATCCGGAAGTCCAGCTTTATATCCAGAATATCGACAGCCTGCTGAATCAGTGGCTGCCGTTTTTTGAACGTTCAAACAGAAGTTATCTGACCGTGGCAATAGGCTGCACCGGCGGTCAGCACCGCAGTGTGTATATTGCTGAAACCCTGGCCAAGTATTTCCAGAAACGTAAGAAGGAAGTTGTGGTAAAGCATCTTTCTCTTAAAAAGAACAGACGACTGTAGGAATAGAAGTCCCGGCACTGCCGGGGCTTCTTTTTTGGCGGAAAGGCAACGGTTCAGATTAAGGCCTTCCGGTAAAAACACGATTTTTTTGGCTGCAGTCCTTAACAGGAGTTAATACCGTCATGGAGAGGATTCCTTAAATAAGTACGTGAATCTGGTTAAAACAGAATAAAACCATAAGCTTTTTAGCTTTCTAAAGCAGTTACCATAATGCCTTTTTATGCAAATTAGAGTATAATTCACTTGGTTTTAAATTTTTCGTATTCCTTTAACAGGAATGATTTTTGAGAAAGTTTGTTTTTAAGCAAAACATATTGAATTTGTGGTCTTTTTAAATGCTAGATTCAAAATATCTTCGCGGCGAGATTGAATATGCCGCAGCCCGCCTGGCAACCCGTAATTTTAAGCTTGATGTTGATAAGTTAAACGGCCTCGAAGAACAGCGTCGTGAACTTCAGATTAAGACTCAGGACCTTCAGGCCCAGCGTAACAGCCTTTCCAAGTCAATTGGTGTGGCTATGAAGAATGGCGAAGATGTTTCAGCCATTAAGGAACAGGTTAAGCAGATTGGTGAAGAGCTCACAGAAGTTAAGGCTAAGCAGGATGCTGTTCTTGCTGAAATCAATACTTACGCTCTTACCGTTCCTAACATCCCTGACGATTCAGTTCCTGTAGGCAAGGATGAAACCGAAAACGTTGTTGTACGTGTAGTGGGTACCCCGAGAGAATTTGATTTCGAACCTAAAGATCACGTTGCACTCGGTGAAAATCTCGCTCAGCTTGATTTTGACAATGCTCGTAAGATTTCCGGTGCGCGTTTTGCTTTGATGCGCGGTCCTATTGCCCGTCTGCACAGAGCACTTGCTCAGTTCATGCTGGATATCCATACTGAAAAGCACGGCTATTCAGAATGCTACGTACCATATCTCGTGAATCACGACTCTTTATACGGTACCGGTCAGCTGCCAAAGTTTGCGGAAGACCTTTTTCATACTTCTCTTGACGGTAATGCCGACGGTGACAATGTTAACCGCAAGTTCTGTCTTATTCCTACCGCGGAAGTTCCTCTGACCAATATCGTTCGTGACACCATTCTTGATGTGAAGGATCTTCCTCTCAAGGTTACCGCTCATACCCCTTGCTTCAGATCAGAAGCAGGTTCAGCAGGCCGTGATACCCGCGGTTTAATCAGAATGCATCAGTTCGACAAGGTAGAAATGGTACAGGTGGTTCATCCGGATCATTCATGGGAAGCTCTTGAACAGCTTACCTCTGACGCTGAAGACGTACTGAAGGAATTAAAGCTTCCATATCGTGTAATGGCTCTGTCCACCGGTGATATGGGCTTCAGCTCTGCCAAGACCTATGACCTTGAAGTGTGGATTCCTGCTCAGGGCTGCTACAGAGAAATTTCTTCATGCTCTAACTGTACCGATTTCCAGGCAAGAAGAATGCAGGCACGTTTCCGTGATACAGACGGTAAGACCAGACTGGTTCATACTCTTAACGGTTCAGGTCTTGCTGTTGGTCGCTGTCTGGTTGCCGTAATGGAAAACTATCAGCAGGCTGACGGTTCAATTGTTGTTCCTGAAGTTCTCAGAAAGTACATGAACGGTCTCGAAGTAATCAAGGCTAAGTAATTCTTACATTACTGAAAGTCAATAAGAAAAACCCCGTGCAGTTATTTCTGCACGGGGTTCTGCTTTTACAGTCTGTAATGGAATGATAAAAAAATCCTCATGACGGTTTTCCGTCATGAGGACTGGTACGATTCAATCCGTTACGGATTACATCACACGATCACCTGGTTTAACACCGCTGTCAGCGCTTAACAGGAATATATCCTTGTCGCCGGAGCCGGCACTGAGAATCATGCCTTCAGATACGCCGAATTTCATCTTGCGCGGAGCCAGATTGTATACAACAATTACAAAACGGCCGACAAGTTCTTCAGGATTCTGGTAGGCTGATTTGATGCCTGAGAAAATCTGACGCTTTTCACCGTTGCCTAAATCAAGTTCGAAACGGAGAAGCTTCTTTGATTCAGGAACGGCTTCGCATGCGAGTACCTTGGCGGCACGCATGTCAACCTTGGCGAATTCGTCAATGGTAATCTGTGCAGGAGCTTCATCGTCATCCTTCTTGGCCTGCTTCTTTTCTGCCTTAGGAGCCTGTTCTGCCTTGATGTCTTCCTTGGAATCTTCAATCATCTGAGCAACGGTCTTGCTGTCGATTCTGGTGAACAGAGCCTTGAACGGTTTGATTTCAGAGCCGGTCAGTGGAGTTTCGATGCTGTCCCATGATAAATCGGTTGCCAGGAAGTCGGCGCTCTTTTCGGTTAATTCAGGAAGAATAGGTGAGAGGTAGGTAATCAGAATTCTGTACATGTTCAGAGACATGGTACAGATGTCCAGAAGTTCCTTCTGCTTGCTTTCATCCTTGGCAATAACCCATGGAGCGTTGTCGTCAACATACTTGTTGGCAAGGTCAGCCAGAGACATGATTTCACGGATGGCGTGGCTGTATTCTCTGTTCAGGTAGGCATCACGAACTGAATCCTTGATGGCTGTGAATTTAGCCAGAAATTCAGGATCAGCAATTGTATCTGCCAGTCTGCCGTTGAACTTCTTGGTTACGAAGCCTGCGGTTCTGGAAGCGAGGTTTACAATCTTGTTAACGATATCTGAGTTAACCTTGGCTACGAAGTCTTCAAGGTTGAAGTCAAGGTCGTCAATCTTGCCGTTCATCTTAGAGGCATAGTAGTATCTCAGACATTCCGCATTGAAGTGCTTGAGATATGTTGAAGCCTTGATGAAGGTACCTTTTGACTTACTCATCTTTGCTCCGTTTACGGTTACGTAACCGTGAACAAAAATCTTGCTTGGTGACTTGTAACCGCAGCCTTCCATTGTGGCCGGCCAGAACAGTGAGTGGAAGTAGAGAATGTCCTTACCGATGAAGTGAACGATTTCAGTGTCATTCTTCTTGTCGATAATGTCGTAAACGCTGATACCCTGTTTGTCGAGAAGGTTCTTGAGAGAGGCAAGATATCCTACAGGAGCGTCAAGCCATACATAGAAATACTTGTCATCGGTACCCGGAATCTTAAATCCGAAATATGGCGCATCACGGCTGATGTCCCATTCCTGCAGTCCCTGTTCGAACCATTCCTGAAGCTTGTTGCTCATTTCAGCCTGAAGAACGCCGCTCTTGGTCCAGGTCTTCAGAAATTCTTCGAACTGAGGAAGATCGAAGAAGTAATGTTCGGATTCCCTGAGAACAGGCTTGGCACCTGAAATGGTTGAATAGGCATCCTTTAATTCTGTAGGTGAATAGGTTGCACCGCATACTTCGCAGTTGTCGCCGTACTGGTCTGCTGCTCCGCACTTAGGACAGGTTCCTTTTACGAATCTGTCCGGAAGGAACATGTTCTTTTCAGGATCGAACAGCTGGGAAATGGTACGGGTCTTGATATATCCCTTTTCCTTAAGCTTGTTGAACATGCTGCAGCAGATTTCCTGATTTTCAGGAGAGTTGGTGCGGTAGTAGTTATCGTAGGTGATGTTGAAGCCGGCAAAGTCAGCGTGATGTTCCTTTTCCACTTCAGCGATCATTGCTTCGGGAGTTATGCCCATTTTCTGTGCCTTGAGCATGATTGGACTTCCGTGCTGGTCATCTGCACAGACAAAATATACCTTACGGCCGAGCATTCGCTGGAAACGAACGTAAATATCAGCCTGAATGTGTTCGAGAATGTGACCTAAATGAATAGAGCCGTTTGCATACGGCAGGGCACATGTTACAAATAGTGGTTTTTCTGTAGAAGTCATGAATAAATAACCCCGAAAATAGTCAATTATTAAATAAACGTGCGTATTCTATCACATTTTTGATGTATTCTCAGCTCTGATAAGGTGAGAAAACGTTTGCAGAAAGAGGTGGTCTGCACTTTGGTTTTATCAGACAGACAAAGCATGACCGGACAGTCATGCTTTGTCTGATGTTCAGAAAAATATTATGTAATCAGCAGGATGGATTTTTAAAAGAAATCCGAAATGTTGCTGTGGCTCAGAGTGTCGATGAGACTAGGTTCTTCATTCTCAAAGAATAAGGTCATGTCTTTCTGTTCAGACTGATGAAAAATGCCTCTTCTGTCGAATTCATCAATGATCATTTTTATCTGATAAGTATTGAAAGTGAATGCGGTTGAGAATCCTGGTGAGCCAAAATCAGCAGAAATTCCGTCTGAAAATAATTCGCTGACCTCATATTTGCCAAGAAAATGCGTCCAGTCAGAACGGGACAGTTTCCAGAATTGAGGAACAAGATCTTCTTCCTCGGTAACAAAACTGATAATTAATTTGTTGGAATAGCCGAGTCCTTCATAACGTTTTTTTCCGTAACGTGAAGTACTTATATACATAGGGCGGACATGAACAGCCTGTCCTATTTCTCTGATATTTTCATAAGGCAGAAAAATGGTGCCGGTACGATTGCTCAGAAGCACATGTTTATTGCCGAAGATTATCAGTGAGTTGTGAGCGGCGATGTATTTACCGGAATTCATCAGTTTTTCTATATCATCAAGGGTAAAACTTTTTGAAAAATGCTGTTTGTTTTTCCATTGCTTGTATGGAACGGTAGTGACGAAACCTATTATATTGAGAGACGCATAGTATATTATTGCCGGCAGGCCCGGTATTAGAGCGAGACGGCAGTACCATTCAGGATATTCTGAAAACATGGAACCGAAAAGACCGGTCATTGTCAGGTAAATCACGATTATGAGTGTCAGTAATGCGGCTCCGGTCAGATTGGAAAAGGCATATTTATAGAAGCTTTTTACACGGTTAGTTATTCTGGAACCTGCTGTATCCGTGAACTGATGAGTATTTTTGTATTCCCTGTATGCATTCTGCCACCCGGTACTGCGGTAATAATCTCCATTGTTCATGGATTCCACTGTCTGATGTACTTTCTCATCATGTGCTTTTACTCGCTTTTTATCCCATAAACTGATAATCAGATAAAGGACTGCGAAGCTTATTAAGAAAATCAAAAAAGAAGGTACAACTGAATCGGAATAAAAGTATGCAATGACGCTTAACAGTATGGATATGCCGGCTATTCCAAGCAGGATGAGAGTGTATATTAGCTGAGGGATCATATGTGTAATTACCATGAATCTTAATCAATCATTCCGTACATGGTGAATAGTATCATTTTTTGAATGATTGTGAAACTGATGGATATGAGATGAAAAGACTTACATCATGCAGAATGAACATCTACGCGTAAAGTAGCGTTTCACTGTTATCTCAGATTTAGTAAAAAAGGAACAGCAGGCTGTTCCTTTTTATAAAATCAGGAAAAATAAAAATTTCCGGTATTTTATTTACTTAATCAGATTGGAAGCAACAAAGTCCCAGTCAATATAGTCAAAGAATTCAAGAACATAGTCCTTGCGACGGTTCTGGTAATCCAGATAGTAGGCATGTTCCCATACGTCTATGCAGAGAAGAACGCTCATGCCGTCGGTAAGCGGGGTGGCGGCATTGCCGGTGTTTACAATTGAGAGCTTGCGGCTTACCGGATTCTGAACCAGCCATGTCCATCCGGAACCGAAATTGCCGATGGCATTCTTTGTGAACTGTTCCTCGAAGTTGGCCAGTGAGCCGAAATTGTCATTGATTGCTTCGGCAAGAGCGGATGGTATCTGCACTGCCTTGCCTTTAGGACACAGACAGTTGAAATAGAATTCATGGTTGAATGCCTGAGCCGCATTGTTGAAGATTGGTCCGATGGAGGTCTGAACGATTTCCTTGAGAGACTTGTCCGCAAAATCAGTGTCCTGAATCAGGGTGTTTGCGGTATTGATGTAATTCTGGAAATGCTTGTTGTAGTGGAAATCCATGGTTCTGGCGGAAATGAACGGTTCCAATTCATCCAGTTCATATTTGAGTTTAGGTAAAAATAGACTCATAACAACTCCTTGTACTGTGTTAGTGGTGTTAGTGGACTGTTTATTGGAATCAAAATAATTTTATGCAGCTGACAAAATCATTGAAATCCATAATCTGATTATAGGTCATCTGATTTATTAAAACTCACTTTATATTTTTTTTATTTTGAAAATGAGAAATTTACATTTTTTAATACAAAAATAATAAACATTTAGTAATATTGTGTTTGATATCTGTTAAAATGCTGTTTCAATATTTACGATATTGCAGTATGCAGTATCGTTTATGACGGATGTATGGCGTGTTTTATGGGCTGTAATTTGTTTTTATGTAGATGAAGTTAGCATAATGACTGTAAAAAAGTGCAGAGAAATACCGCTGTCCCCGGCTTTGTTATAAAATTCGGTTAGGCTGTGGTGTTCTGAGCCGCAGTAATGTCTGATAGTCGGCCTGCACAGTAAAAATGGAATGAATAATGAAACTTATAAAAGATTTTTTTCTGAAGATTTGGTTTCCTCATACAAGAGTTCTCTGGGGACTGCTTTTTTTAGGCTTTATTTTTTATGAAGCATGCGGTCTGTATTTTCAGTATTATCTGAAACTCAATCCGTGTATTGAGTGTGTGTATGAAAGAGCCTGCTTCATGTTTTTCGGCATAGCCGCCATTATCGGTGTTACCATTCCGAGATTTATGCCGGTAAGACTTCTTTCAAGTGTGATCTGGCTTGTTTCATCAGTGTGGGGACTGGTGATATCCATTGAACACCG
Organism: Ruminobacter amylophilus; assembly: GCF_900115655.1. Lineage (GTDB taxonomy): Bacteria > Pseudomonadota > Gammaproteobacteria > Enterobacterales > Succinivibrionaceae > Ruminobacter > Ruminobacter amylophilus. The sequence goes on along the minus strand of NZ_FOXF01000011.1, from coordinate 59,052 downwards.
CGGATATGAAATAGATTATCAGAAGTCTCTTCTTGATCCGTTTGCTTCAACAACCACCTGCGGTTTTCATGCAAACTTCCCGTCATATATGAAACTTGATGAATGGATTCCTTCAGTTTTTGCTCCTACCGGAGTATGCGGTGATGCCGCCTGGGATTTTGCAGGTCTGACCATGGTTCAGTGGATTATCATTATTTTCGTGTGCAACACTGCTGTTGCCGGACTGGTTACCCTGCTTTCATTTATTCCTCACAGAACTTATCTGAGAATAAGAGGATAGTTCCGGTAATCAGGACTATACTTAAGTGTGAACCTTTAGAGAACACCGTTACCGGTTATAGGATTGGTAACGGTGTTCTTCTGTGTACTTCCCGATGCGGACTGCAGAATCCGAATCTTTACAGCATAATCCGGCACACTTTGCAAAAAAGGTGAATTACAGCAGGCAGATTCAGTTGCAAGTCAGATGATTAAATATATACTTAAAGCATAATTCTTAACGTGATATTTCAGGAGGAAAACATGGAACAGAGACTGATTGACGCGGTTTGTAAAACTCACAATCTTGCGTGCGGAATTTTCGGCAACATAAGTGATGATCTTGGAGCCCTTAATATACCGGAACTGTCACCGCTGGTCAGAATGGCTTATGCGTATGCCAGAAGATTTGCTGCTGCCGGACTGTATGTTCAGGGGGTGTTTTCTCATGAGCAGTATATGTATATCTGTACTGTTTTCTTTTCTTATCAGGTAACTACCGCAAAGGATGCCTGTCTTCGTCCCGGCGAGGATGTTCCGTTCCAGGAAGAAGCTTTAAAACAGGCTGCTGAACTTCTGATAACCTATGATCATCGTTTTAATATCTCCTTTATAAAATTTTTCGGTACCGCACTTTATAATCAGGGAACCTCATTTCCTGTTCTTCCGAACGGCAGTTCATATGAAATGGCTGTGAACGTAATTGAAAGACAGATTGCTGCATATGTAAATTCATCATTAAGCAATAATCTGCAGGTGGCCGTAACACCTCCTCCGCATGTGACCAGAAATTCATCGTCAGGTTTTTATGCCGGAAACACAGTCCGTGTGGACAAAATAGGTTATCTGGTAATGGCGTTCTTTGTTGGCAGCTTTGGTGTGCACAAGTTCTATGCCGGGCAGGTTGGGTACGGAATTATCTATCTGCTGATGTGTCTTACGAGTTTTCTGGTTATTCCGGTACTGATTCTTATGGTTTGCGTATGGTGGGAAATAATTGAGGCATTGCTGGCTAAAACTGATGAAAAAGGACGAATAACGCTTAAAGCCGGTTTTATAAATACCAGAGCGTGATTTTTAAAAGACTCTGGCAACTGTTTCTGAAAACTTAATAAATAGAATTTTTGTTCACAGTGAAAAAGTGATTCTGTATTTTTATGTAAAAATATATAAATATGTGAACAATATTACAAATAAAGATGCAGTATAAGCAAATATAAATGTTTATTGATAACGATAAATATATACTTGAGTCGCAATTGTTAATAAAATATTAAAAAGGTGAAATTATGACTGATTCAGCAAATGTTAAAACTGTTACCGTAGATAAACTGATTTATATTCTTTTAGCTTTCTTCCTTGGAGCTTTGGGTGTACATAAGTTCTATGCAGGCCAGACCGGTATGGGTATTATTTACCTCGTTATGTGTTTAGCAAGTTTTCTGGTTATTCCGGGACTTGTTCTGCTTGTCTGCGTATGGTGGGAAATCATTGTGGCTGCGATGGCAAATGCTGATGAAAACGGCCGTATTACTCTTAAGGCCGGTTTTGTAAATACCAAGGCTTAAAATCAGGGAATTATTAGTTATTTTCTGATTAAAACTTCAGCAGAATCGAGCTTCGCATGATTTTGCTGAAGTTTTTTTTTGATTTGTGTGCTGATTTTCATCATACTGTGTTCTGATGTCTGCAGTGAAGAAAGATTTTTTACCGAGAGGTTGTTATGCGTGTAGAAATAAAATCAAGTGAGATAATGTACAATTTCAACACAGATTATGATTTTCAGGATGACAGTTATGCATTCATTCTGATGCCGGCTTCAGGAAAGAGGGCGCTGCAGATTTATCTTTCTTTCAGCAGAGCAGTCATGTCTGCTGTTCACATGGATATTGATCCGTCCGGTATGAGAATAAATCATGACATCCGGCCCATATCAACCAGACTGAGTGCGGAGGAAGTGAATGATCCTGCAAAGCTCAGTCAGCTGGTCAGGGATATTGCTGAACACGCAGGAATATCTTTTTCATCACTTCATTCGTACATAACCTCAAATCTTGATGAATTCATGCGGCAGCTGGTTCATGAGGCTCAGGAGCGTCAGCTCGGAATTAGATACAGAAACAGTTTGAACGGTACTAACGGAACGGGAATCTATAACTGGTCTGAAGTTGTAAGAGTTCAGAAACTTCCGTATATCCTGTTTGCATTTTTCCTTGGAGCTTTTGGTGTACATAAGTTCTATGCAGGCCAGATAGGTATGGGTATTGTTTACCTCGTTATGTGTTTAGCAAGTTTTCTGGTTATTCCGGCACTTGTTCTGCTTGTCTGCACATGGTGGGAAATCATTGTGGCCATGATGCAGAATTCTGACAGGGATGGTTACATCGTTCTTAAAAAAGGTTTTATTCTGACAGCTCCTTAAAAGTACCGGAACTGCGGTAATATCTGACAATCTGCGTGAAAGAACTCTCTGGAACATGAAATTCGGAATGTCCGGGGAGTTTTTTAATGACATGTCCGTAACAATGGATATTATTTAAGGAACTGCGGAAGTCTGCTGAAAAAGGTCTGCAGATCGTCGGTTTCCCTGCGAATATACTCAGCCTGTTCCGTTGGAGATTTCTTCAGAAAGAGACTGTTGCAGGTGTACTGATGAGGAAGACTGATATTGATATCACAGCGAAGTTCCCTGATGTAGAACGGTATGGATATGTGTCCGTAATCCTTGTTCACGGGAATTCCCGCATCAACGGTCAGATGTTCAGGCCATTGCGTGAATACTGCATTAGGGGATACGTCGAATGACCAGAATCCCAGATTGGTAAAAAGTCCGAATTTTGAAAGCATGAGAGGAACTTCATTTTCAACCAGAGGAAGATGAAGCGTCTTCAGGTAGATATTGAAATCCTTGCCACCGACGATGGGAATGAATTCGTCAAACTTACCTGATTCCTTAATGAATAAATTCAGATGGTGTTCTCTGATGTAGGGAATAAATTTTTCTTCAAACAGACGGAAACCGCCGGTGAGCTTGTTTACACATACAAGTTCTCTGTTGCATGCGCTGTTCCAGCGGGAATCAAGAGATTCTGCGTTTACCAGAGGTCTGAGAGCTTCCTTCAGATCCCTGAGATCCGCGTCATCCCATCCCGGTACTGTCAGAATGTCATTGAGATCGTTGTTGCAGCACAGATAGTAGCTGTCAAGCAGCGTCTGCGCCTGACGGGGCAGGTATTTCACCTCTGCGGATGAGAGACAGATGTCGTAAAGCTTGCAGAGCAGGGATGCGGCCAGGTATTCTCCCCATGATGAATACATCTTGATGATTCTTTCACCGCATATTTTAAGCAGGTCGTCGTATTCTGCCTGGTTGATGATTCCTATGCTGAAAGCACTGTCCACAAGATCCAGCTGTTTGGTCAGATTACTGAGAACAATCCCCGTGTCAGCCGCGATATCAAGTATGGTGGAGAATTTGTCACAGAAGGTGTTCATCCAGTTGAGCCGTCTTTCATCGCAGATGATTTTGGATACGGAATACTTCAGGGCCAGATGCGGGTCATGTCCGCATTCTTCATAGTAATCACCGAGGTTCGGATTGATTTCCAGTTCGTCAATAAATTTTTCCATTGAGGTGGAGTCATTTTTGAGACTTAAACCGGAAATGGAATTCGGATGTGTCTTGTTGTAGTGATGGAAAAATTTGAAAGCTCCGATTTTCCATGCGTCAGTGTCTCTTATGGAAATCAGATAATTTTTAAGTGACGTGTAATTACTTACCTTGTCCTGTCTTAACAGACGTTCGGTGTACGCCAGAACCTCCGACTGACAGGTCTGGGTGGCCCAGTACAGCTCTGGTGCGGAAAAAGGAACGTAATGAACTTCATTAAGATGATTAATAAATCTCAGGTTAAGATAAGGATTAAAGATCATTGGCGGTAAGTCTGCTCCTTATGGATACGTCAGGCTTCATAAAAAAGGAAGACTGATTATTACACATACAATCGACTGGTTGATATTTTAACAAAAAAAACAGATTTATACTGATTTTTTCATGCAACAGCAGTAAGTAAATTTGGATCTGAAGTGCAATTAACAGGAAACGAACCGGTAAAAATGTTCTCTGCCGTCATCTTGTAAGTCTGTATACAAGAGGAATGTTGACCATGAGATCCATGCCTGTAATGCCTGTATCAAATCCTATTAATTTTTCCCCGAGGCTTATCATTGCCTTGTCAAGTATTGGAGAATTACTGCTCTTTGTAAGTTTTGATGCCACAACAAGTCCTTTTCTGTTGATAGTTACGGTCAGAATCCCCCGGCCTTCAATACCTCTTTTTACCGCCTGGTAGGGATAGGTGTGAAGCTGTCTGGCTCTGTTGACAAGAATGCCGTAGGCTTTGTTGTAGTGATTTGCCTCAGCTGTATTTTTCGCTGTTCCCGAGGTTGAAGATGATGAGGCTCCGGAATCGGATGCTTCAATGCTTTTTCCTTTTTCCCCGGAAGTTCCGGTACTGCTGCCGGTCTGATTATTTATTTTTGCGGGGGAGGTTGAATTATGTTCAGCTGCGGATTTGTCAGAGGCGGTTTTTTTACTGACGGATTCCTGTCTGCGTGTTTTTTGCTGATGACGTGTTTTTTTAGTTGCAGTTCTGTTCTCCGTTTCCGTTTTTTTTACGGCTGCCGCCTTGTCGCTTACGTCTGCCGTATGCTTTTCGGCTGAGGTATGATTCGGAGTACTTTCCTTTACCGTTTCAGATGCCGTCGGTTCTCTGTGTATGTCTGAGCCTGAGACGGCATCGGGATTTACGGACCTGCCGCTTCCTCCGTTTAAGGATATTATTTCCGTAATAATCAGTCCGGAGGGATCTCCGGTATTCATTTCAGAATGATTCAGGTGATTCAGCAGGAGGGCGATTACCGCAACCGTCAGAATGACAGTTCCGGAAAAAGCTGTAATGACTGATTGAAAAACCGTTCTGTTTGTCATCTGCCTGACTGCTCTCCGTCGTTTACGGTGGTGATGATTATTCTGCCGTTTCGATGTGTTTTGGCAAGGTCGATTATTCTGATGACTTTTTCAAAAGGAGTGTTGCGATCAGTATATAGATTGATTTCCCTGTCAGGATTTTCAAGAATGGCCTGTTCCAGTTCCTCAATGGTACAAGGGGATCTGTCAAGCATCAGATTTCCGTTTTCATCAAAACCGGTTATCAGGTATTCACTGTCGGTTATAGAGGATGCATGTTCTGATTTCGGCAGTTCCGCTTTTATTCCGGTGGTAATGAAGCTTGTGGTCAGGACAAAGAAAATGATAAGCATGAAGATAACATCGATTAACGGGGTCAGATCGATGTTGAAATCCTCTTTGTCTGAATCGTACAGAAAATTACTCATTCCGGAAAAATCCTTTATTACTGTCTGACGTCAGCCGGTTCATCATGAAAATCCAGACCGTTGAGTCTGCCGGCGGTCGCCGCTTTCAGTTCCGGTCTGTTGTCGAGATCATCCATATTGAGACTGAGTTTATTCAGAATGGATCCGCTGATTGTTCTGACCCACAGGTTAATAAGATGAAAGGCAATAAGTGCCGGAATGGCTATTACAAGTCCCATTACTGTGGTAATCAGCGCTTCGGATATGCCTTTCGACAGAAGAGCAGGGTTTACTCCTGTATTGAGTGACAGAGCGTCAAAGACTTCAAGCATACCGAGAACCGTTCCCAGAAGTCCGCACAACGGAGATATTACGGCAATAACCTTAAGGCAGGTCAGGGCGCTGAATAGACCTTTTAATCTGATGTTGAAAAGAAATCCCGTTTCCTGACGGATGTTTTCGGCGGAAACTTCCTTTCTGTTCAGCAGACGTTTAAGAGTAAGTACGGATATGTAGCAGAATTCATTTCCGTCAATCCACTTTTTCAGATCTTCAGGAAGTGAACGCAGACTGGAGGAAGATTTCATGAAGGCCCTGAATTTCATCAGAGACAGAAAAACATAACTGAAACTGTACAGTGCCAGAAACGCGGCCACGACGGCCATAACAATCAGAACCAGTCCCACCGGGCCGGTAACGGTATAAATTTCACTAAACATCAGAAATTTCAAATATCAGAACAGGTCATAAATTACGTAAAACTGTTTTTATTATACACCATAAGGCAACCGAAAATTGCTTTTTTATGGATAAAGAAAGAGGTATCGTGACCTGTCACGATACCTCTCTGTTTTCATTGTTTACTGAACCTTAACTGTACGGACAGTAATATTACTTGCCTGTGCAGACCTGTTCAACTTCGTTCAGTAATCCCATGTCGATATAGATATCGGTCATGTACGGTAAGAGATACCAGGTACATAAGAAGCCGACAATGGAAAGAACAATGGTATATGGAATCGCCATAATGAACATTCTGCCGTATGAAAGTCTGATTAACGGTGCGATTGCAGAGGTTAACAGGAAGAGGAATGCAGCCTGTCCGTTAGGAGTTGCAACTGAAGGAAGATTGGTGCCTGAGTTGATGGCGATGGCCAGCATGTCAAACTGTTCTCTGCTTAAAGAGCAGTTCTGGAAGGCATTGTTAATCTGAGTTACGTACACTGAAGCCACGAACACGTTGTCAGATACTGCGGAGAGCACACCGTTTGCCACATAGAAGAGAGGAAGCTGAGCAGCCTTGTCCACTGAAAGCACCCATTGGATGATAGGGTCAAACAGATCAAGATGAGTGATTACCGCAACGATGGACAGGAATACACACAGCAATGAAGTGAACGGCAGACTTTCAGTGAATGCCTTGCCGATTTCTGATTCACTGTTAACACCGGTGAATGTGGTGGCAAGAATAATAACTGAAAGACCGATTAAACCTACAGGAGCCAGATGCAGAGCCAGACCTACGATTAACCAGATTGCCACAAGAACCTGACAGATGAGGGATATCTTCTGACCGGTGGTCTGATTGCTGCGTCTCTTCTGGTAGTTCTGTTCGAGAATTGTATAAACCTGTTCAGGGAGAGGTTCACCAAAGCCGATGATCTTGAATTTTTCCACAAAGATACAGGTCAGAATACCGCAGATGAATACAGGAACTGATATAGGAGATACACGGAGGGCAAATTCAACGAAATGCCATCCTGCGGTATCACCGATAATAAGATTCTGAGGCTCACCGACTATGGTAAAGATACCGCCGAGCGCGGTACCGACAGCTGAGTGCATCAGCAGTGAACGAAGGAATGCTCTGAATTTGTCCAGAACAACACGATCTTCGCCTGAAACCTTGGAGTTATCGCTTAATTGAGTCTTTTCAGGAGTGATTACACGGTGATAAATGGTGTAGAAACCGGTGCACACGGTAATGATTACCGCAAGAACGGTAAGTGCATCAAGGAATGCTGAGAGGAAGCTTGCGAGTACACAGAAAATAACCGAAAGGGTTACTTTTGACCTTACCGAAAGCAGAATCTTTGTAAATATTGCAACAAGCAGTTCTCGTATGAAGTGAATGCCTGCCACCATGAACATCAGTAAGAGGATAACTTCCAGATTGTGATATATTTCGGCCTTTACTTCTTCCACTGTAGTCATGCCGATGGCAATGGCTTCGATGGCCAGCAGACCGCCTGGAAGAAGAGGATAACACTTAAGAGCCATTGCCAGAGTGAAAATGAACTCGGCAACCAGACACCAGCCGGCTACTGAGGCTGAAGCGCTGTATATGAAAGGATTGGCTATTAAGAAAAACAGGATAAGGTGCTTATACCATGTCGGTGCATCACCAAGGAAATTAGATTTGAGAGCTGTTAGCGGCGATACATTGCCAGGAGCAGCTTTCACGTTACTGTTCATATAAGATTAAATCCTCAAAATAAAAAACATAAAAAACAAAAAAATAGAAATCCGTGCTTATTATACATTTTTTTGTGAATTGCGTTAAAAGATTGTAAAAAAAATAAAGAAATCATTTTGTGTGACAGTTGACGGTTAAATAAGCATCAGGGCCGTCGGAACAAGTTATTAACGGCTTGCGGAACGGCAAAAAATAAACTCTTTTTATAATAGCGTTTTGAGATCTAAAGTGATAAAATGCTCACGTTTTTTATGTGGCCGCGTTAAATTCTGCGGCCGTAAGTTAAATTTAATCAATCGATCGGTATAGTTTGTATGAATTTATTTTCATTTAGTGAAATCTCGATCATCACTATAATGATTGCTTTATCCTCAGTGATAGGTATTTTACTCGGGGCAATAAAGTATAAAGGTGTTGGTCTGGGTATCGGCGGGGTTCTCTTCGGCGGTATTTTTATGGGATGGCTTGCTCAGGAGCTCGGATGGATTCCTAATTTCTCCGGAGATTCTTTTAAAACTATTTTAGATAACGGCGGTGACGTCGTTAAAAATGCAGAGGCTGTAGGAAAGGTACATACTTTCAAGGAAATTCTCCACTACGTTAAGGAATTCGGCCTTATCTTATTCGTATATACTATCGGTATACAGGTTGGTCCTGGCTTCTTTGCTTCTTTAAAGGGTGCCGGTCTCAAGCTTATCGGTTATGCCGTTCTCATTGTATTCCTCGGTGCAGCAATCGCCCTCAGCTTCAATGTTTTCTTTGACATGAATCTTGATTCAACCATCGGTATCTATGCCGGTGCTGTTACCAATACCCCTGCTCTCGGTGCCGGTCAGGCCATGATTAAGGATCTGGTGGATGGTATGGCAGCAGGCGCTGTTCCTGCAGGTTTTGACGCAAACAACGTAGCTTCTGCCTATGCTGTTGCATATCCTTTCGGTATCTGCGGTATCATCATTACCATGCTGCTCATCAGATTCTTCTTCAAAGTTAACATCAATGCTGAAGGTGAAAAGTATGAACTTCAGAAGAAGAGCAACAGAAAGGATCTGGATACTCAGAACGTTTCTGTAAACAATTCTGAATTATTCGGTCTCAAGATTTCTGATATCAGCGTTCTTAAAGGCAACAAGGTTATCTGCTCCCGTTTAAAGAGAGGTGATATCTTAATGGTTCCTAAGGCTGATACCGTTGTTTACGCAGGTGATATTCTTCACCTCGTAGGTAATGATGCCGATCTTAACGCAGCCTGCGGCTTCATCGGTGAACCGGTTCAGGTTTCATTAACCACCAAGGGTACCGAACTTTCAGTTCGCAAGATTGTTGTTACCAATGAAAAGATTCTCGGTAAGACTCTTGATTCTCTTGAAATCAAATCAAAGTTCGATGTTGCAGTGTCACGTTTAATCCGTACCGGTATGGAATTCATTCCTCATAAAGGTACCACACTGCATTTCGGTGACCAGTTAAATCTCGTTGGTCGCAAGGAATCAATCGATGCGGTTGCCAATATCGTCGGTGACAGCACCGTAGCCATGCAGAAGGTTCACATGTTACCGGTATTTATCGGTCTGTTCCTCGGTATGATGCTCGGTTCCGTAGCAATCCCTGTTCCAGGTCTCCCTGCTGCCCTCAAGTTAGGTCTTGCCGGCGGTCCTCTGGTTGTGGCTATTCTTCTTTCACGTTTCGGTCACAATATTACCTTTGGTAAGATGCACTGGTTCATGCCTGCATCAGGTAACAGTGCATTAAGAGAAATCGGTATTGTTCTGTTCCTTGCCATCGTTGGTTTCAATTCAGGTGCAAGCGGATTCGTGGATACTCTGGTTCACGGTGACGGTCTTACCTGGATGGGCTATGGCGTGTTCGTAACCTTTATCCCTATCTTCATCTGCGGTATCCTTGCTTACAGGGTATCAAAGATTAACTATCTCTCAGTATGCGGTGCCATGGCAGGTTCTATGACAGATCCTCCAGCTCTGGCTTTCGCAAACGGTATGTACAAGAACTCAGAAGCAAGTTCTTTAGGTTATGCAACCGTATATCCGTTTACCATGTTCCTGCGTATTCTTACTCCGCAGCTCATGATTGTAATTGCTTACGCATTGATGTCTAAGTAATTCGAATAGACTGAAGATATAAACGGCAGAGGTTATCCTCTGCCTTTTTTATTGTTATCCCTGCCGGACCGACGGATTCGGCACATTTACTGGATGAAACGGAAATATAAATGCATAAACCAGGTCTGGATAAATACGCCATATGGGCGGTAAGACTTATAAAGAGCGGACTCAGAATCATCATAACGGAACCGGGATACTGGTTTCAGTCTCTCGTTATGGCCGTTTTGTCTCTGATGTTCCTGCCTTTCTGCTGGTGGATTCTTCCCATGTTCATATCGCATAAAAGACTGATTATCGTCAGGGAGATTTTCGGACTGTCATTGAGATTAAAATGGGTTTTTCTGTTGGAAATTCCTCTGGTTATGACTGTTTTTTCCGGATTCGTGATGCTGTACGGTTATCTGTGGAAAGATGAACTTGAGGCGGAACTCAACGGAATTCAGATCGTAACGGGGCAGCCTGTCGGATATTCGTGGCTGTGGTGGGGGATTCTCGGCACCGTGTATCTGATTACAGTGGTGAATGCTCTGATATTCTATATTTCAATCAAGATACCGGGACTTAAGGATTACGTTGCGGTTAAAGTATCGGCCAGACAGCTGTGTAAGGATTATATGCAGGTTGTGCTGACTGTCTTCGGTCTGGCAGCTCTTATAGTCGTATACAATGCCCATCTGCCTCAGATTATGTCTTTTCTGCAGAAGTTTATTACTGCTCATATAACGGATGTGAGCGGCAGCGGAATATTCAGACGTGATGACGTTTTTTTGATTGTAGGTGGAGTCTACTACACCGGGGTGGCGGTATATACTCTGAGAGTTCTGTCCAGATATCTGTTTCTGCGTCTGCTTAAGAATCTGCAGAACAGAGTCATAAAGTTGACGTAGTACGGAGAGTGGATGACTTTTTACTGATATTTTCAAAGAATGTCACGGCACTCGGTCAGGCCGTAAAAAAACAAGGCCTGAACTTTGGGGAAAGTAAACAAGCCTTGACTTGGAGGTTTGGTTTATTTATTGTAGTCCGTTATTATTAACGGTATGTGGTAGTTAATTTAATCAGCTTTATTGTGCGCCAGTGCAGCATAAAATCCGTAGGGCATCAGGCAACAATAGTTTTAATAGGTTCCGTTGTCATTAAATACCTGACGCAGGTCTTCAAGCTTCTCAAGTAATGCGTGAGAGAATACTTCTGAACCGGTCTTTTTATAATGGTCTACCTGATTTAAAGCGACTCTCTTTGAACCGTAATATACGGACCATACTTCAGCAACCTGTCTTAAATTAGGATCCTTCTTAAGCAGGGCAAGACAGCAGGTTTCTCTGGTTGTATGAGGAATCTGAGCACTGCGTGATTCAATTCTTTTTATCAGTTCGTTAGGATTATAGCGGTTTGCGTATTCCTCGCTTGTTGTTTCCATGTTACGCAGGCCTGCTTTACCATAATTTCCTGACATGATACTAGATATGGTATTCAATAGTCCCATGAGCCATCACCATTGATTCTTGAATGAGTTAAGTTAATATGTAAGTTTGAGTTTATTTATAATTCATAAGTCACTGATTTTTGCCTGCACTTTTAATTGTGACGGCAGTCTTGTTATTTAAATATGTTCTCTTCGTCAGTAACCGAATGTATTTTAGTTAAATTGTTGTTTTAAATGTAGAATACGTGTTAAAAATTTACACAAAATCACAAAATAATGTGTTTGGTGTATGATTATACGTGATATTGTTCTCGTTTTATGTATAGAAATTTATAAATATGTTGAAAGTCTAAAAATTAAGCGTGATGAAAAATTAAACATCTGTTTAGCTAAAAAACTGCAAAAAGGTTAACAAAAATGTCGGACGGCGTTTTTGGGGAGAATAATGAAAAAGGCAGGACACAAATATGTCATTTATTGTGTGTTACGGCATAAAATCTTTCTTCTGTTTCCGCAGGAGAGGGACTTTGTATGATTTTTTATGCTTTTTTTGATAAACTCAAGATACTTTGAAACTGTCAGACAGCTGAATTTGTTTCAGTCAGGATTATCGGTAAACATAAAATACATGCAAGGTTTGATATGGCTTCTGAGATGACTGCATTGCTTGAGAAAGGCTCTGAAGATGATTCACTTCACTTTGAAGATTTTGTACTGAATGGTAAAGGTACCGTCAGAGTACCGGCAGCAGAGGCGGGAAAATGGAAAAAGGTCGTTTTACGGAGTATTCTGACAAAGCAGTACTGGATAATATCCGGTGTTATTCAGGCCGTGTTTATCGTATATCTCTTCTTTCCTTTCCTTTTCCCTTTTTTAACCAATATCATGACCGCCGTTTCCGTCATGTATATCATATCCGAAAAGTATATCCGTAAAAACACGTCATCCGAGATGTTTTCCGCTTTGGGAAAAAGCTTTCTGGACACATTTATCTTTTCTCTGATTGATACGCTTATTCTGTGCTGTTTCTTCCTGGTGATAACCTTAATCTTTGTTGTGGGACATGTTACCGATTTTTACGATCTGGTAATCAGGTTCTATCAGTCCGGAGAGCAGAACGGTATTCAGCCTCAGGATGCTTGCATATGGGGTGTCAGACTGGTTGGTTTTTCAGTAGGCTGTTTTTTTGGATTTTTCTATTATTTCATTAAGGCTTTTACAATGCCTTTGATAGTTCTCGGCAACGTGCCTGTTTTCAGAGCCATGTTCATGAGTATTTCTGCCGTAAGAAAGAATTTTATTCATCTTCTGCCCGGAATAGTGCTGTATTCAATGACTTTCAGTCTGCTTATGCTGGTTGCTGTGAACTTCATGTTTATGGTTTTTACCGGCGGAATAATGCTTTATCTGACCGTGATTATGAACCTGGTTACAGGTATTCTGAATGACAATATCGTGTCATCGTTACTTGCACTGCTTGTCATACTGGCCATACCGATTATTACACTGATTGTAATCTCCGTATGGCCCGGATTGTATCATGTCGGACAGGCTGAATCAGCCATGGATATTTTCTGGTCTCATATCAAGACCAAAAAAGCGGCTGATGATAACGTCAGAGATGCCGAGTTCGAATGATGTAAGCCGCAGACATATGTCTTACGCCGTGCATGTATGCGGATGTGATATTCAGGTAATTCAGTGAATTACAGCATTTTACCTGTTGTTGTAATTGCTTCTGATTAATGCTTTGACGCTTATTCCATTTATGTCGGTTAAAAACAGATACTTAAGACTGATAAGCGGTAATATCATCAATGTCATAATGCTTTTCCTTTTATTTATTTCTCTGTTGTAAACAGCAGCTTCCGGCTTTTTTTTGAAAAATGAGTTTTCTGCTTTACCTGCTGCATGCTGTTTCTATGCCTTTTCTGAAGAATATTGACTCCGATAATTTGAACCGTATCAGATTATCTATAAAATATTTTTATAACACAATATAATTAAATAGAAATTGCCTATAACAAAACGCAAATATATAATTATCACATTCCTTGAGGAACAGACCTGAAAGGACTTCTGCTTAAGGAATGTTGTTTTCTGAAATTGCTATTTCATTCTGAAGAAAAGGAATTCCGGAAAGAGGAATGGTTGACACAGGTTAATGTTTCTTTTTTCGGCTTCCTCAGAAGAATTTTTTACTTATAACTACTTAAGGTTTTCAGACCATAAGAAAGGAGATACACAATATGTTAAACACCATCATCGGTTATCCTCGCATCGGCGGTAAGCGTGAACTCAAGTTCGCACTTGAAAAATATTTCAAGCATGAAATTCCTGCCGAAGAACTCAAGTCAGTTGCAGCTCAAATCCGTAAGCAGCATTACGGCTACTTCGCAGAACAGAATATTGATCTGGTTCCATGCGGAGATTTCTCTTTCTATGATAACCTCCTTGATACCGCATTACAGTTCGGCATTATTCCTGAACGCTATGTGAAGTCAGGTCTTAACGATCTTGATACCTATTTTGCTATGGCCCGCGGTGTACAGACCGATAGCGTGGATCTGAAAGCCTTACCTATGAAGAAGTGGTTCAATACAAACTACCACTACATCGAACCTGAATTCGACGGTAAGAACGTTGTTAAGTTCAATCCTGTATTTCTTTCAGGTCTGATTGACGAAGCAAACGAATTAAAGCTTAACTACAAGGTTGCCCAGACCGGTCCTTTCACTCTGCTCAAGCTTGTTAAGTACGTTGCCGGCACTTCAGTTAATGATCTCAGGGATGCTCTTGTTAGCGAATATGTTGAATTCCTTGATTTCTGTCGTTCAAAGAATGCATCTTTCGTATCATTCGCTGAACCTTCACTGGTTAAGGATTTAACCGCTGAAGACAAACAGCTTTTTGTTGAAATCTATCGCAAGCTTCTTTCTGTAAAGGGTAATCTCAAGATTGGTCTTGATACCTATTTCGGTGATATCAGAGATATCTACAATGAAGTAACCTCATTAGGCTTTGATGCCATTTCCCTGGACTTCAGAGAAGGCAGAAAGACCTTTGATCTTATCAGAGCAAACGGCTTCCCTAAGGATACCGTTCTGGTTGCAGGTCTCATCAACGGTAAGAATATCTGGCGCAGCAATTACGATACCGTAATCAAGGCTCTTGATGAACTCAAGTCTTTAGGCATCAACTGTGCTTTAGGCTGCAGCTGTTCATTACTCCATGTACCTGAAAGCACTGAATTTGAAACCAAGCTTTCAGCCAAGATTCTCAGCTATCTTTCTTTCGCAAGACAGAAGCTTGCCGAACTCAATGAAATCAAGGCAATTGTAAACGGCGATTCCGGTGCCGACAAGTTCCTTGCCGACAACAGAGCATTGTTCAGTGTTAAGCGTGTTGAAGATGATGCGGCTCTTGATGCCAAGATTGCTTCACTCACCGAAGCTGATTTCACCAGATTACCTGAAAGAACCGAACGTCTCCGCATTCAGCATGATGTTCTCGGTCTTCCACTGTTCCCGACAACTACCATCGGGTCATTCCCTCAGACTGCTCAGATCAGAGCTTTAAGACGTGATTTCAAGAACGGTGCCATCACCAGACAGGCATATGAAGACGGTATTGCCGCTCTGACTGTAGACTGTCTCAGACTGCAGGAAGAACTCGGTCTTGACGTTCTGGTTCACGGTGAATTCGAACGTAACGACATGGTTGAATACTTCGGTGAAAAGCTTGACGGTTACATCTTCACTCAGAACGGGTGGGTTCAGTCATACGGCAGCCGTTGCGTTAAGCCTCCTGTAATCTGGGGTAACGTAACCCGTAAGGAAGCTATGACCGTTAAGATGAGTGCATTTGCCAACAGCAAGTCTGACAAGGATGTAAAGGGTATGCTTACCGGTCCGGTAACCATTTTCAACTGGTCATTCCCTCGTGAAGATCTTCCTGTTAAGACTTCAATTCAGCAGCTTGCTCTTGCATTAAGAGATGAAGTACTGGATCTTGAAAAGGCCGGCATCAGAATCATCCAGATTGATGAAGCTGCCCTGAAGGAAAAATTACCGCTCCGTCGCAGTGACTGGGAAAGTGAATATCTTGATTTTGCTATTCCTGCTTTCCGACTTGTTCACAGCGGTGTTAAGCCTGAAACTCAGATTCACACTCATATGTGCTACAGTGAATTCAATGAAATCATTCCTTGGATTGACGCAATGGATGCTGACGTAATCACCTTCGAAGCTTCACGTTCAGACTTCGCCGTACTCGATGCATTGAAGGCCAATAACTTCAAGACTGAAGTAGGTCCTGGTGTTTACGATATTCATTCACCACGCGTTCCTTCAGTTGACGAAATCGTGAATGCATTAAAGCTCATTGTTTCAAGAGAAGACTACCACAAGGTATGGGTAAACCCGGACTGCGGTCTCAAGACCAGAGGAAACGAAGAAACCAAGAAGAGTCTGCAGAACCTTGTTGAAGCAGCTAAGATTTTAAGAAGTCAGTATAACTAATTTCTACAATCTTGCCTGAAACAGACAACAGGCTGTTTTGATTGCCGGACAGAATTTTGCTTAATATTGCAAAGTCTGTCCGGTTTTTTTATCAGTATTAAAAAAATACGTGAGTCTGAAAAATGATTGTGCTATCCTGGATAAATAAAAATTGAAAGAACATTTATTATCTGTACGGGGTGGATTATGCTTGAGGACGGACTCTATGAACAGCTTGTAAATCAGCTGCTTAAGGAAAAGATAAATGACGGTTCAAAAATAGTTGATACAAGAGAGCTGAGTGAAGAGGATGCCTCAAGAACCTTATCAAGATACGTTGCTGAAGTTGTAGAGCTCGGGATGAATTCCTGTAATAACGTTTCGTCCAAAATTCAGATGGCAAATAATCTGATTGAGAATCTTCAGTTACAGACAAATGAAAATTCCCTGAGCAGTTTCGCCATTCCACTGGAAAAAATCAATGACAAGGGAACGGTCGGTGCTCTGGAACTGCTGTCCGTATCCGGACGTGAGAACAATGTCAGAACCGTTAATGACAACGTAAAACCTGTCAGACCTCAGACATCTCTGGTTGAATCAAGCCTGTTCACCGGCTCTGAAAAGGAACCTTCGATGTTTGCCGAACTGCAGAAGGAGATTTTAACGGCTGACAGAATTGACATGCTGGTGTCATTTATCCGCTGTGCGGGAATACGTCTGATCTATGACCAGCTGAAGCTCTTTACCGGCAGAGGCGGAAAGTTAAGAATAATCACCACTTCGTACATGGGAGTTACGGAAGCCGCCGCTGTGGAAAAGCTAGCCGAACTGCCTAATACGGAAATTAAAATATGCTATGAAACAAAGCATGTCGGACTTCATGCCAAAGCCTATGTATTCTGTCGTAATACGGGGTTTTCCACCGCGTACATAGGTTCATCCAATCTTTCTCAAAAGGCTATTTCCTATGGTCTGGAATGGAATCTGAAAATTACCAGAAAAGAACTTCCAGAAACGTTTGACAAGGTAGAGGAAACCTTTGACATATACTGGAATTCTTCAGATTTTGAGATTTTTTCTCTCGATGGAAAGTCACGTCTTATTCAGGCTCTTAAACAGGAAAAACAGAGAGGAAGCAGCATATCGAAAGGTGGTTGCTACCTTTTTGAGGTAAGACCTTATAATTATCAGCAGGAAATTCTGGATAAATTGCAGGCTGAAAGAGAAGTCAGAAATAATTATCACAATCTGGTGGTGGCTGCCACCGGTACCGGCAAGACTGTAATTTCAGCGTTCGATTACCGTAATTTCTGGAAGAATAACCATAACGGCAGGGTGGATGATTATCCTAAACTGCTTTTTGTTGCTCACCGAAAGGAAATTCTGGTTCAGAGTCTGGAAACGTTCAGAGCCGTGCTCAGAGATGCAAATTTCGGAGAGCTCATGGTTGATTCATTTATTCCGGAAAAGTTTGAACATCTGTTTGTTTCAATCCAGAGTCTGAACTCCAAAAGTCTGACTGAAAAACTGACACCGGACTACTACGACTTTATTATTGTCGATGAATTCCATCATGCCGCCGCTCCTTCATATCAGAAGCTTCTTTCTTATTTCACTCCTAAAATTCTTCTCGGGCTGACAGCTACACCTGAACGTATGGACGGAGAGGATATTCTAAGATATTTCAATTATCGTGTTGCCGCGGATATCAGACTTCCCGAAGCCATAGAAAAAGGGCTGCTCTGTCCTTTCCAGTATTTCGGTGTCAGTGATACTGTTGATCTCAGTGAAATCAGGTGGACAGCGGGAGGATACGACAAAAAAGAACTGTCCAATGTATATTCACTCAATACTGCTGTAGCGGAAAGAAGAGCAGATTCCGTGATAATGAATCTCAATAAATATGCCATGGACTTGAGCACGGTAAGGGGACTGGGATTCTGTGTATCCGTTGAACATGCTAGATTTATGAGTGATTTCTTCAACAGAAACGGGATTGCTTCCGAGTACCTGACCGGAAATAGTGATGACGAATTGAGAAACGGGGTAAAAAGCAGACTGGTAAAGGGGGAGCTGAGTTTCATATTTGTAGTGGACATCTACAACGAAGGTGTGGACATACCGGAAGTAAACACCATTCTGTTTTTAAGACCTACGGAGTCACTTACAGTGTTCCTGCAGCAGCTTGGTCGCGGTCTTCGTCTTGCCGACGGTAAAGACTGTCTAACTGTTCTGGACTTTATAGGTCAGGCCAATAAAAAATACAATTTTGAGGATAAGTTCAGAGCACTTCTTTCCCGTACCAGAAAAGGTGTAGCTGACGAGGTTAAGAACAGATTTCCTTCTGTTCCAAAGGGATGTTACATATCACTTGAGAAAAAAGCGTCAGAGTATGTTCTCAGCAATATTTCCGGTTCCTACAGTTCCAGAAAGGGGATTCTCAGCCGTATGGCCACCTTTGCTGAGGATTCCGGAGAGGAACTTACACTGAGTGCTTTTCTGCGATATTACAAGCTCAGTCCTAAAATATTCTATAAATACAAAGCTTCATTCAGCAGTATGATGTGCGCGTGCGGATTCATTGACGAGTGCGAAGAGGTTTTTGACGGAAGGGCATGGTACGGTCTGGCTGTCATTGATTCACGAAGATGGATTGGTTTTCTTCTTGATTTTCTTCCTAAGGCTGAAACAGCAGATTTTAATGCGCTTTCAGTAATTCAGAAAAAAATGCTGCGCATGTTCTGCTTTACTCTGTGGGATAAGGTAAATGTTGAGGATGATGTTAATGCCGGGAGCATTAAAGGCAATATTCTCAGACTTGTGCGCAACAGAATCATTATGAATGAAGTAATGGAGCTTCTTGAATATAATCTCAGCCGAATAGACTTTGTTGACAGGCCTGTTCTTGATGATAAGGATCTGCCGCTGGATCTGTACTGTACATACAGCAGAAATCAGATTCTGGTTGCCTTTGACTATTACAATGTAGGTAATATGCGTGAAGGCGTGAAGTATTTTGATGACTGTAAAACGGATATCTTTCTGGTGACTCTTAACAAGAGTGACAGGGACTACTCACCTACAACCATGTACAAGGACTATTCCATAAACGAGAATCTCTTTCACTGGCAGAGTCAGAGTACTACAGGCGATACAAGCGCAACAGGTATGAGGTATATTAATCATGCCGCCACGGGAAACACGATACTTCTCTTTGTGAGGGAAAGAAAAAATACGGCTGTCAGCGGATTTACCGAAAGCTATACATTCCTTGGAAAAGCAAATTACGTATCGCATACCGGCAATAAACCAATGAGCATCATATGGAGACTTGAAGATCCTATTCCTTCGAAATTCCTGAAAAAGACCAGTAAACTTCTTGTCGGTTAAAGGCATGGACGGTTAGAAATGAACTGCCCGGGAGCGTTTTAGAAGTGAATGATAAAACAGCAGGATATAATCGCAGCTGCAGTTGTTATATTCACCTTGAAAATTAGTTCTTTATGAATAAAACGTCTATAACGGAAAAATCTTTTATGTGAGATAACTCATAATAAAAATATGGTATATAATTATAATCCATGCGATTATTTAAATGTTGATAGGAGAAAATATATGAATCGTCTTGTTTATAATTTAACGTATTGGCCATGCATTATATTGACAATTAATCTGTACAGGAATTCGGTAGAGCAGAATCAAAATACAACTTTACTTGCTATCGGCTCTGCTGTTGCTATTGCTTCCATTGTGATAGCAGGTATCAGAACTAAATCAATGGGAAAGTCGTTGTGGAACCTGATTTGGTTATTCATTCCTTTTGCCAGTTTTATATATGCACTGTATATAGGCATTGCTAATAAAAAAAAGTAACTGTTTGAACAGTACAGGTAAAGAATAGGGGGCAATATTATGGCCAGATTGGGATGCCGTTGCGGAGCTGAAATGACAAACACGGAAGGCCCGTCACCTCATCGGCTGAACGTGTTTTTAAAATCAGAGATTGACAAAGCATTATCATACAATCAGGATATCTCATTATGGGATTTTTATACAGGATGGGATGAACTGGCTGAGTGCCGGAATTCGTTCCAGAACCGTTCTGAACCTATTGAATACTGGTACTGTACCGGGTGCGGACGCATCTATGAAGTTCAGGCTGTTTCCTGCGGCAGAATACTACGGTGCTTCAAATCTGTTTCTGATTTAACGGAGAAATATAGCCCTGAAGGTTTAGAGGAATTATTTATACTCTGGGATAAAGAAATGGATGATTTTCTTGATTTGGGGAACGATTACCGGCTTAAGGATTATGTTTCTCAAGTGAAAGTAAAGCATTACATATCCTCTGATCAGAAAACAGTATACGGTCTTGATGCGGCTGAAAATAGATTGATTTGCAAATACATTCTGGAATCCTGAAGAAAATACAAATATCTTACCTGTTATCGCATGTGCGAATACCATATCTGCAGTCCGTACAGTCAATTGCGGTCTTAATCTGAAAAACAGCTGCCGAATTCACTTCTGTTCCATAAAAATTCCCCGTTATGCTTCAGGCATAACGGGGAATTCAATTCATTACCGTCCGTTAGTACAGAATGTTGGACAGAATTCTGATGGCATCATCAACATTGCCGTCAGCCTGCCCCTTCGCATACAGAGAACTGATGTAGTAGGTAGCCATTTCGTTGCCCTTAAGAGCTGCTGACTTGATGTTACCCAGAGCCTTAACAGGGTTCTTGCTGCCGCCGATACCGTTCATCTGCAGGGCTGCGAAGTTGAAGGTAGCCTTATAGTCACCGGCAGAATCGGCGTAGTTAAGGTTTCTGTAGGCTTCTTCAGCGTTAATGTTGGTACCGATACCCATCAGGTAGAAGATACCGAGGTTGTTGTATGCCTTGAAGTATTTCTGGGCTGCTGATTTGTGCATCCATTCGAATGCCTTTTCATAATTGCCTTCGTAGAAATAATTCATTGCCAGATTATACTGAGCCTTTGCGTCGGTAGGTTCTGATGAAGCAGGTTTCTTGACTTTTGAGTCTGCATCATGAAGAATATAACGACCAGGGTTATTGCCACAGATACGCTTTGCCTTGTTGAAGATATCATTATAGTTTGCAATACCGAGATTACGAACTTCTGTATAATAGAACAGGTTCATAAGAGCTGCGGCACTCAGGAGGGTGGTGTTGTGGGTTGCTTTACCGGTTTCACCCATGAGTACTGAATGGCTGCAGGTCTGAACGTTCTGACCCATCAGGATATCTCTTGCAAGCTTTGCCTTAGGTGCGGTCACGTTCCTCAGAATTCTTGAAGCGTGAGCCGGATTCTTTTCAATGCCGCGACCGTAGAAGTAGAAGGATGCAAGAATAACCTTGCTGCCGTCACTGAGCTTGTCTGCAGGAACTCTGTTCAGAAGAGCGAAGATTTCCTTGTAGTCACGCTTGTTTTCAGCGAGCTTGGTACGAATCAGGGATTCGATACACTTGGTTGAACCAGCCTGCATACCCTTGTTGTAGTACTGCATTGCGGTTGCCAGGTTTCTCTTGCCTGAAGCATCGGTTGAATACAGGTCACCTGCGTGACAGAATGCGTCAGGAATGTTCTTTGCCATACCAATCTTGTAGAATTCCTCGGCCTTCTGCAGGTTTTTGGTAACACCGTTGCCTGTTGCATACAGCAGACCCATTTCAACAGGATACTGTTCCTGAATTTCCTTCGGAGCAGTAAGGATCATCTTTGAGATTTCCTTGGTGTTGTTGGTCTTTGCATAGTACTTGAGAAGGACGGTATCAACGTCCTTGTCGTTCTTGTGCATGTATTCATCAAGATATTTCAGTGCTTCCTTGCTGGTAGACATGTTGCCAATCAGAGCCAGACCTGCCTTGCGGTAGGCATCCTTGACGTTGTGACGGGCTGCGAAGATATACAGATCCTTGATGGTCTGTTCATCTGATGTCACGTTCTTGACGCTCTCATCTTCATAGAGTTTTGCAAGCTGATAGGCTGCATTGCCGTTCTTCTTGGCGGCACTGGTAAAGAAACTTGCAGCCTTTCTAGGATCTGCCTGAACTCCCTTGCCGTCGAGGTACATCATACCAAGCTTGTACTGAGCGTCGGTGTTGTTCTTTTCAGCAGCAAGACTGAGGAACTGGGCAGCCTTCTGATAATTCTGCGGAATTATTGAACCGTCAAGATAGAGGTTACCGGCAGTATACATTGCATCCTGCATACCGGCTTCGGCAACATCGATTACATACTGCGCACCCTGCTGCTTCTGCTGTTTGGTGTACTTACCCTGCAGGTAAATGGAACCGAGCATGTATTTAGCTTCAGGATATCCGGCTTCAGCTGCCTTTGCGAGAAGGGCGTTACCGTTCTTGATGTCACGTCTTACGCCTTTCTTACCGCTGATGTAGCGTGAAGCAAGTTCATACTGGGCGATAGGATTGCCCGCGTCTGACTGAGTCTTGAGAGTCTTGAAATCAGCCTTTGCCAGCTGTTCCTTGGTAAGCATCTGAACTTCTTCAGTGCTCTGGGCTGCCTTTTCAGCTTCTGCCTGAGCAGCAGCGGCAAGTTCTGCTTCCATCTTGGCAGCGGCTTCTTCTTTTGCAAGAGCTTCCTTGCGGGCTGCTTCAGCGGCTGCTTCAGCCTTGGCGGCTTCCTGTTTTGCCAGTTCTTCAGCCTTGGCTGCTTCAATCTTAGCCAGTTCTTCCAGACGTGCGGCTTCTTCTCTTGCGGCTTCTTCAGCTTCCTTGGCAGCGGCTTCGGCTGCAGCCTTGGCGGCGGCTTCGGCTTCAGCATGCGCAAGTTCCTGAGCCTTGGCTGCTTCTTCAGCTTCACGACGGGCTTCTTCAGCTGCACGGGCAGCTTCGGATGCCGCTTCTTCCTGCTGTTTTACTTCAGAGGTGGTGTTCACGGCAAGCTCAATGGTGTCTTCATCGTTACTTGCAATGGCAATGAGGTCGTCTGCTTCATTGGTATCCTCAACGGAGAAGGCGTCAACGTCCAGATCCGCAGGAGATGATGCCAGAAGCTGAAGGTTAGGAGTTACGTTTGAAAGATTTTCCAGCTGCTTGTTGATTGAGTTTTCTCTGGTTGCCAGATATTCATAAGGAGAATTGAGCAGAGATTCAAAATCAAGCAGGACCATGCTTTCTTCAATGGTCTTGAATGAACTTACAATCTTGAGCTTTTCCTGAGCCTGACGCTGTTTTGCGGCAAGAAGCGGACTTGAAATAAAGATTAAGTCGGCATTGCGGCGGATATCAAGAGTGTTCAGCAGACTGTATGAAGGAAGGTTGAGGTTAACCAGTTTGCCTGCAATGTTGTTACCGTGATAGAAGCCTCTTTCAGGGAACTGCTTCTGCTTGTTTTCTACCGCTGCAAGTTCAGAACCGAGAAGTTCAAGCTTGATAGGAGTTTTTGACTTTTCGTTAATCTTTTCCATCAGCTTGATGTCTTCGGAATAGACATTGATGTCATTCTGACTCATTTTGGTCATGCCTGACTTCATCAGATTCTTGTATTCATTGAGTTTAGGTGCGGCCACGTAAATAGTGTCGTTGGTGCAGCCAGGAATTTTCTCCTTGAGAGAAACTTCATAAACTTCGAGCGGAATTCTGTCGATAATAAGATTATCGGTAGGTACAACACGGTTGATTACGCCGTCTACTGTAAAGCTGTCAGTGGTGTTTATCTGACATTCGTAGAAATTAACCGCATTGTTTGCGAAATTTACTGCCTTTCTTACAGCCTTGTCGTAGTTTTCGGTGATCTTCTGGTATTCATTTGCACTGGCCTGAGGATCATCGTCCATTCCCGGCTTAACAAGGGCAGGGTAGGAGATTACGCTTGGCAGCACGTGATTGAGGTTTGCCAGATCCTGAAGTGTGGTGGCATTCAGTTCGGTAAAATCGTCATTGGTAAAGAATTCACGATTGTCACCGATGCTGGTAGGAACCTTCTTGATCATGATGTTGATTTCACGAACCATGAAGTTTCTCATTTCGTATGGAGAAATTCGGCTGTAGTCATCAGCACCGATGAGATAGCGGCAAACTTTGAGAGCGTCGATAGGTCCATAGAGAGAGCGAATATCTTCTATGGTGTAGTATGCGTTTCTGGAGAAGGCCTTGTATGCCTTGATTGAGCGCATGAGTTCCTGTTCTTCTACAGAGTTCGGCTTATAGAAGGTGAATATGTTCTGTGCAACGTCAAGGTAGAACTTGTAGGTTTCAGGTACTGATTTGGCATTCAGCTGTTCGGAAATGTTCTTGAGTTTGCCTCTGATGTTGTCCAGTGCACCTTTGGAAAGATACGGACTGATATCAATTTCAAGAATTTCGCTTTCATTCTTCTTGCTTAACTTGCTTAATTCAGATTCAATGGCATTGATTTCCTGAAGATCGAAATCGTCGAGATTTTCGGTCTTCTGCTTCTTCTTGTGAAGCTGTTCTTCCAGTTCGGAAATCTTGATTGCCTTCAGTCTGTTGGTCAGATTTTCAACGTTGCTGAAATCATCTGACAGAACAGAGTTGTACAGGGCGGCTGCTACTGCCACCGGATTGTTCTTCTGGTCATCCTGAACATGGAGATTGTCCGTAACATCGTCACTGCTGTCCGTTCTGCCGTTTAAATAAGCCCATGTGCCTACACCGATTACGCCTGCTGTTGCTACAACGCCGAGTGCTATGGCTGCAGGTGAGGTGTTTCCTTTTTGCTTGAATGTACTCATTTTGTTTTTCGCTCTTGATAATTTAAGAAGAATGTCGCCTTCAGCATGTAAAACCCTGCATGTTCAGGTATTCATACTATTTTGATTCTAAAACATCGACAGGTATATAACAAAGAATACTGAATAATTGTGTCAATACCTGTAAGTTATTTCACAACTATTTTATGAGAGTGTTCTTTATATATGTAAGTTTTTTATACTTAATCCTGACGGTTTAGGAAAAATATACTGATTTATCAGTACTTTTCAGAAAGTTCAGAAATCAGTTTCGGCTAAGTTTTTCTTATAAGTCGTTATTATTATCTACGGGAATTCCCGTTTCCTTTCATATGTTGATTTCGCCGGCACAAAATTGCATTGCTGTTGAATTAACGGTTAATATCTTGGATTAATTTTGTTAAATCGTACCGGTCTTAAAAGTCATCAGGGAATAGAAAGTGATTTCTATTCCCCGATCTGGTTTCAGATACTATCTGCAGTTAAGACTGAAGAAAGTCCCCGACAGTGACGGAGCTTCAATCACGCCTGAAGATACCGCTCCCTTGCCCACAAGTTTGGTAAGGCTGCAGGTTCCGAGTCCCAGAGTGTTCCAGACTTCATTGCTGATGGCAATTTCTCTGGTGCTTTCACCGATGTTCAGTACATAGAGTACACGGTCGTTCTGGTACTGTTTCAGGTCAATGTATACGCTTTCATCACTGTAGATGTGTCGGCGGCTTCCGTTTGGCAGTGCCTTATGAGTATCGCGGAGATTCAGATATTCTGCGATATCCTTCTTCAGGTTGAGTTCCTGAGAGTTGAATCCGCTTGCTCTTGCCTGGGTTCTTGCCACGTGGTCGTCACACTGGTTGACTTCGTAGCACTTTGATGCAGGCGGCTTAGCGAAGTTAGGCATGTCTTCACCGACTTCGTCACCGTAGAACATGATCATAGGACCGGACATGGCGGTCATGTAACTGAATACTGCACGATGGGCGTTGTAGTATGAGTCACCCTTTCTGCCGTCCTGTTCGTAACCTGCTCTCTGGAGAAGGTCGCCGAATCTCACGATGTCGTGGCCGGAAATGTAGTTGGTCATTGAAGCATGTACTTCAAGATTGTTCAGCTTGTTGGTTTCCTCGTTCAGGAATGAAACAGGCTTTGAACAGTCGCCGTTTGAAAGAGATTCCTTGGTTGCGAATACGCGAATCATGGCGTTTCTTGAAGGAAGGCTGATTGCACTTTCAAGACTGTTGTTTACGAATGCTACATTCTGATAGTCCTTGAGGTTGTATGAAGCCATCTGAGCCATCATGAATGCTGCAGGCTGTACAGTCTGGTTGCCCAGCTTGTATGAATTGCTGCTCTTGGCAGATTCGGCTTCCATTGCCTTGCGGATTTCCTTCCACTGTTCAGGCTTGATCTGATAGGTCTGGTCAAGTCTCCATCCGTCGATCTT
The DNA here is from genome assembly GCF_900115655.1 of Ruminobacter amylophilus. Lineage (GTDB taxonomy): Bacteria > Pseudomonadota > Gammaproteobacteria > Enterobacterales > Succinivibrionaceae > Ruminobacter > Ruminobacter amylophilus. The sequence goes on along the minus strand of NZ_FOXF01000011.1, from coordinate 32,716 downwards.
TGCTTCCTTAACCCAGTAGGTGGCAACTTCCTTGAGGAAGTCCAGAGACTGAGCTGTGTTAAAACAGGTACCGTAGGTGAAAATCATGTTGTCAGGATTACCGGTGATGTCACGACACTGCTTGTCTGCAACCAGACGGTGACCGCTAGGGCTTACAGGGTTAACATTGATCTTTGAGTGACCGAATGCGGCGTCGAAGATTACGCGCATGCCGAGAGCGTGTGCCTTGTTAACCAGTTCCTTGAGTTCTGCCTTTGTACCGAACTTAGGGTCAACTTCAAAGTAGTTTGAAGTAAAGTAGCCGGTACCGTCGAGCTTGTACAGTTCAGCATCCTGATCCTGCGCAACCTCGGTTTTGAAAATAGGGGTGAGAAGAATTGCATTTGCACCGGTGGACTTGATGTAGCTGAGGTTTTCGATAATGCCCTTCAGGTTGCCGTCATGCTGGCTCGGGCCCCATGCGTAACCATATCCCATGGCTCCGCCTTCTCCGTGAAGATAGCTTTCAACCATAATCTGGTACATTCTCATGTTACAGTTCTTTGCAGGACCGTTAAAGCAGCCCTGTCCGTCATTTTTGTCGGAACTCAGGTTGCTAGGTGTGATCATAATAGGGGTTGCCAGAACACTGCGTTTGCAGACTACTTCTTTTTGCCAGGCAAATGTACCTGCTGCATTTGCTGTTCCAAGATCAGTGAGTACTGTACCAGTGAATGCACCTAATGCCAGACTGGTAAGAGTCGCGAGTTTCTTTATGTTCATTTATTTATTTCCTCTAGAATAAATGTTTCCCTTTAACTTTAAGATATGTACTTGGATCAGATTCCTCAAACGTATAAATCCATGGCTTCCTTGCCACAGATTTACATCGCATATCCTTGTGCTTCTCTTCCGTTTTGTTTTATTTATATTTGACATTTTTTACGGGAAGAACATGCTATGCCGGTGAAAACTTCTGAAAAAGATTTTCACATGGTTTTATTATATCATTTACATTTCTGAAAATATAAGAATATTGTTGAAAAGTTTGATAAAATGGTGCGAGTTATTATATATATGTAAAAAACTTGTAAAAAATTTTGCCGTTTGCGTTTAAAAATCTCCGAAAAGTGCATAAAAACAACAGTTTAGAAAATTTTAAAAAGTAAATTTTTTAATTTTTTTCAGAAAATTCTTCCGATAATTTTTGCAGTAAAAGCGTTTTTGATAGTTTTTTGCTGTTATAAAAAATTTATTATACAGGTCTTTTTTTATATAAAATATCTATATATCGTAATCAGGAGGGGGCCGGATGATTTTCAGACAGGATGTTATCCCGGTGTGAAGTGGCAGGCATAAATCTCTGGGGGAGGCCGAACGGCAGGGTCAGGACGGATTCACCGTACCGGCACTGCCGTTTTCCGAAAGATGCGGGCTGCAGATCCTACTTCTTTTTCTGTGCGTGTTTTACTGCCTGTCTGTGATTAAGTCTTGAATCGATGTCATTCTTGAGATTGTTGACCCATCTGTTGTAGTTTCTGTGGATCTTTCCGTCCTTGTAGGCGTCCGGACCTGAACTGTGCTTAAGCTTGATTTCAAAAGAGTTTGCGGTGTATTCCACAACTGAGGTTACATCGATTTTACCCGGTTTGGAGTAGGATATCTCAACCTCGTGATCGTTGGAATTGATTACAGTCCAGTCTCTGTCTACAGCCGCGGCAATGATTTCGTCCTTTATTTCAGAGTTTGTCAGACCGTATGATGCCGGAATCACTTCTGAAGGAGTAAGTACCGGTGCTGTGGTGCAGGCTGCTGTGAGCATGGCGCTGAATGCGAGTGCCATAACCGTTGATTTGCTGAATTTCATATTGAAGTATCCTTTGCGCTTTATTGTCTTGCGGTATTGACGGGACATGTCGTCAGAACCAGAACCGGTTTCCGGAATACGGTTCTTTTAACATATTGCCCGTGTCGTTTTGTTTATGTTTTCGTGTCAGGTCCGAATACCGTCTGAATCAGATGCGTCTTTTTTCCTGACAGCCCCGCGTATCAGATTAAATGATTCACGTGAATATCAAGAATAAAAATTTTTACTGATGTTTCAGAATTGTGACTGTAAACATTTTTTGAACAGTGTCGCGCGGCATGGATTCGGATGATGCACGGTGAAAGACGACATTTCAGAAAAATTTGAATTTTACGAAAAAAATAGTAATATTGTAGTCAGTTTATACACCTGTCGGAGTGCCTTGCGGCTGAGATCATTTTATGAAATCCGTACAACCTGCCCGGGATAATGCCCGCGAAGGGAACAGATATAATCTTCTGGACCGTCAGGTCTTCAAGACCATTCCGTACCGGTGTTTTTGTATAGTTACCTCCGGAACAGTCTTATGTCAGAAACATCTCCATCACTCAAAGAAATATTTTCAGAAAGAGAAAAGGCCTCTCAGGAAAGATTAAAAACCCTGCGCGGTTATGCCTACCCGCGTTCTGCACGCAGATACATTCCCGTACCCGGGACGGATTACAGCGTTCCTTCAAGAACAGTCAGTCTTACCAACGGTGAAAGCGTGGATCTTTATGATACCGCGGGTATTTACGGTGACACCTCGGCTGTCATTGATGTGACAAAGGGGGCTCCGCTTGTTCGTGAATCATGGCTGAAAAAACGTGATGATCTGAGGATTGTTGAAGGAGCTTCCGAAAAGTGCGGAATATCATCCGCCAAAATCACCCGTGAAAGTGAAGGCTGCATGACCCAGCTTGCTCTTGCAAGAAAGGGAATAATCACCGACGAAATGAGATATATTGCCGCCCGTGAGAACATCGGTGCAAAATCGGATTTCTTCACTCCGGAAATGGTCCGCGAGGAAGTTGCCGCCGGCAGGGCGGTAATTCCGGCCAACGTGAATCATCCTGAAGTGGAACCGATGATAATCGGCCGCAGATTCAAGGTGAAAATCAATTCAAACATCGGTAACAGCGCCATTACCTCTTCAATTGCGGAAGAGGTTGAAAAGATGGTGTTCAGTACCATTTACGGCGCCGACACCGTAATGGATCTCAGTACCGGCAGGTATATTCATGAAACCAGGGAACAGATTATCAGAAACTCTCCTGTACCAATCGGAACCGTACCTCTGTATCAGGCTCTGGAAAAGGTAAACGGCATCGCGGAAAATCTCACCTTTGAGGTGTTTAGGGAAACCCTGATTGAACAGGCTCTTCAGGGTGTCGACTATTACACCATTCATGCAGGTCTTCTCCGCGAGTTCATTCCGATGGCCTCCAGAAGACTTACCGGCGTGGTATCACGCGGCGGTTCAATCATGGCAAAGTGGTGCATGTTCCATAAGAAACAGAACTTCCTTTATGAAAGATTTGATGAAATCTGCGATATCTGTGCGAAATATGATATCGCCATTTCACTCGGTGACGGTCTGAGACCGGGATCTATTCATGATGCCAATGATGAAGCTCAGATTTCAGAACTCAAAGTACTGGGAGAACTGGCTCAGCGTGCCTGGGCAAAGAATGTTCAGGTTCTTATTGAAGGTCCGGGACATGTTCCTATGAACCGCATAAAGGAAAACATGGAACTTGAGCTTGAATACTGTCATGAGGCTCCTTTCTATACCCTGGGTCCTGTGGTTACCGACGTCGCTCCGGGATATGATCATTTTACCTCAGGCATCGGTGCGGCCATGATTGGATGGTTCGGTACCTCAATGCTCTGCTATGTTACTCCGAAGGAACATCTCGGCCTTCCTAAAAAGGACGACGTTCGTGAAGGTCTCATGGCCTACCGTATAGCGGCTCATGCGGCTGATCTGGCAAAGGGACATCCGGGAAGTACGGCATGGGACTATGCAATGAGCAAGGCTCGTTTTGAATTCAGATGGGATGATCAGTTCGCACTCAGCATCAATCCTGAACTTGCCAAGCGTTTCCATGATGAGGACCTTCCTCAGGACTGCCACAAGGCTTCAGAGTTCTGCTCAATGTGCGGACCGAAGTTCTGCTCCATGCGCATAAGCAAAGAAATCAAAGAACTCGCCGGTAAATAAACCGGTGATTTTGCAAGGATAACGGTGATAAATATGTTGGATACAGTACTGACCATTGCCGCAACCGACAGCTCAAACGGTGCCGGAACCACGGCGGATCTTGCCACCCTTAATTTCTTCGGTGTATACGGTGTTGCCGCCATTACCGCGGTTACCGCCCAGAATCTGAACGAGGTTCTGGCGGTCAAGCCTGTCAAGAACAGAATCTTTACCAAGGAACTGCAGGCTCTTTCAGCTGATTCCATGCCGAAAATCAAGGTGATAAAGCTGGGATTAATCCCGAACGAAAAGATTTTAAGAACCACGGTTACCTTTATCAGGGAGCAGAAAAAACTCAACCCCGACATTCTTGTGGTATGGGATCCTGTTGCTGTTGCCGGGACTGGCGGAGAGCTTTCGGAGATAAATTACAGCCTGTGGCTGCACATCATTCTCCCTCTGGTTGACGTGTTCACTCCTAATTTAAACGAAGCTCTGGCTCTGTGTGAGGGATTTGAAGTTGATACCTCCGGTCTTAAGAACTGCATGGACAGTCTTACACAGCTGTCTCTCTATTTCAGGAAGCTCGGTGCCGGAACCGTATATCTTAAAGGCGGCCATCTGCCTGCTCTCATAAACGAGGATGAGAAGACCGCCAAGGGCAGGTCGTCAAAGCAGGGAGTTTCCGAATTTGAAAAGCTGACATCCTACATTTATGATGTCGTCGTCAGCGGTGAGAACAATGATGTTTATTACTTCGGCTGCGGCAGGTTTGCCGGTGCGTCAAACAGTACCGGTGTTCACGGTACCGGATGCATTATGGCAAGTGCCGTTGCCGCCATGCTGGCCAAAGGATACAACGCCGTCGATGCCATAGCCTATGCCAAGGCGTACATGACACGCGGCATTGAAAATTCGGTGGACGTCGGAGCCAGAAGCCGTCTGTTCAGACACGGGTATATAAACAACAGTGAAATGCTGCAGTATTTCCCTTATATGGCGCGTACCGTTTCAGAACTGGAGCTTATCTGCAATCCTGCGGAAAACACTGGATTTGCACCGTGTGCCCACGATCTGGGACTGTATCCTGTGGTGGACAGTTCAGAATGGATTGGTATTCTCTGCGAAAACGGGGTGAAAACCATGCAGCTTCGCATCAAGAAGCCTGAATCATCCGAACAGCTTGAACAGGAAATCGCCAAGAGCGTGAAACTTTGTGAAAAATACGGCGCCCGTCTCTTCATTGACGACTATTATGAGCTTGCCATCAGGCATAAGGCCTACGGCGTGCATCTCGGTCAGGAGGATCTGATAGACGCCAAGCTTAATCCGATTAGAGAAGCAGGTTTAAGACTGGGTGTGTCCACTCACGGTTATGCGGAAATCGCCAGGGCATGTCTGCTGAAACCAAGCTATATAGCTCTCGGACATATCTATCCGACCGGTTCAAAGGTTATGGCCTCCAGACCTCAGGGACCTTCAAAACTTGCCGATTACGTGGCGCTGGTGGACCCGGCATATCCTACCGTGGCCATCGGCGGCATCAAGCTGCATAATCTAGGTGACGTGAAATCTTCCGGTGTCGGTTCCGTGGCAGTCATAACCGCCATTACCGCCGCTCCGGATCCCGCAGCGGCCGTAAGGGAATGGCTTGATGCCGTGGGAGCAGGTTCTTCGGATCCTGCGGTTAAGACCGAACGCCGGGGCAGAACCGTTAAAAAGACTTCATCCGGATCTGAAACCGGTGTATCAAAGAGCAGGACGGTTTCAGCAAAAAAGACGGGAACCGGCAGATCAGCCTCTGCCGCCGGAACTTCGGCAAAGGAAAGAGCCCGGAGAAAAAGCCGGTCGGTAAAGACAGAAAAGACATCAGAGGATAACGCTTAGACGGAGAGTTTTATGATTGTTTTTGTAAATGACGAAAAAGTGGAAACATCTGCATCCAGCCTTGAGGAACTTCTTTCAGGTCTTCAAGGTCTTCCGGAATATTATTCCGTTGCCGTGAATGATGAGATTGTACCCCGCGGAACCTACGCCTCCTGCGTGCTTAAGGAAAACGATTGTATTACGGTTTTCGCCTTTATGCAGGGCGGTTAGAAGAATACTTCACTGAACGGGGGCCTGTTCAGTGAATACGGAGAAGAGGATAATATCTCCTGCGCCGCACCGGAATTATTGTACGTAACATATCTGAAAACATCCGGTATCGGATTTTTTCCGGATGTTCTGAATATCAGGTAATTAAAATGAGTGATGAATTAGTAATCGGAGGAAAGAGTTTTTCCTCAAGACTGTTTACCGGAACCGGTAAATTCGCAACTGCGGATCTTTTAAGCAGGGCTGTTTCAGCCTCGGGATCCGAACTGGTGACCATGGCTGTTAAAAGATGTGATTTCAGAAATGAGTCAGATGCCATTCTGCCGGCTTTAAAAAAGCTTCCCGGCGTGAATCTTCTGCCAAATACATCAGGTGCCCGCAATGCGAAGGAAGCCGTGTTTGCCGCCAATCTCGCCCGTGACGCTCTGGGAACCAGCTTCATAAAGGTTGAGGTTCACCCGGACCAGCGTTATCTGCTGCCGGATCCGGTGGAAACACTTGAAGCCACCAGAATTCTGGTAAGTCAGGGATTTACCGTTCTGCCGTACTGCAGTGCCGATCCGGTTCTCTGTCTGAAGCTTGCCGATGCAGGTGCCGCGGCCGTAATGCCTCTCGGTTCCCTTATCGGCAGCAATCAGGGACTTACCACCATGTCCATGCTGAAGGTTATCATTGCTCAGAAGACTGTTCCGGTTGTTGTTGATGCCGGAATCGGCAAACCTTCCGATGCGGCTCTGGCCATGGAAATAGGTGCCGATGCCGTACTGGTCAATACAGCCATAAGCGTTGCGAGGGATCCCGTAGCCATGGCCGAAGCCTTTGCCATGGCTGTGAAGGCCGGCAGAAAGGCTTATCTCTCCGGTCTTGGTCCTGTTTCCGAAACCGCTCATGCCACAAGCCCTCTGGAAGCGTTCCTCAAGGACTGCGGCTTATAGGAGAAATTCATGAGTTTTTTTGATGAAATCGGCAGATACAGACTGAGTGATCTCTCAGCCGAAGTGCTTAACAAATCAGAAAGGGAAGTTGACGCGGCCCTCGCCAAAAGCCGTAATGACGAACAGCTGGATCTCGGGGATTTCATGGCCCTGATTTCGCCAAAGGCTTCACCGTATATTTCAGACATGGCTGTTCTTGCACAGAAGTATACACGTCGCCGTTTCGGTAATACCGTCAACATGTATGTTCCTCTCTATCTGACCAACTCATGTTCCAATCAGTGCCGTTACTGCGGTTTTGCCGTCAACAACAAGTTCAGGCGTCGTATTCTGAATGCTGAGGAAACCAGAATCGAATGCGAGGCAATCCGTAAAATGGGTTATGAAAACATCCTGATTGTTTCAGGAGAAAACGCCCAGCGCTGTGGTATGGACTATTTCCGTGAAATGGTGCCTGTGGTGGGCGAGTATGCCTCATACATGATGATGGAGGTTCAGCCTATGGATACTGACGAGTATGCTGAACTCAGGCGTCTGGGAGTGGATGCCGTTATGGTTTATCAGGAAACCTATGATCCTGAATGCTATGACCGTAATCACCTCCGCGGCAGGAAAAAGGACATGCGCTACCGCATGGAAACTCCTGAACGTCTGGGTGATGCCGGAATGGACAAGGTGGGCATAGGTGCTCTTCTCGGACTTTATGACTGGCGTGCCGATACCGTTGCCCTGGCGATGCATCTTATGTACATGCGCAAACATTACTGGCAGACCAGAATGAGTCTTTCATTCCCGAGACTCAGACCTGCTGCCGGAGGTTTTGAACCGGAGTATCCTATAGGGGACAGGGATCTTATTCAGACCATCTGTGCATGGCGTCTTTTTGACAATATGCTGGAGATATCCATTTCCACCAGGGAAAACGCCCGATTCAGAGACGTGATTACTCCGATTGCCATAACCTCCATCAGCGCGGCTTCAAGTACTCAGCCAGGAGGGTATGCGGTGGACAGACACGACCTGCCGCAGTTCATCATCAGTGATGACCGTTCAGTGAAGGAAGTTACCGATGCCCTGCGTCTTAACGGACTTGAACCGGTATTCAGAGATACCAGAAGCTCAATCGTCTGTCAGGCGTAAAAAGAATGACGTTATGAAACAAAGAAGCTCTCCTCTGATAAAGACGGAGAGCTTTCTGTTTAATGGCGGTATTTTCTGAAGGAGGTGACAACGACTCCGGTTATTTCACACTCCAGATCAGAAGTGAGCGGAATAGGACGGTATTTCGGATTTGCCGGTATCAGCTGGGGGTTAGGGTAGTCCTTAAAAAACTTGGCCGTAAATTCCCCGTGAATTGCGGCTATCACCAGATCTCCGTTTCTCGGCGGCAGTGAACGATCCACAATAAGGTAGTCTCCCGGCTGGATGCCCGCATCAATCAGGGATTCTCCCTCCACCTGAAAGATATAGCTTGATGCCGGATGACGGATGCAGAATTCGTTCAGATCCAGTGAGCTGTCAATATATCCGTTGTTCGGCAGCGGAAATCCCGCAGCCACCTTTTCAAGTGACAGAGGCAGTTCTACCCTGCTGACGTTTTCTCCGGTCTGATAATCAGCCGGAGCAGCAACCGGAGTAAGCTCCGGACTTTCTGATTTTTCCTGATTGCTCATCTGTTCTCCTGTTTTATCTTTCTGCCGGTGCTTCGGTTTTTTCCAGACGGGCCTTTCTGTCAGCTCTGATTTTATCAATGTCGGGAACCAGAAATGCCAGCAGGGCGGCAACGAAGGCTACTGCGGTGATGGTGTACATGGTGTAGGCGATGCCGTATGTATCGGCGATATATCCTAGTATCGGGGAGGTGAGGCCTCCGAAGCTGATGCCGAGACCTATGGTTATGCCGGAAGCAAAGCCTACGTGGCGGCAGAGAAATTTCTGTCCCAGAACCATGGATACGCTCAGCGTGCCGTAGATACAAAAGGCTACCGGAATAAGCAGCAGGGAGGCTGCTATGCTTGAGGATGCCTGATTAAACATCAGCAGGAACGGCACGGATGAGGCGGCACTGTAGAAAAGCACCTTCTTGAACCCTATGCGGTCAGCGAGAATCCCTCCGGCGAGACTGGCAAATGCCGAGCAGACGGCAATAAGACTCAGATTGAGGTTAGCCTGCTGGGAATTTAGACCGAAGGTTTCAATGAAGTATACCGGAATGAACGTGGTAAGGCCGAACAGCACCATGGATCTGAAGAATATCATGGCGGTCAGCATGGCAAAGCCTCTGTAGTCTTCCTGTTCAACTGATGCGTTGAGCTGCTGTCTCTTTTCCTCTGTTCTGGTGTATTCAACATACTTGCGGTTGCGCAGTATCAGCCATGTTGACATGATGAATGCCGGAATGCCGATAACCACGATTCCCGGAAGCCCCCAGAGGAGTGTGGCTCCGGATATAAGACATGGACCGGCCGTAAAGCCGAGATTTCCTCCCACAGAGAAAATACTCATGCCTTTTCCCTTGTTGGTGGTGGAAACGCTGTTGGCTATTTTACCGGCCTGAGGATGGAATATGGCCACGCCGATGCCGGAGGTGGTAAGCAGCAGAAACAGCAGGGAGAAATCCGTGATAAAGCCTATGAACATGAGACCGAGGGCTGAGATGATGATTCCGAGACTCATGAGATAAGGTCTCGGCTTGCGGTCACTGATGTAGCCTACGATCGGCTGAATCAGTGATGAAACCAGAGTTGAGGCCAGAACGAGGTAGGACATTTCCTGTTTGCTGTGCAGAACTCCGGAATTCAGCATGACGGTAAGAGCCGCGCTTACCGAGCCCTGATTTATGTCAGTGGCAAAATGAGCCAGCAGGAGAATAAGATTTTCTTTATAGGTTTTTACGAATTTAATCATGACTGTATCTGCCGTGGATAATCTGCGGTGCAGAAGGTTGCTTTACCGCGTCGTGTGTGTAAAACTGCGTGTTCCGGCAATTATATCATTTAAGCGGGATACAGTGATGAATTTTGATTAATCTCACAAATTGAAAAGCGGTTTCCGCTAATAATCATCAGGCTGTCATCAGATGCCTGAAACAGCTTCCGGCACTCCATTTTTTATTTTTTCCGTGATGTTTCTTCCTTATTCCTTTCTTCCATGAGCTTTCTGCCTTTACTTACCTTTTCGGCATAGCCTGAGTTTTTCATTCTGTGTTCAGATTCACTGAGAAGCGTACCGAAGCTTTTCAGGAATGGAGCGCTCCTGTGAAGTCTGAATATGGCGGTCAGGAATTTATGCAGCGTCAGTATGGCGATGCATATCATTACTGTTTCAATGACAATCAGTTTAAGGTTAAGCGAACCGGAACCGAAACGCAGACCTGTATGAATCAGTTCTCCCAGACTGTCCTTAAGAAAATATCCGGCGATAGAAATGACCGCAAGAGAAAGCACTGACAGTGCGGAAAATAAAATAACTGCGCGTGTCTGGGATTTTCGGAAACTGCGGTATCTGTATGACCGCAGTATTTCCGGAACTGCCGCAAGTTCAATCGCGTTGTCGTTGTAAAGACTGCTGTGACACTGAGGACATCTGATTACTGCAGGTCCGATGCTGTCTTCAAAAAGAGCATGTCTGTCAAGAAGACAACCGCAGTAGCCGCAGCAGTTGTCTTCAGTGAGATAGATGTCATTGCGGTTTTCATCATGGCCTGAAGCCGCAATGTCATGTTCTGCATTATCTCTGGAATTTATAAGGTTTCGGTATTTTAACGGCAGTCTGACGCCGAATCTTGCCATTGCTTTAAGATACTCGGTATTTCCAAGTCTGGCCGCTGAACGTTCGAATTCCTTTCTGACGTCATCAGTATATCTGGAGGTATAATAAACCAGAAAAATCAGACTTACTGAACACAAGACCGTTACGATGGTAAAAACAGTGTGTGACGTACACAGAGACGATTCTCCTGTCAGACATACGTAGGTTCCGGAAAAGTAAAGATATGCAGCGTATCCCGCCACTGTCAGAATCATCAAGAGAAATGCTCCGAGAAGCACGGCCGTATTGTCAGGATGACCGGTAATGGCTATCTCTCTGTTTGCGGGATTGAAGAAAATCTGTCCGCACTTTGTACAGCACTGCAGCACGGGGCCGGGTCTGCGGCTTAAAATATCGTGTCCATGATATGCGTCATTGATTCTTTTACCAAAAGACGAATCCAGTATTCCGCGGTTGTAACTGCCGACTTTTCCGCATCTGGGACATGCCGGCAGTTTTGTATGCTGCATGGACTTGAAACTGCACATTGCCGCGTCGCGAAGATTCTGCGGGGTGTAGCCGTCGCTTCTGTAGCTGCTGCTCATTTCTATTTTCTTCTTTTTCTTTTCCCTGATGACTGTTTATGTACAGCCATCCTGTTCCTGTTGTATTAACCGTATGCTGATGTATTTTACCTTGAAAAAAGATTAATAAATAAGACAGATGTGGCAAAAAAGTCTGCTTTTCTTACTGGTCAGAGCATTAAAAATGTTGACCGTAACCGGAGTATTGATATAATAAAATATATACGCTATAAAAAATAATTTGTTGTTTGAATTTGTTTTACAGCGGTATAATGAATCTGTACGTTATGTTTCCGGTGAAAAATCAGACATGTGTGCAGCTGTTATTACGGTCGAATTCAGTCCTATGGCAGAAATTTATTTGGAAAGTCGTAAATTATGAAAAGAACTATAGAAGTTGAATATATTTTAAAGGATGAAGAAGGTAAGGAAGTGGCTAGATTTCAGGACATTGAGGAAGCTCGTAAATACGACCGCATGCTGGATGCGGCCGATGGAATCTTCAGCCTGTTCAGCAGCATCAAGGAGCTGGACGGAGTTAAGGAAAACATAAAGGACGAAATATCCTTCCAGATTGCCCGTCACAGCGAGGAGATTATGGAAATACTGGGCAGAATCAGTTCCAGAAAGAAATCCTCAAAAAAGAAGGCTGAGGCCGAAACAGCTGAAGCATCTGAAAAAACACCATCCGAACAGTAACGCCGGGAAAGAAAAATTTTTCCCTCTCATGCTGATGAAAACACGGCTGCCGGATATACCGGCAGAGACATTCATGCTGAAATTTTAAAGCCGTGTTTTTATTCCGTTTTTAGAAAAATCAATGATTTTAATGATTCTTATATAATTTTTCTGTAAATCTGTGTGATTTATGTCCAATACTGGCTGATAAATGTCATCTTTAGCTAAATTTTAATCACTAAACATGAATTATCTCGCAACAGTAATTTCATGCAGGCCTTATAATGAAAGTGTCGGTGCTTAATAAGTCGTACTGATTGTCCAGGTTTCGGTATGATAAAAATTCGGCCTGTTTTTTTAATGCATGTCAGCAGCTTTACGTACGGTTCATGTCAGCTTCTGATATCGCCGGCCGCCACTTGCAGTGAATTCAGTATCAATGCCGCTTAAGACAATCAGACTCTGTCCTGACTGTAAAAGAGGCTTTTTGCTTTCAATATCCGTGCTGTACACAGTGGAACGGATGTTCGGTACCAAGCTTTTTTAGGATTAACTCATACATTTGAGGTTATGGCTATGGAAAGTCCTAAAGTATTGTCATCAGCCGTTTTACTGGCTGTCTTCTCCACTCTTACCGCCTGTGGCGAATCGGATATTGAACTCTGTAACATGGCATATGACGAAGCCGATTACAGCAATGCCATGGAATACTGTCAGCGCAGCAGGGCGATAAGCCAGCCTGATGCCCTGTATATTATGGGACGTATTCTTACGGAAGGTCTGGGCGGAATAGAAATCAAAAGAGACGAAGGTCTTGATTACCTTTACAGGTTCCTGTTTGTACCGGGACTCAGTTTTTCGGACTATCCGTATGCCTCGGATGTTCTGAGAGAACTCTCGAATGACGGTGATTTTCTCGGCAGGCATCCGGACAAGGCAAAGAAAATCATTAATCTTTTTGAAAAAGTCATAGACAATCCAGAATTCAGGAACAGTCAGAATTATCGTGCTCTTGCCAACCTGTATATAAACGGGTGGGGAGGAACGGAGCCGGACTATGCAAAGGCGTGGCTGTATCTTGACGAAGCCTCAAAAATGAAAGATCTGGATGCCATGTATTATCAGGTCGCCATGTTCATGAACGGCATGGTTGATAAATCACCTGAAAACATCAGCAGATTCAAGGAACTTGTCGCCAGCCGTTCAAGATCCGGCGTTGCTTCCGTTGATGAACTGAGAGAGTATGCCGTTGCGCTTCTGGACAGTAAGGAAAAGGATACCGATACCGAATACGGACTGACTGTACTGCGTGAGCTGGCAGGTGACAATGACGGTGAATCAGCATATATTCTCGGAAGCTATGATCTGGAAAAAAATGATCTTCCCGGAGCGAAGAAATGGCTGAACAAGGCTTCCGAACTGGGAATTGCCGCAGCCACGATAAAACTTTCCGACGTTATGTATGCCGAAAAACAGTACAAGGGAGCCTTCAATCTTATTTCAAAGGCTGCCGAGTCAGGTGATCCTATGGCACAGTTCAAGGTTGCTCTCATTTATCTTGGAAAGACAAGTTACGGTTCTGACGTTCCGGTGGATTATGCCAGGGGCATTGAGTATCTCAACAGAATCGCCTCTGTGGATCCTGAGACTGTCGGCAGAAACAGTTATGAGTATGAGGCTCTGGTTTCTGGAAGAAGAGCACTGGCCTCCATATACACCTACGGAGCCTTTGATCAGCCGAAAGACGTGAAAAAGGCTGAAGCGCTGCTTCTTCCTTTATCCGACAGTGATGCTGATTCCGCCGGCGAACTCGGTGATATCTATGCCATGGATGAAAGTGAGCTGCATGACAATTCCAAGGCTCTTCAGATGTTTGAAAAGTCCGTAACCTCGGGACTTGCTGAAAATAATCTGATTGTTGGTTCAATGTACCTGCATGGCCTGGGAACATCTCCTAATTTTGAAAAGGCGCACCGTATTTTCACCCACGTGGCCGATGAGGGTAATATTGATGCCTACAACGACCTCGGCAATATTTATCTCAATGGTCTGGGTGTGGAAAAGAATCTTGAAAAAGCTGAAGAATTGTATATCAAATCAGCAGAGAACGGTAATCATGCGTCTCTTTACAACATGTCTGTTCTCAAGGCTTCCACAGGGGATTATTTATCCGCATATGTCTGGTCTTCCGCCTACGCTTCATGCGGATATGACAATGTCGTATCCAAGCTGAGGTATTATTACGGCAAAGTAGACAAATCCCAGCAGAAAAAGGCTTATGAGCTGGCAAATGAAACAGTTGCAAAATACGGCTGTGAGCCTAAAAAGAATGCGAAAAAATGGTGGCTGAATCCAAAGTAGCTTTTTTTCGGGCAGGGCGGGGCATTACCCGCCCGTTCTTTTTGCCGGTGCAGAGTGTTAATCTTCAGTTCTGAAATCCCTGAATGAGTCAAAACATGAACATTTAAACAGATTTGTTTTTGCATTTTCCATTATTTTTGCTTCCCTCCTTTGCCTTTATTCAATCCTACTATTATAATATTGAGTTATGGAAAGGTTCTCATGTCCTTTTTATAGAAGATTTTAGTATCGGACCGTGATATTGAATAATAGAATTTCGATGTTCAGATTGTAAAATGTTTAAGAAAATCCCCAACGTTCTGACTCTGCTGAGAGTTTTTTTAATACCTATTTATATTGTTTTCTTTCTGCTGCCGTATGACTGGAGCAATCTGGCCGCAGCACTGGTTTTCGTTATAGCATGTTTTACCGATCTTCTTGACGGTTATCTGGCCCGCAAGTGGAACGTATGCTCCAAATTCGGTGCTTTTCTGGATCCGGTTGCGGACAAGATCATGGTATGTGTGGCACTGGTTATGCTGGTAGGCTGGTTCAGTTTTCACCAGCGCGAATACTTTTCAGGTTTCTCAATTGTTCTGACCATCTGTTCCGTAATCATCATTTCACGCGAAATAGTAATCAGCGCCCTGAGGGAATGGATGGCTGAAATCGGTAAACGCGGTCTGGTTGCCGTAAGCTGGATCGGCAAGTGGAAAACAGCAATTCAGATGATGTCCATAGCAGGTTTAATCTGGAGAGACCAGGTATTTATCTTCAGAGACAACTGGATGGCATACCTTTCCCTGGTTCTGATGCTGATTGCCACCGTTCTTACCCTCTGGTCCATGGTCAGCTATCTGATTGTAGGTGTCAAGTACATGGATGATTAATCTGTAAAGACCGTACTTATCCTTAAATAGCGCCGTTATGTCTGACATGACGGCGTTTTTGTTTTAACTTCGCAGACGGCACACTTTTCCTGATAACTCTGTATCTGTCGTGATATCTGACAGGCGTCGTATGATATAATCACGAAGCGTATCGAGGCAGAAGATGAAGTGTTTATTCTGTCCCGGTCAATGCAGAATGTCGGAGGAAAACAATGTTCTACTATAATGCACAGCAGCGCAGCACCTATTCATATGCAATTCCGGGAGTAAACTACGGCATTGCTCATTTCAGCGAGGATGGAAACAGACCTGCTGAAGGCATGAATATCTTTAATCATGACAAGCTAACAGGGACGTTTAAATCCGACAGAGAGCGCTTTGTCAGTTCCGGCAGTTTCGGTTTTTCCCATGATACGAATTTCTCCTTTGAGACCTTCTCTCCCGCATCAGAATCACAGCTGATTCTGTTTCAGTGTATTTTCAATGAACTTAAAAACAGGAATTTCAAAAAGAGAACGGCAGTGCTGCTGAATATTCTGGGATTCAGGGACAGCGGTATACATATAGATGAGGATTACCTGTTCATATACGACTTTTTCAGTTTCCCGAGAAAATTTGAAATATACCTGAACAGTCAGACCGGGACGGTTACCGAAATAAATTCCTACAGTTTTGCCGATAAGACCGAATGCAAATACCCGGTCAATTCCGAAGGCGTGATATGCATGTTTGAGGAGCTGGTTCAGGATCTGTGTTCCGTATATCTTCCAAACGGGCTTACTCTCACGGATGAACAGCAGACCAAGGCCGAAATTTTAGGGTTTGACTATGTATATGAAATCTGGCCGTATGCCGGAGCATCATCAGGGATCGCGTCTGCCGTCACCGCCACAGTTCCCGGCGCTGCACAGGAACCTCCTTCTCCAGAGAAAAATGTTTCGAACGATACTCCGTCAGGTAAAGATGAATCTGTTTCCTCCGCAAAGGATGCACACAGCTTAAATGATGCTGATGAAACTTTTGAAAGAACAGATAACGTTGAGACTGATGATTTTAATCAGGCAGATATGACTGATAAATCAGTACCCGACAGGTCGGATGAGTTTTCTGATGGGGATGACGGTTATTCAGTGGAAAAAACAGATTCCGCGACTCAGCAGAATGATCAGCATTTCAACAGCGGTACGGATTATGGCGGCAGGGATTATTACGCTGGAAATCAGTACAGACATAAATCGCATGATAATCCCGGAGGACTGGATTACTACAGGGAAAAAGATCGTCAGATGGATGGTTTTATCGGTATAATCTGGTATCTGTCAGGGATTATCTGCTTCCTTCTCGGATTTTTTCTCTTTAAAAT
This sequence comes from Ruminobacter amylophilus, assembly GCF_900115655.1. Lineage (GTDB taxonomy): Bacteria > Pseudomonadota > Gammaproteobacteria > Enterobacterales > Succinivibrionaceae > Ruminobacter > Ruminobacter amylophilus. The sequence continues at coordinate 16,051 of NZ_FOXF01000011.1, read as the reverse complement.
GTTTCTTATTGTGGTAGGAATTGTTCTGACATATGTAGGTAAGAATCACTGGGATAAAAAGAATAAATAATGCCGTGACGCGTAAAAGTGCGGACAACATGACAGGCATGAGGTGAAACAGGTTGTGAGAAATCCTAAAACATATATGAGCAGGCTGAAGAGAGCGGCGTTTTTTCGGAGAAGATTCAATGTTCATGTACCGTTGAAGCTTACGCTGTCTTCACTGATTATAGGCGGGGTTACGGGAATGGTGTGTGCCTTCTTCGAGATGATACCCAATATGCTGAATCAGTACAGAACATCCTCGCTTTCAGCTCTGCTAGACAATGAATCAGGAATGGTTACGGCTGCACTTGCCGCTTTTGCCGTAAGTTTCATCATGGCCGGAATCGCCATGTATTTCACACGAAAATACGCACCTGAAGCCGGCGGCTCGGGAATTCCGGAAATCGAAGGTGCGATGGTTGATCTCAGACCGGTAAGATACAAAAGAGTTCTTCCGGTGAAATTCTTCGGTGGAATTCTCTCTCTCAGTTCAGGCATGGTTCTCGGCAGGGAAGGTCCATCCATTCAGATAGGCGGTAATCTCGGGGCAGCAGTTTGTTCTCTCCTGAAAATAAAAAAAGAGGATTTTTACGTCATGCTGGCCGCAGGTGCGGCATCAGGTCTTGCCAGTGCCTTCAATGCTCCTCTTGCCGGTATGCTGTTTGTTCTTGAGGAAATGCGTCCGCAGTTCAAGTACAGGTTTTCCGCAGTGCAGGCCGTTGCCATGGCGGTAATCGTGTCCACGGCAGCAAGATCATTTATAGTCGGTAACAGTGATCCTGTTTTTGATCTGCCGATGTTTGACGGAGTCAATATCCGTAATTTCTTTGATTTCCTGATGTTCGGTATTCTGGTCGGCTGTGCAGGCGTGGTATTCAACAGGGCAGTGGGCTGGATGCAGGATTTCTATACTGCTGTCTTCAGGGGCAGACTGTGGCGCTCGGTTATGATTGTGGCCGTCGTGGGCGGATTATACGGAGTTGCTTCCATTATTGAACCTCAGGTGACCGGATCCGGGATGCATTTTATCAGTGAGTGGATTATGACTTCCTCTTCCCTGAAACTGCTTGCCGGTGTTCTGTTTTTGAGATTTATGGGGGTAATGCTCTGTTTCTGCTGCGGTATACCCGGCGGAATATTCGCACCGTCGCTTTCTCTCGGAGCTCTGCTCGGTGCGGTATTCGGCATGAGCATGCTTCATTTCGGAATCCTCAATTACGATCCCGGAATTCTGGCAATCGTAGGCATGAGTGCTTTTTTTGCGGCTTCCGTGAGAGCTCCTATTACCGGAATCATTCTGATTTGTGAAATGACGAATAATTTCCAGTTCCTGCTGCCGATGATGATAGCCGTAGTGGCGGCAACGCAGACTGCAGCCCTGCTTAAGGGCAGACCGCTCTATACTCAGATTCTTGAGAGAACGCTCAGACTTTCAGGTAATGAGGAAAAGATTGAAGAATACAGGGAATTCAAAAAGACTCACAACGTGGAATAAGATAGAAATGTTATTATTCCTGTAAACTGTTGAAAAAAAGGCCTTCTCGGCCTTTTTTCATTTGAGGACTAGTATTCGTTAACAAAGAAGTCGTTAACGATTTCCGCGTTGAATTTTGTTGCTCTTCCTTCCATTTTTACGACAGCGCCTTCAGGAAAGGCATGAGTGCGGATCATGTTGTAAATCTTGGTTCGTGGAATGCCGTAAATGGAGCAGACCTCCTTTATGGAGAGAAGTCTCTTGAGGTGCTCGTCCTTGATTTCCTCGAAAATAACGCGATATCTCTTGCCGTTGACGGTAACGATATTGCCAATGCCGGTGTTGATATTTTCCATGATAAATCCTTATGTAAACAGTAAATCATAAACAGTGTCAGAGACGAAAGGGGAGCTGGCGGACAGTCAGGAGCATGGGCTTGTCCGCCGTAAGTTCATAAAAGTAGCTCCCTGATTGCTTAATTGCTTAATTCGATTACGTCGTAATCGTAGTAGTCAAACTTGATTACTCTATAGTCCTCATATTCGGCATCAGCGCGTTCAAGAGCTTTTTTTTCGTCAATAAAACCAACGTTGTACACATAATCTCCGGAATCGGAAACGTAGTAGGCCTTCTTGTTTTCCACCCAGATGTCATAGAAACGGTACTTGCCGTTTTCGTTCTTCTTAACTTTGTCAGCCATAATCTTTTCTCCTACCGACTAATCGGTTTAAAGTGTAATACTAAAAAATGCCGGACGGCGTTAGTGATGGATAATCTGAATAAAACTGATGAAAACTGTTGTTGGTTCTGATAAGGATAGCTGCGGGTCGTGGAAAAGATTCGGAAATCCGTGAATTATCTGTCAGGCTCCGTTTCCTGCCCCAGCACCTATAATTATACTCGATTTTTTTGAACAATCTAAAAAATAAACTGATTTTTTTGAACCAGGTTACAAAATATTAAGTATATTTTTAATACTTTTGATTTTTGCGCCTCTTAATCCGTATCCTTTTAACAAAAAATTCCGTATGATTATTTATCAGGAAATGGCATGAACTTTATCGTCTTAAAAACAAACGTAAAGTATTTTCCGTTTTATAAAAATAAAACTGCAGTATGTCTGACACATACTGCAGTAAAATCATCATAATGAACGGGTAACGGTTAGTGCCTGCATTCACTTCTGAATAAAGGATCAATGTCCCTCAGGGCAATGCCTTTCTGCTTCAGCAGTGCAAGCACTCCCTTAAGAAGTTCTGCGGCATTCTCATTACTGCTTTCACCGTTGAACTTTGTCAGCAGGGCGTTTACGTCCGGAAGAGGTGTTTCAGCGGATGCTTCATATACGGCAATATTTGAAGCTTCAAGCGGCATGTGTCCGTCAAAGCAGCTTTCAGTTCCTCTGTGACAGGTAGGTCCAATCGGATCGGCTGCAATAAGAAGACAGTCGTTGTCGCAGTCGGCGGTAATAGCCTTGAGATTAAGGTAGTGGCGTGATTCCTCCCCCTTTGTCCATAATCTCTGCTTGGTACGGCTGTAGAAGGTTACCTTGCCGATTTCCAGCGTCTTGTCAAGAGCCTCGCGGTTCATGAATCCCTGCATCAGAACAACACCTGAGCGGTAGTTCTGCACGATTACCGGAATCTGGTTGTTTACCTTGGCCCAGTCAAGATCGTCAGGGTTAAAATTAAGGGTGTAATTAGTCACGTACAATCACTCCTTCCTTTCTCAGATAATCCTTTAATTCAGGAATATGGATAATACCCTTGTGGAATACTGAAGCGGCAAGACAGCCGTCGCATTCAGCTTCCTTGAATCCGTCCTTGAAATGAACCATTTCGCCGGCACCGCCTGAGGCGATTAAAGGCACGTGAGCCAGACTTCTGATAAGCTTGAGCTGCTTTAGGTCATAGCCCTTGCGCATGCCGTCCTGATTCATCATGTTCAGAACGATTTCACCGCAGCCGCATTCCTGAACCTTTTCCACCCATTCAGGAGTGGTCCATTTGGTGATAAGTGTTCTGTTGACGTCACCGGTGTACTGCTTTACGAGGTAACGGTCGGTAGCTTCATCATAATAGGAGTCAATACCGCAGACTACGCACTGAACGCCGAAACGGTCGGCAAGTCTGGTAATCAGGGTTGGATCAGCCAGAGCAGGTGAATTGATGGAAATCTTGTCTGCACCGTATCCAAGAATTCTGGCTGCGTCTTCAACGCTCTTGATACCGCCGGCAACGCAGAAAGGAATGTTGATTACTTCCGCAATTTTACGAACCCAGCTTTTGTCCACCACACGGGAATCACTTGATGCGGTGATATCGTAGAACACCAGTTCATCGGCACCTTCATCAGCATAACGCTTGGCTAATTCAACGATACCGCCCATAACCTCGTGGTTTCTGAACTGTACGCCCTTAACAACTACGCCGTCTTTAACGTCGAGACATGGAATTATGCGTTTGGCCAGCATTTTACAGCCTCCTTGACAGTAAATTTTCCTTCAAGCAGAGAACGGCCGATGATGATACCGGCGGCTCCGCTGTCGCGAACGGCCGCTACGTCATCAAGACTGCCGATTCCGCCGGAAGCCAGGAAATCGATGTGCGGGAAGATATTGTGCAGATCTCTGTAAAGATCCACGTTTGATCCCTTGAGGGTGCCGTCGCGGGAAATGTCGGTACATAGTACGTACTTGAGGTTCACTTCGGCAAAATCGTTAATCAGATCTTCGATGGTAACCGCACTGTTTTCCTGCCAGCCCTTGATGGCAATGAATCTTTTGCCGGTAGCCGGATCAATGTTGATGTCGAGTGCCAGAACGATGTGTTCTGCGCCGAATCTGCGGAACCAGTCCTTTGCCATCTTCGGATCCTTAACGGCGGCAGAGCCTACAACCACGCGTTCGGTACCGATGTTCAGCAGATCCTCAACGTCCTTTTCGGTACGGATGCCACCGCCGATTTCAACCGGAACCGGAGTGTTCTTAATCAGTTCTGAGATAACGTCAAGCTGTCTCTTTGATGTATCCTTGGCTCCGTCAAGATCCACGAGGTGCAGGAATTTTGCGCCTTCACTCACATAGAGGTCAAAACGTTCCTGAGGATCGGCATCGTATTCGGTTTTACGGGAGTAATCTCCCTGATAAAGACGGACTACCTTGCCGCCAATAAGATCAATTGCAGGTATAATCATGTCTGTGTCTCCTAGAGGTCAAGGAAGTTTTTAAGAAGTTTGTGTCCTATCGGACCGGACTTTTCAGGATGGAACTGAGTACCGAAGAAATTATTGCGGTTAACCACTGCTGAAAAAGTCTGACCATAGGTGGTTGTTGCCACGGTGTGTCCGGTTACGTCCAGAGCATAGGAGTGTACATAATAGAAATATGATCCGCTCGGAATATCCTTAAACAGCGGGCAGGAACCGTCGTGTTCAACCTGATCCCATCCCATGTGCGGAAGAACCAGTCCCGGAACCTTCATGAGACGTACGCCGCCGTCCACAATGCCGAGACACTTGACGGCTTCAGTTCCCTGACTCATGCTTTCTTCGGAAAAACCTGCCAGCATCTGCATGCCGAGACAGATTCCAAGCAGAGGCTGATGTGAGTTGACAATCAGATCGTCAAGATGTCTTTCCCTGATTGAGGCCATGGCTGCCACGGCGGAACCAACGCCCGGAAGAATCAGCTTGTCGGCGTTTCTGATGTCGCTTTCCTTTGCACTGATAATGCAGTCGGCGTCAAGGCGGTTCATGGCAAACAGTACTGATGACAGGTTGGCAACACCGGTGTCAATAATGGTAACTTTCTGCTTGGTCATTAAAGTACTCCTTTACTTGAAGGCAGATCATTGCCTTCTTTTTTTAGAGCCATGCGTAATGCTCTGCCGAAGGCCTTGAACAGTGCTTCAACCTGATGATGAGTGTTACCGGTGGTAACCTTCAGGTGCAGGGTAAGTCCCATGGCATATGCAAGACTGTGGAAGAAGTGCGGAACCATTTCGGTAGAGAGTTCTCCTACCTGCTGACGTACGAAGTCGGCATCGCAGCTGAATACGCAGTAAGGTCTGCCGGAAATGTCCATGCACGCGTCAACAGGATGATTCATCAGTGAATCGTCCGGAAGGCCTTCAAGCTTGGCTTCAACTTCATCCATGGCAACGGCGAAACCGAATCTGCCGATACCTCTCTTGTCTCCGAGAGCCTGCTTCAGGGCGGTACCTAGAGTAATGCCCACGTCTTCAACGGTATGATGTTCATCAACCTCAAGATCTCCTTCGGCCTTCAGCTTCATGGTGATGCCGCCGTGGGTTGCTATCTGGTCGAGCATGTGGTCAAAGAAGCCGATACCGGTAGAGATTTCACTCTTGCCGCTGTGGTCAAGATCAATAAAGAGATCAATCTTGGTTTCGTTGGTGTTGCGTACAACATGAGCGGTACGAGGAATTCTGGTCAGAAATTCGGTAATCTGCTTCCAGTTGTTGGTTTCAGGGTTGTAGCGTTCACCTCTGATGCCCATGTTCTTTGCCAGTTCCATATCAGTTTCACGATCACCGATAACAAAGCTGTGTTCCTTGTCGATGACGCCGGGAACAAGATAGTTGCCGAGAAGACCTGTTTTAGGCTTGCGGCAGGCACAGTTTTCATGAGGGAAGTGAGGGCAGATGAGAATTTCTTCGAAATGCACGTCTTCTGAAGACAGAACGTCCAGCACCAGATTGTGCGGGCCTGAAAATTTTTCGTAAGGAAGAGAGTCGGTTCCGAGTCCGTCCTGATTGGTTACCATAACCAGTTTGTAACCGGCATCCTTAAGAGCTTTGAGACTAGAGATAACGTGAGGTTCAAATTTGAGTTTTTCATAAGAGTCCACCTGCTTATCGATTACAGGTTCTTCAATGATTGTTCCGTCACGGTCGATGAAAAGATATTTTTCCATAGGCTTTCCATTAAAACATGAGGCAGATTCAATCTGCCTCACTAAGTAAACAAATCATATAACACGTGAACCGCCGGCATATGACTGCCGTTTAGGGCAGACGGGCGGCTCAACGAAGGAGCAGACAGCCGTGAGGTGCGAAGCCCTGGGGCTTTTACCGGACAGTAGACCGGCTGCTGTCTGATGCCAAATTACTGTTTAATTGAATGAAATACTGATAATACTTCATTCATTTCTTCTTCACTGCCGATGGTAACGCGTACGCAGTTCTGCAGTCTGGTCTTGGTGTGGAAGTCTCTTAAAATGATGCCCTTGTCGGCGCATGCCTTGAAGAGTCCTTCACCGTCCCTGAAGCGGATGAGAATGTAGTTTGCGTTCTCATAGAAAACTTCCTGAACGTAATCAAGCTTTCTTACTTCTTCCACGAATCTGTCGCGGCGTTCAATAAGTTCGGCAACTCTTTCCTTCATGATGGCGATGCCGTGAGTGCTTAAGGCCTGAACGGCAATCTGAGCCACAGGGTCGGCAATCGGATACGGATCGATTACCTTGAGCATCAGCTTGATGACTTCCTGGTCAGCCAGAGTGAAACCGCAGCGGATACCTGCAAGCGCAAAGGCTTTTGACAGGGTACGGGTTATAACCAGATGGTCATAATCCTTCATCAGCTTGACCTTGCTCTTTTCAGGGCAGAATTCGATATAGGCTTCGTCAACCACAACCAGGCATCTGCCTCTGGTGAAATCAAGAATCTGAACAAGCTTGTCGTCATCAACCACGTTGCCTGTAGGATTGTTAGGAGAACAGATGAAAATAACCTTGATCTTTTCAGGATTGTTTTCCACAGTGTTCCTGATAGCTTCAACGTCAGGCTGGAAGTCATCGGCAGGCGGAACGTCAACGGTCTTCACACCGGCGGTGTCGGCACTGATTGAATACATGCCGTAGGTCGGAGTGCTGATAAGGATTGCGTCCCTGCCCGGTTCACAGAAGGTGCGGACCAGAAGTCCGATGGATTCGTCACTGCCGCGTGAAACCAGAATGTTTTCTTCGGCAACGCCTGAGTAATCAGCATAGGCTTCAATTACTTCAGGAGGCTGACATTCAGGGTAGCGGTTGAGAGTAATTGACTTCATCAGGAAGGTTGCACTCTTAGGTGCTTCATTCGCATTGAGGAAGTTATGTCCTTTACCACCGATACGACGGGCTGACAGATAAGGGGTAAGCTGTTTTACTCTTTCAGTGGCAAGTTCTGTAATACTGCTCATGTTATTTGGCTCCGTTAAGAATGTCCATACGAATGGTTACTGCTCTCTTGTGAGCGGTAAGGCCTTCTGCATCTGCCATAAGTTCTACGGTACGGCTGAGGTTGGTTAAACCTTCGGTGGTTGCTTCCTGTACGGTGTAGCGGCGCAGATAGTCGGCAAGACCGAGAGATGAACAGGTCTTGGCATAACCGTAGGTAGGAAGGGTGTGGTTTGTACCGCTGGCGTAGTCGCCTACTGATTCAGGAGTCCAGCCGCCGATGAAGATTGAGCCTGCATTTCTCAGGTAAGGCAGCAGGGCGCGAGGTTCTCTGGTTTCCACAATCAGGTGTTCAGGCGCATAGATGTTGGAAATGGCACAAGCCTCTTCAAGAGATTCGCATACGATGGCGATACTCTTTTCCAGGGCTCTGTTGGCGATATCCTTTCTTGACAGCTGCTGAACCTGCTTTTCAACTTCAGCGATAACTTCATTACCGTAGTTAGGATTTGTTGAAAGAAGAACAACCTGTGAGTCCGGACCGTGTTCAGCCTGGGAAAGCAGATCTGAAGCAGCAAATGCCGGATTTGCGGATTCGTCGGCAATCACCAGTACTTCGGAAGGACCGGCCGGCATATCGATGGCGGCACCGCGGAAGTCTGCGCTTACCTGCTTCTTGGCTTCGGTTACGAATGAATTGCCCGGTCCGAAAATCTTGTTTACCTTAGGTACAGTTTCAGTGCCGTAGGCCATGGCTGCGATAGCCTGAGCTCCGCCGACGGTGTAGATGTCATTCACGCCACAGAGGGTTGCGGCATAAACGATGGCATCGGAAACCGGTGGAGGAGAACATAATATCACCTTAGGACATTCGGCAATCTGTGCAGGAACGGCAAGCATGAGCACGGTACTTACCAGCGGTGCGCTGCCGCCGGGAACGTACAGACCGACACTGTCGATAGGGTGAGTGTGAAGTTCACAGGTAACCCCCGGTCTGGTGCTGACTACAACCGGAGCCGGTTTCTGAGCCCTGTGGAACATGCTGATGTTGTCATAAGCGTTCTTTAAGGCTGTCTTGAGTTCAGAATCCACTCTGTCACAGGCTGATTTGATTTCATCAGCTGTAAGTTTAATATGATCAGATTCCAGACGATCAAACTTGCGGGAGTATTCCAGAAGGGCTTCATCTCCGCGATTACGGATGTTGCTGATGATATCAGCAACAAGTTTGGCCTTGCTGCCGTCATCGGCAGTGGCGGGACGGGTGAGGATGTCTACCCGTTCCTGTTCATTTAAATCTTTCCAGCTAACAATTTTCATAATATTACTTCAACATCTTTTCAATAGGTAATACGAGGATTGAACTTGCACCCAGTGCCTTAATCTTTTCCATGGTTTCCCAGAAGAGGGTTTCGGTGGAAACTACATGAATGGCTACATGAGTTGAGTTACCTGCGAGTTCGAGAAGAGTTGGGTTTTCGGCACCAGGGAGGAGAGCGGTGATTTCCTTAACCTTGTCCTTTGGAGCATGAAGCATGATGTACTTGCTGCCGTGAGCCTGAATCATGCCGTCGATACGTCTGATGAGAGTGTCGGCAATAGCCTGCTTTTCAGGATAGAGTTCCTGATCTCTCTGAATAAGTACGGCCTTTGACCTGTAAACAACCTGAACTTCCTTGAGACCGTTGGCTTCAAGTGTTGCACCTGAACTTACCAGGTCGCAGATTGCATCGGCAAGACCTGCACGCGGAGCAACTTCAACTGAACCGGTTAACAGTACGGTCTTGAAGTTTACGCCCTGCTGATCGAGGTAGCGCTTGGTGAGGTTAGGGTAGGTGGTGGCAATCTTCAAGCCTTCAAGACTCTGAACACCTTTCCATTCCTGTTCAACAGGGATGGCAAGTGAAAGACGGCAGCCGCCGAAATCGAGCTTGCGAACGAGATTGTAGCCTACAGGTAAACCTTCCTGCTGACGTTCAAGTGTTGTTTCCTCAAGTACGTTTTCGCCAACAACACCCCAGTCAACAACATGGTCCATAATAAGACCCGGAATGTCATCATCACGAACACGGAGAATGTCGATTTCCATGTTTTCAACGTGAGCAATGAGTCTGTCCTCACGCTTGTTGATCTTTAAACCGCAGCTCTCTAAAAGTTCTGTGGTTTCAACACTGAGACGACCCTTTTTCTGCATGGCGATACGAAACTTTTTAGTAGACATGTCAAATAACCCTCTTGTATGTCTGTATAATTAAAAACCCTTGGAAGTATCCGTTTTATTCTTCCAAGGGTCTTATGTAAATCTTTACGGCACTCCTGGAAGAAAGTCTTCCAGAAAATAAACCACTCCTCCTGAAAGACTATTTAGGACGATGATGGTGATGATGTAAATTATTGGATAATTGATACATTTTATTCTCTGTGCCAAACTTTTAAAACTGAATGCATTATACACTCTTTTTGTGTTATTGATAACAGTTTTTAGCGATTTTCCTGTTTTAATCTTATCAAAATACCGGTGTTTTCCGTCCGAAAGCCTCATCCCGGCCGTGTAAAACAGCATGAATGAAGGCTGTTGCTGCGTGACTGACGGAAAATCAGTCATATTCAGTCTCTGTTCAGAACTGATGATTTTTTAAAATTTCTCCTTCGGAATAGAGTACCGCCTTTCCGGCAATGCTTATTCTGTCTCCGTTCCTGCTGCAGTACAGAATACCTGTTCTTTCCGATGCCTGGAAACAGACCAGTGAATCCTTATGCAGTCTGTCGTTCCAGTAAGAAACTATCATGCAGTGGGAACTGCCGGTCACCGGATCTTCCTTTATGCCGATTTTCGGTCCGAAAACACGGCTGACGCAGTCGTATTCACGGCTGTCTGACGGGGCGGTAACCGCCGTCAGCAGTCCGTCCAGTTCCTTCAGAATGTTTTCTTTCGGATTGAGTGTTCTGACTGACGACTCATCGGGAAGAACCAGCAGCAGATCGCGATCAATGTAGGCTGCAAGCGGTCTGATTCCCAGAGCCTCCTCCATTCTGTCGGTAACTTCCGTCTCAATGCATCTGTAGGCCGGAAAATTCATGACGAACGTGTCTTCTTCTTTTCTGACGGTGATTATACCTGCTGCCGTGGTGAAGGAGAGAACTTCGGCTTTCCGTTCGAAAAAACTGAAAAGAACGAAGGCGGTCCCCAGTGTCGCATGACCGCAGAAGTCGATTTCACCGCCCGGCGTAAACCATCTGAGCCTGTAGGTATCATCCTCTTTTACGGTAAAGGCGGTTTCAGAGAACATGTTTTCTCTGGCTATGTTCATCATCAGTTCTTCAGAAAGCCATCTGTCAGTTACGCATACGGCTGCCTGATTTCCTTTAAACACGGTATCTGTGAATGCATCAACAATAAACTGTTTCATCTTTCAATTCTTTTTTCAAATCTGAACATTTCGAAATCCTCGTCATCGTGCGGACCTTTATGATGACTGTTGAAAAACTCCACAATCCTGAAACCGCAGCGGTTAACGTAGAAATGAATGTTTCTTTTTTCAAAGTACGGAGTTACCGTTTCCCAAAGTTTTACTTCAGGATGCATTTTTTCAACGGCACACCAGGCTCGGTATCCAATTCCGAGGCTGTGAGCCTTAGGAGACACAAACAGGAGATCCAGATCTCCGTGCTCTCCGTCGGTCTGTATGACCACTCCTCCGACTTTTTCATTACCGAGCATGATGCGGTATGCCTTGCCGGCATCAATGGAGTCAGAGATGGTTTTATGCGAAATGATTTCACCGTCTTCCTCGAAATGGTCATCCCGGAGACCGAATTCCTCCGTGGCTCCGTATCTGAAGGCTTCCTGATTGTCTTTTATAAACTGTTCTCTGTCATCATCAGTAAGAGGCAGAAGTACAATATCATCGTTCATTGAAAATCCTCTGTTCCTGTTTATGCCCGGTTGAAAAAGATAAATATGTCTGCCGTATGATTATAGGTGAAACGCGTATTTATGTCTCATGGGAAAATCAGAAATGCTGACGTACGGGATACGTGTGCTATGCGCTTTTACGTTCTGTTTCACCGATAATTCTGTTGATTCTGTCGGTTTCCTTCTGCTGCTGGGCGGAATTCTTGATTTTGAGAAGTCCCATGAATTTGCATACGTCCTCGGCGGTAGGCTGTATGCCGCCAAGTCCCAGATTGTCATCAGCCTTGATAAGTCTTATGGTTGCGATAATCTCCTGACGGCTTACGGAAGTGCTGTAACGGATATCTGACGGAATGTCGGACGTCTGGCTGTAGCCGATTCTGTTGATGTCGATTTTTCTGTTGCGTGAAAATACCGGCTTGTTCGGCATGTAGATAAAGTCATCCATGTCGGTAATGCAGTGAAGTTTTTCAATCACGTGATTGATTTCCTGCATAACCTTCAGCTTGTGATTGTTCTTGAACGGGGTACCTGTTTTTCGGCAGATATGTGCAAATCTCTTAACAATGCATTCTCTGCTGATAGGGGCTTCGGTACGTATCAGCATGCTGACGGCGCATTCTATTTCCTGAACGCTCAGTGCCGAGAAATCGGCGGTTATGGTAAGAGCCTGAAATATGCCTTCAAGGAAGGTCAGACTGTATCCCGCAATCTTAATCTGCGAATTGTTGATGCGTACGCCCTTTGCGTATACCACGGTATCAGAATCATAGTCAGGTTTTGTCTGGTCCTCGGCCTGCTGGCTGGCAGAAACTGAGTTTTCAGAAAAGAGTTCAATCACCTCAAAGTTAGTGTTTTCAGGAATATCCGGAACCTCATGAATCTGAGAGGTTATGTCGTTCTCGAAATACACGTCAAAGAATCCGTCAGGCAGGAGACCGGATATACCGATGTTTTCATCATCAGTCGGATTGGTGAAGCTGATGTTGTCAAGATCCGTTTTGGAGAGAATTCTCTGAGGATCACCGGCATGGTCGTCATTGATGGTGACAATGTTTGCCAGATCAATAACGTGTTCCTGCCCGCTGATTTCTTCAGGGACGGAAGGGGATTCTGTTTCCGTGTTTTCAGAAGCTGTTCCGGATATTTCTCCGGATGCCCGTGGTTCGGCAACCGGCTGAACCGGGCCGGACCTGTTCAGTTCCATTAGTGATTTTTCCAGAATGAAACCGTGAGGTACCGGAGCCTTGTTCAGTTCAGAATCGTCACCGGTAGATACCTGTCCTTCCTGGTGATCTCGTGAATCACAGTGCTCAGGCTGTGATTCATCGTTGGCGGCGGACATGCCCGAGGTCATTTCTCCGGTCTGGGCATTGCTCTTGTTATTCTTTGCCGCGCTCCTGCCGGACTCAAAGGAGGTTATGATTCTGTCGGCTCCGTTGACGTCATCCTCATCCTCATCATCGCTGCTTATGTTCATGATGTTTATGTCCATGGTGTCATAGAGCGCGTGAATGACTTTCATGTATCCGAAGCAGCTGCCTAGCCATGATGCCAGAAGTTCTCTTTCATCCACGGTATTGCACCATGAGGCCACATTGGCCACGGTGGATCTGCTGATGCCGAATTTTCTCAGCTGATCTATTGATTTCAGATAAATGAAGAGAATATATGAATCCCTCGAATACAGTGCCGTCAGGGTATGCAGAAAATCACCGAATTCCGGAATTTCCCTAATTTTAAACAGAATGTCGTCAAAGGATATGTCCGGATTTTCATTATGGATTTTCATCAGGACTGCATGGGCTGGATTATTCATCCAGCCGTCGTTGTATCCCGGAGGAGTCTGATCTGAACGGTTAACCGCATAATGGTAGATTTCCAGCATGTCCATGACATAACCGATGTCTCCGTCAGGATAACCGACGGTTCTTCTGTACATCGTAATGAGTGTCAGCAAAGTTCTTGAAGCCAGATTGGTGCGGTAGTACGGAGTCTTCTTCTGCAGGAGGTGTTTGGCGATGAGAAGTTCTCTTGCCGGATCCGTGCTCAGATCAAGAAGGTTGTAGGAATTCAGTGTGGCCGGAGGTTCGCACAGCCCCATGAGTATGCGCATGGCGGCAATGCCTGCGGAGCAGTTCTTCCTGACGTTATAGTTGATGAAGTTTTCAATGATGCCGAGTCGTCTTGAAAGAGTGCAGAACCTGAAATCAGGATACGTGCGGGTCAGATTTTCGGCTGCCTGCGGATTAAGCGCGATAATGTATTCTATTTCGGAAATGCTCACGTCAAGACCGTTGTCGCAGTCTCTTTCCTGAAGCAGTGATATGAGCAGAAATACCTTTTCGTGGATTTCGCGAAAGTAAAAATTCTCCTCCAGCAGATCCTGATAGTTTGCGGTATGAGGATCCGCCGTAAATATTTCATTCAACTCTCTTGGGGAAATATATATTTCACCCAGACTCTCAAGCTGCTTAAGCTTATAACTGTCAATTATGGCCAGATATCTAGACATCAGTACGAGCTGCTCCGATTCTGTATGACTTTATAGTTATTACCGGCAGGCAGAAGCTGGTAAAGAATTATTTGTTCTCCTCCTCACCAGGTTCCTTGTTATCCGCCTTCTTCTCACGAGGCATTTCCAGTCTTGATTCCTTTATGGCTTCCTTTACGTTTTTAAGGTTTGCTATGAACTGAGGACCTTTACGCAGGAAAAGACCTGTTGCCAGCACGTCGACGAGTGCAAGCTGCACAAGTCTGGAAGCCATTGGAATATAGATATCCGTATCTTCCGGAATCTTTGCCGAAAGCACCAGTGAACATTCTTCAGCCAGCGGGCTGTTTTCAGAGGTTAATCCGATAACGGTAGCCTTTCTGCTTCTGGCGTATTTTGCAACGTCAATGAGATCCTTTGTTCTTCCGGTATGGGAAATAAGTACAAAAACGTCTTCCAGACTGCAGTTTGATGCGCTCATCAGCATCATGACCGGGTCTTCAAAGTAGTTGCATGGAATGTTGAATCTGAAGAATTTGTTCAGCATGTCGTGGGCAACGGTGGCACTTGAACCGAGTCCGCAGAAGGTTATTCTTCTGGCACAGCTGAGCACGTCCACGCATCTCTGAATGACTCTGATGTCAACATTTTTGCGTGCTTCGTTCAGAATGGAGATGGATGAGTCAAAAATCTTCTTGGTGTAGTTTTCCGTGCTGTCGTTTTCGTCTACGTGAATGTTTACGTAAGGAATGCCTTTTGCCAGGGTCTGGGCGAGTTTAAGTTTGAAATCGGGATACCCCTCGGTATTGATCTTCTGACAGAATCTGTGCACGGTCGGTTCGGAAACACCGGCTGATTTTGCCAGCTGAGCTATGCTTGAGGCAATGATCTTCTGTGGCTGTTCCAGCACCACGTCGGCAATCTTCTTCTCTTTCGGACTGAAGAACTCGTATTTGCTTTTGATAAAGTCTAAAAAATTTAACATATACTTTTCTCTCAATATATTGATTCGCCAATCCGGTTTTCTGAGAGGCCGGAGCTGTTTCAATTCAGAACCGTCGTTTTTACCAAACGATCAGTAAGTGAATCGCGTCCGACATCCGTGCATGAGTCATACGCCGCTGTTATGATGCTTGCGGTTATCGCATGAATCCTGTCTGCAGAATTCATTAAACGGAATAATCCGTCTTCCGGTCGGCTGCTTCCAATTTTCTGTTGCAGTCTGTGTTTAAAACAGTTTTGTCCGTATTTTTTATTGTGTCTGATTCGTGTCAGACCTGTTTGTTATATGCTATTGCTTTATCGTTATGTCCGGAAATTGCAAAAATGATGAACACAGGTTCTTCATTCCAGTAAATCCGGAATGCATCCTCCGCTGCCGGGAGGTGAGTCCTTTTCAGTTCTTCCTCTACGGCATGAAAACAGTGTTATGCTGTTTAGGAAATGAAAAACAACTGTAATTATTATTCCATGAAAAAACAGTTTATTAAAAACAAAGCAACAATTTTTTGATATATGTATCTTTCTGACTGTTGATTTGCGTAAAAATAAAACTGTATTTCTAACGAAAAAGACAGAAAATTACAGATATTAATTTAAAAATGTAATTTTCTTTCATTTTAACTAAAACTTTCACAAACCTCAGGACTATAGAAACCTTCTTGTTCTAAGGTCGTTTCTTTTCAAATCATATCAAAAATTAATCTGTTTCCCTGGTTTTTGGAAATAATCTGCCTTTTTAACTCCTGTTTTACCGTAAAAGTTAGTGATTTTTTTTGCAAAATTATCATTATTTTATGTCTTTATTAGTCCGTTTATGATATAATACGGACTATATACAAGAGGTGTTTTTATGAAGGTTCCTGAAGAAATCAGAAAGGTCAAAAGACCGGTTAATACTATTGTTGAAGACTCTGGCAGAGATGGTCCTAAAAGGTATTC